>DYPU01000069.1 GCA_020719725.1 Anaerolinea sp. | reverse complement strand
GACTGGTAAACATACGTCCGACCATGACTGGTAAAGTCTACTCCGGTCAATGACAATCTGTGCCCTCTCTGCCGCTTTGGGCTTTTTAGGCGGCGTAATCCTGTATGGTTTCTAAAATTTTTAGGAGAAAAGATGATTTTCAATCCCCGCAACATTTTACTCACCCTAATGCTGACCCTGGTTTTTGGCCTGGCCGCCTGCGCCACCCCTACGGCCCCCGAGGCTGAAGTTCCGCTAAACGAAGCTGAAGCAACCTCCGAGCCAGTTCTGGCAATAAACCCCACCTCAGAATCCGCAGCCCCCAGCGCGGCGACTGAGGCCCCTGCCGCATTTTACCCATTCTCGAAAGCCGCTGCGTCAACTGTCACGGTGGTTCACGCACTGAAGAAGGCCTCAATCTGGCGAGCTATGCCGCCCTGATGCAAGGTTCCGAAGATGGCCCAGTCCTTGCCGCTGGTGATGCTGGCAACAGCAGCCTGGTGAAGCTCATTGAATCTGGTAAAATGCCTAAGCGTGGCCCAAAAGTCACCCCAGAACAGCTTCAATTGATTCAGTCCTGGATTAATGCGGGCGCTTTGGATAATTAATCAACAATCGGCTTCACCAAAAAAAATAATAGAGCCGCAAAATCAAAACCCTGGCGAGTTTTGCCAGGGTTTTGATTTTAAACCATGTTTTTTCTAGCCAGGAGTTACGGTTGGTTCAGGGGTATTGGTTGGTGGGATCGGGGTATTGGTTGGTTCTGGCGTATTGGTGGGAGCCGTAGTATTTGTCACAGAAGGTGTGGCCGTTGGGCCGGGAGTATTGGTGGAAGAGGGTATTGCCGTTGGGCCGGGAGTATTGGTGGAAGAGGGTGTTGCCGTTGGGCCGGTAGTGCTCGTACCGGTTGCCGAATTGACTCTTATGAGCACATAGAACGAAGTTCCAAACAACTTGCCGTCTGAACTGGCGATTTGCCAGGTGCTGCGAAGGTCTCCCGTTTTTCCGGTTGGGGCAGTAAAACTGATCGAGATGTCGAATTCCTGATTAGGCTGCACCGCCGCTGTCAGCTTGACAGTCTCGGCCCCCATTTTTTCCCCGCCGACAAATGTCAGCTTATAGTCGGTTGTCCAGGCGCAAGTCCCGGTATTTTGGATGCGCCAGGTTTTCACAAAAACCTGGCCAGCATTAATAAGAGTTCCATCGGGAATGGTGACATCTTTAATAAACATCGAGTTATTGCAACTGCCTGCCAGGCTTGTATTGGTTGGCAGAAGAAGCGGCTGCGCCTGGGTGGGCAATGCGCCCAAAGTGGCCGAAGGCAGCGGCGTAACACTGGGCGCTGTAGTTGGGGCGCTGGTCGGCTGGGAGAGGGCGGCGCTGGTTAGAGAAGTTTCAACCGTCGCCGCTGCCGCTGTGTAAACTGCATCCACGCTTAATATCGGCGTAGCCTCTGGGGTTGTATTTCCTCCACAAGCGCCTAAAAGCAGCAGGCTGGTGATAGAAAATAACAGTAATAGATTTTTTTTCATATCCTTTTTTCTCATAAGAGATGTCTCCTTTTTTATATTGCCGGGCTTCCGGCTCGTCAGCAATAGACGCGATTCAGGCGTATTTCGTTCCCGCAATTTGCCAGAAAAACAAGCTGTTATTCTACCGCACAATTTTCCAAAAATTTTCAAGGCCGGACTGCCTCTATTCTGGCTCTGTGTCCTATGCTATAATGCCGCCCGTCAAACTAAATTTAGCAAGCAAAACAAATAAAGGAAGAAAGCATGATTGATGTAAATGACCTTCGCAAGGGCGTCACTTTTGAATATGACGGCCAACTCTTTAAAGTACTCGAATACAGCCACCATAAACCAGGGCGCGGCAACGCCACCATTCGCATTAAAGCCCGCAATCTGAAAACCGGCTCCAATATCGAAAAGACCTTCCAATCTGGCGATCGCGTGCCCGATGTTCGCCTTGATTTTCATAATGTTCAATTTTTATACAGCGATGGCGATAATTTCCATTTTATGGATAACGAAACCTTTGAACAACCTGCCATCCCCACCGATATTGTGGGCGAGTTGGCTGGGTATCTCAAAGAAGGCATGGAATGTAAACTGACTTTCTATGGTGAAAAACCGCTTGATATTGAAGTACCCACCTCGGTTGATCTAAAAGTTATTGCCGCCGAAGTGGCGGTGCGTGGCGATACCGCCACCGGCGTCACCAAAAAAGTTCGCGTGGAAACGGGTATCGAAGTTCAGGTTCCTAATTTTGTCAAAGAAGGCGATACCATCCGCGTCGATACTCGCAACGGCGAATATGTGACGCGCGTCTAACCGTCAGAGCAAAATCAAGTTTTGTAAAAAAACGCTCACAACAGGCCGAAGACACCTCTTCGACCTGTTGTTTTTTAGAAAGACTGCTTTATAATTTACAAACGTATTTTCATCGCTCTTTTTCTGGATAAACAATGAAAACTCCCGCTGGCAACGAATGCTCTTATTTTTATGGTGACTATTTTCGCGGACGCTCCCTCGAAGAATGTCGCCTGCTCACCAACAGCGGCGCAAAATGGAGCGCCGATTTGTGCAAAACCTGTCCTGTGCCAGGCATCGCTCGCGCCAATGCTTGCGAAAACCTGACCCTGCGCGCCAGCGTTGGGCGGCCCCTAATGGCTGCCTTTCAGCGCCGGGTACAAGTCAGCGCCTATTGCCAAAAAACCAATCGCCTCGTGGCCGAACCCCACATTGGCTGCGGCGAATGTCACCCCATCCCCCCCATCTTTGACGTGAAAAAATGACCCTTCATCTTTTACTCGATCTAGACGATACCCTGCTCAATTCCAACATCGAAGCCCTCATCCCGGTTTATTTTCAAAAACTGGTAAGCCACTTAAGCCAAAAAATTGCCCCCGACCAGACATTTCAACACCTTATCACCGGCACACGTATCATGTACGCCAGCGCCGACCCACTTTGCACATTGGAACAATCTTTTAATGACGCTTTCTACCCGGCCCTGAATGTGGAGCGAGAAACAATCGCCCCGCTAATTGAAGAGTTTTACGACACGCTTTTTCCTACGCTGCAACCCCTCACCAGCCCCCGCCCGGATGCGATCGCTTTTGTTGAATGGGCTTTTACGCGCGGCTGGAAGGTGGCCGTCGCAACCGATCCGCTCTTCCCCCGCAAAGCCATATTGCACCGCCTGCGTTGGGCCAACCTGGCCCCGGAAACCTACCCCTTTAGCCTGATCCCTGACTTTGAAACCTTCCACTTTGCCAAAGTCTCTCATGCCTACTACCCCGAATTTTTGCTGCGCCTGGGCTGGCAGAACGAACCCGCCCTGATGGTGGGAGACAGCCTGGAGCGTGATATTTTCCCCGCCCAACAAGCGGGACTCCCCGTTTTTTGGCTGCGGCCATCCGACCAGGCCGATTCCAGAGCCGAAGGCATCCCGCAAGGCACATTTGACGATTTGCGGCGCTGGCTTGAAACGGTTGATTTCGCAACCCTCGTCCCGCATTTCACAACGCGGAAAGCGCTGCGATTGGCCCTTTTGGCGGCCCCGGCAGCCTTGCACACCCTCACCCTAAAAGTTCCGGCTGCCCAGTGGATCGTTCGCCCGGCCCCCGAAGAGTGGGCCTTCACCGAGATTTTGTGCCATTTACGTGATGTGGAGTGCGAAGTGAATTTGCCGCGCTTTCAGTTTGCGCTAAAAAACGAAAATGCCTTCATTCCCGGTCAGGACACCGATCCGTGGGCTGCCGAACGCCGCTACCTTAGCCAGGACGGCCTGCAAGCCTTTTTGGCCTATGCCAGCGCTCGTCAAGAACTGCTGGCCCTGTTTGCCACCTTTACCGCCGTAGATTGGGAGCGCAAGGTGCGCCACACCATTTTTGGCCCCACCACCTTGCGCGAGTTGGCCGGAATAATGAACTCGCACAACCAAAGTCATGTTCACCAGGCCTTGCAAACTCTGAACTGGATCTAAAAACAAACGCCCTGTCGCTGTCAGAGACAGGGCGTTTTTGCGCCTCTCTTTAGTCTTTCCTGGGTTATAGCTGGAGATACTTTACTTTTAGGAGATGCAAAAATGCGTAATCGTG
Source organism: Anaerolinea sp. (assembly GCA_020719725.1). Lineage (GTDB taxonomy): Bacteria > Chloroflexota > Anaerolineae > Anaerolineales > Villigracilaceae > UBA8950. The sequence continues at coordinate 11,643 of DYPU01000069.1, read as the reverse complement.
TTGTTATTACCGGGTTGGGATGTATCAGCCCTTTAGGACACTCTGTAGATGAAACCTGGCAAGCCCTTTTAAAAGGCCAATCTGGCGCTGCACCAATTACCCTCTTTGATGCCAGCCAACATAAGACAAAATTTGCCTGCGAAGTGAAAAATTTTGACCCGGTTGGGCTGTTTGGCAGCCGTGAGGCTCGCCGCATGGATCGCTTTGCCCAATTTGCGCTGGTTGCTGCTCGCCAGGCCCTAATTCAATCTGGCCTGGTGGTTGATGACACCACCCGCGACCGGATTGGCATAGTGATTGGGTCTGGTATTGGTGGCATTGGCACATTGTCCGAACAGGTTGGGGTATTGGCCGAAAAAGGCCCTGATCGCGTTAGCCCCTTTCTTGTTCCAATGATGATCTCCGATACCGCCGCCGGCACAGCCGCCATTCATTTGGGCCTGCGTGGGCCAAATATGGCAGTTGTTACAGCGTGCGCCAGTGGTAGCAATGCCATCGGAGAAGCCGCCGAGATGATTCGGCGGGGCGCTGCCGATGCCATGCTGGCGGGCGGCGCTGAAGCTGCCATTGTGCCGGTGGCGATGGCTGGCATGAATGTAATGGGGGCGCTCTCCACCCGCAACGATGACCCTCGCGCCGCCTCACGGCCTTTTGATAAGGACCGTGATGGTTTTGTGATGGGCGAAGGCAGCGCCATACTTGTGCTCGAAGCGCTCGAACATGCCCTGGCACGCGGCGCGACGATTTTGGCCGAAATTTCGGGCTATGGCACAACCGATGATGCTTACCATATCTCGGCCCCGGCAGAGAATGGCACTGGCGCAGCTACTTGCATGAAAATTGCCATCCAAAATGCCGGGCTAACGGTCAGTGATATTGATTACATCAACGCTCACGGCACATCCACCCTCCTCAACGATAAATCCGAAACAGCCGCCATCAAGGCCGTTTTTGGCGAGCAGGCCTACAAGGTTGCCATTTCATCCACAAAATCGATGACCGGACACATGCTCGGAGCGGCGGGGGCCATCGAAGCGCTGATTTGCACCCAAATTTTTGCTCACAATATCCTTCCGGCTACCATCAACTATTCTACGCCCGACCCCGTCTGCGACTTGGATATTATCCCGAACACCCCCCGCCCGGCCACGCCGCGCCACATCATTTCCAATTCTTTTGGTTTTGGCGGCCACAACGCCACCCTGGTTTTTAGCCGCTATAACGGCTAAAACACAACGGAGTTTTTATGCCTTACGCCCACATCACCGGTTGGGGAATGTCAGTCCCTTCCAAAGTGCTGACCAATGAAGACTTATCCAAAATGGTGGACACCAACGACGAATGGATTCGAGATCGTACCGGCATCCGCGAACGCCGCATTGCCGACGAACGTCAATCCTCCGCCAGCCTCGGCGCCGAAGCGGCCATCGCCGCCCTAAAAATTGCCGATTTATTGCCCAGCGACCTCGATCTCATCATCTGTTCCACCTCCACCCCCGAACATATTTTCCCGGCTACCGCTTGCATCATTCAGGACAAAATAGGTGCAAGTAAAGCCGGAGCCTTCGACCTTTCTGCCGCTTGTTCCGGTTTCATTTATGGTCTCAACATGGGCGCTCAGGCGATTCGCTCTGGCTCTGTCAAAAATGTTCTCGTCATTGGCACCGAAACCCTTTCCCGTTTTATCGATTGGAAAGACCGCAATATCTGTATCCTGTTTGGAGATGGTGCTGGCGCTTTTGTTCTGCAAGCCAGCGAAAAGCCCGGTGGCGCTTTCGGCGCTGTCATGCACTCCGACGGTTCGGGCAGCGACCTGCTCTCCATCCCGGCTGGTGGTTCACGCAACCCCGCCAGTGAATTGACCCTGCGCACGGGAATGCACTTTATCCACATGGACGGCAAAGAAGTTTTTCGCTTTGCCACCCGCGTCATGGCCGGAGCAACCCTCGAAGCCGTCGAAAAATCTGGCTGGAAGCTCGAAGACCTGGCCATAATCGTGCCACATCAGGCCAATCAGCGTATCATTGACGCCGCCGCGCGCGGCCTGAAATTACCCATCGAAAAATTCATGGTCAACCTCGACCGCTACGGCAATACCTCTACCGCCTCCATTCCCATCGCCGCTGTCGAAGCTGTTCAGCAAGGCAAACTAAAATCCGGCGATAAAGTCGTGTTTGTCGGGTTCGGCGCTGGCCTCACCTGGGGCGCACTCGCCGCCGAATGGACTGGCCCGCTCGAACCGGCTCACCACGTTGTCAAACCAGAATGGTATCCCTGGTTTGCCCCCGTCCGATCTTTCCTTCGCCGCGCCGGACGCCTCATCGAAGGCCTCATTTTTGGCCGTAAAGCTTGATATAATCACCACACCAATTGTTGCGCTACAAAAAGGAGCAAACTTATGCGTGTCTTTGGACTTGGTGTCCCCGAACTACTGATTGTACTGGTCATTGTGGTAATTCTGTTTGGCCCCGGGCGCTTTGGCAAAATCCTGGGTGAACTTGGTTCCGGTCTTAAATCCTTCCGAGAGAGCCTGGCCGAGAAAAAAGACGAACCCGCCAAAGACGAAAACGGCAACGTCGAATCCAAGTAACACCAGTGGGACAAGATGACAACATCTTGTCCCACTTTTTTATATCTGAGCTTTTCCTGTCTTTGAACCCAACCACCCCCGCGCTATTTTCTCCTGCTAATCTTTTCCAGCCGAATAAACTCCAATTTTGCCTGGCTTCCGTTTCGCAGCCCTATTCTGCCTCGCAAAACCTGCGGGGCTGTTAGCTTTACCGTTTGTCCACATTCTCGAACCTGGAATTTTCAAACAAATGTGGCGCAGCCACATAGATTCCTTTTCCGCGCACAGCGACTTCCCCATTGGAAAGGTAAATTTCGGCGCTTGTAAGTACCTTACGCGTATGTTTCTCGCCGATTCGCGCCCGAATACTCACCAATTGCCCCAACGGCAGCGGACGTTTGTAATCGACCTCCAGCCGCGCGGCCACCACTGGCAGCCCGGCAATCCAAACCGCCGCCCCCATCGCCTCATCCAACACCGCTGCCGAAGCCCCCCCGTGGACATGGTCGGGTGGCCCCTGATGGGCTGAGCTAAAAGAAAATTCGGCAAAAATATCCCCATTTTCTTCAATATACCAGGTCAACCCAATTGCACACGGGTTGGCAGTGCCACAAACAAAACAAGCGCCATGTTCAGGAATTTTTTTCATAAGTATCTCCCCTCAAATTGTAAACCTATTTTTGCCGCCCCAGGCCAAGCCAGATGGATTATTTTCGGGTTATACTCGGCTTTATGACAACGATTTTCCCTTCCGAACTGATTTCTTATTTACGCGCTTCCACCCGCGTAGCCGTGCTAACCGGCGCAGGTGTTTCTCAAGAATCGGGTTTACGTACCTTCCGTGATGCTCAGGTGGGAATTTGGGCACAGTACAAACCTGAAGACCTGGCAACCCCACAGGCTTTTGAACGTAATCCACGCCTGGTCTGGGATTTTTACACTACCCGGCGCGAAGGCGCAGGCCAAACTGAGCCAAATGCTGGTCATTTGGCCCTGGTCGAGTTGGAGCGCCGCTTCGCGCAGTTTAGTCTCATTACTCAAAACATCGACGGTTTGCACCAACGCGCGGGCAGCCGCACTTTGATAGAATTGCACGGCAACTTGCGGCGCATTCGTTGCTCGCAGGGCTGTGGCATTCTTGCCGAGTGGGTCGAATTGCCTGAAAGCGTTCCTACTTGCCCAAAATGTGGCGCACCGCTACGGCCAGATGTAATTTGGTTTGGCGAACAACTCCCACCCGCCGAACTGGAAGCCGCCATTAAAGCGGTGAATACTTGCCAGGCTTTTTTCTCCATCGGCACATCTGGCTTGGTGCAACCGGCTGCCTCGTTGGCTTTTGCCGCCCGTAGCCGGGGCGCAGTGCTGGTCGAAATCAATTACGATCCAACTCCGCTCACCGAACATGCTGATTATGCCTTTCATGGCAAATCCGGCGAAATTTTGCCGGATTTGGTGAAAGCCTTAGAAGAATAAACTTTTTTGTTGGTAAGCCTAAGTTCAGGCTTTCCAACCGCTTAGCTGCTCTCCAATGCGTATCAGCCGCTCGCGTAGTACAACCGCCAGGGTTGCCAGCAAAATCATGAGAATGCCGGTGCAACCTATCAGGATCACGGTTGAAAGTCCGCGCAGGATAAAGAAGACAACCGTAGTAACGCCTAAAATCAGCATAATCGTGGGGACTCCAACCAGGCTGCGGGATCGCACAATGAGTCCGTAGAGTAGAATAATCAGTGCCTGTGAAAAAAGCGCGGCAAAAAAGCCCAATTGTTCGAGAGAAACCATTTGAATGTAGGTTGTTCCCAACAGAATGAGTTGTGAAACCAGCCCAGTGACAAACGCTCCGAGGCTGCTGCCTGTTCGCAGCAACAGGTAGTGCATCAGCATTCCCAACAAGGCTGCTCCTATGGAATAGAATTGGGGTTCAGTGACTTCCAGCGAAAATAAAATCATAAAGTAGGCCAGTAAATATAGGCCATTGGCCGGGAATCCCAGCCAGACATTACGCCGCCGGAAGGCCTCTACGGCCCAAAGAGTAGCTGCCAGTGCCACGGGAGCCGAGGCTGCTATTCCAACCTCTGTTAGCGGGGCGGCCAAGCTGACAAGGGTTGCCAGTGCCAGGCCGGAAAAGCGCCAGACCGTGGCCCAGTTGCTTTTTAAGCTGAAGCTCAAAAGATAGTAGAGTATTGCCAGGCTAATAAGTATTCCCAGCCAGGCATTTTCGCTCCACAGGCGCGCTGCAAAAAAAGCCGAGAGGCTAAAAAAAGCCGCGAATGTGTAGCCAAGCCGTGGCTGGCGGTAGAGACGCGAATAGCCAAGCAGAAACGCCGAAAGCACCAGGCTGATCACCAGCCGGGTGATGTAATCAGAAGTGGAATTCCACAGCTCCAGTGCAGTCGCCAGCCCCAGCCCGGCAGTGATAAGGCGTGTTATCCAGCGGATTGGTCGTACTTTGAGTGCTTGCTGATAGGCTGTTTCTGAGCAAAGCCAGAGGATGGTGATGCCAGCCAGAAAATAGGATGGGTTTTGAACTTTATTTTCTGTAAGGGTTAGGCTGAATCCAATTGAGAAGAGTAGCGGGGCGGCGGCTTCGAGCCAGGTCAATTGCCCGGTTTCGGCCATAAAGAGCATGGCAAATAGCGCAATATACCAGCCCGTGAAGGTGGTTTCTACGGAAAAGCTTACCAGTGTAAGTATGAGGGCCAGGCTGAGGCCGCTCCAGCGCAGGGTTTTTGACCAGGATTCGTTTTTAAATCGATGAAAGCTAAATCCAATGGCATAGTAGGCCAGGCCGAGCAGTGCGAGCGCTCCAAAAATATTATCGAATTGGAGTGTGTTCAGAGTGTAGGCTGTCCCCAGGCTGAAATGCAAGGTAAAGAGATAGCCCAAGTGTGGTTTTTGATGGCGAATTGCGTATAGCAAATAGAAACCGCTAAGTATAAAGGTGCAGATGGCGCCTCGGCTGGTTTCGCCCAGAGCGCTGACTAGAATAAAGGCCAGGGTGAGTGTGCCGAGCAGGATGCCCAGCATGTGTAGTGGATAGCGCCAGGTCGGGTTACTCTTCCAATCGGATTTGAGCAGCAGGTCGGGCAGGAGCAGCAGCAGGGTTGCGCCGGTGAGCTGATAGATTAAGCTGTATTCGTCTAGTGTGGGGAGAAATGATAGGGTAAAGAATAGAAAATAGGTGAGTAATCCAAAAGATAGGGCCGATAGCCAGAGCCAGGCCCGGGGTTGAAAAATGTGAATTGCTGTCAGGAGAACTGCTGCGGTGGCGCAGAGTGTAAATCCCCAGCTTGTTGATTGGAATAGGCCCCAAATACTGCCAATGATAAAAAGAACGATGCTGGCAAGTGTTAGCGGCAGGTTGTATTCACGGGTTTTGGGGTGGATGCGGCTGGCAAGGTCGCTGAATAAGGCCATCAGTCCGGCCCAGGCGGTCCAACCGCTGGCGATGATACGTTGATCGAGCGTCAGGGCGTTTAAGGTGAGGTAGAGAACTGGGGCCAGTGCGGCGATGCTGAAGAAGGGGAAGATGGCAACTGGGAGCAGCGCGTGGCTGAAGATGTAAAACAATCCAATTGAAGCCCAGGTGGCGGCGAGGTTGAGCCATAACCCGGTGTTAGGAGTGCTGGCCGAAGATATTTCGTATAGATTGATAAAGAGATTGCTTAGCCCAACTAAAATGATGACGAGGGTCAGTAGTTGGGCAAAGAGGAAGGCCGGTGTGGCAAATTTTTTCCCTTTACGCGTGATGATCAACCAGATGCCGAGCAGGGCCGAAAGATTGCCTAAAGCCAGGGCCAGCAGGCGTGTTTCCCCGGCTGGGTTGGGGTGCAAGAGGCCAGGGAGTTGATAGGCGGCGCATACAAAAGCGGCCAGAGAGGCCATACTGAAAAAGCGTGAGGTATAAAACCAGGTTGCAAAGGCCCATAAAGCGGCGCTTGTCAGCAGGGCCAAGAGCCAGTAGGCAGAGAGTAGCTGCGCCGGCAGAGTCAGTAAATCGGCTAGTACCCCGGCGTTAATGGGGAATAAGGCCGAAAATACCAGAAAAAGCACAAAGCTGGGCTGGGGCAGGCGTTTTTTGAACATAAGCGCTGCCACACCAAAGGTGGCAGTCGCCACCAATAGAATGGGTAGGCGTAAAATCTCTATGAGCGCTGCCAGAATGATGGCGGCTGAGATAACGAAAAAGGCCCCCAGATACAAAAATAGCTTAATGGCGGTTTCGCTGAGGAGAGTTTGAGCCAGCGTGACCGGCGCTTTTGGCGGGGCGGGGGCTGGTTCAGGCGTGGCGGGCGGTTGGGCGGGAGGCAGTGAAATTTGATAGCGTGTGCGTAGCGCTTTGGCCTGGTCGATTCCAATTAGACCTTGTTTTTGCCAGGCGTCCAACTCTTTTAACAGAATTCTTCGCGAGCTATCTGGTAGTTTTGCGGCGCGGTTGAGGCGCAGCGCGCGCAGGTCAGGCTGATTGAGCGCGGCCAGGGCTGCCGCGCGAACTTGCTCTTCCGAATCGGTGGCGGCGAGCGTTTCGAGCGCGGCGAGCAAGTCTAGAGAGGGCATTTGGATGCTGTTCTGAATGGCTTGTATGCGTTCGATGGGATCGGCCTGGCTGAATTGCTCCAAAAAGTTGCTCATTTTTTCTCCGATTACTACAAACCCAACCAATTGCGCAGGAAAATTTCCCGCGCAATTTAAAGTTAACTGAGATAGGTCCCGCTCCAGGGTGGCAACGTCACCAAAATGTGACCTGCTTTGACGCTGAAGGGCCGATTGTCGAGCAAACTGCGCACGGCGCGGCCCTCTGCCCAGAGGGTCTGCACCGGGATTTCGAGATTGAGCGTTTTATCCGACATGTTCAACGCTACCAGTATTTTTTCTTCGCCCAGGGTGCGCGCAAAGGCATACCAACCTTGCTCGGCGCTGACGGCCAGCCGGGTATAGTCACCCCGCCGGAGGCTATTGCTTCGTTTGCGTAAGTCGATCAATGCGTGGATGAAGTCGTGCAGGTCGCCCTGCCAATGGGCCGAATCCCAATCGAAGGCCCGGCGGCTGTCTGGGTCATTGCCACCTTCCAGCCCAATTTCGTCGCCGTAGTACAGGGCGGGTGCGCCGGGGTAAGCAAAAATGAACAAAAATGCCAGCTTCAACTTATCCAGCCGGCCACCCAGCAGGCTTAGCGCGCGCGGGGTATCGTGCGAATCGAGAGGCACATACATGGCGTGAATATTCTCGCGCGGATAAATCTCAAAAAGCCGTTCAACTTTTTCTGCAAACTGGTTGGCATTTTCTTGATGATTAAGACAGGCCATTAGGGCATCCTTCACCGGGTAATTCATCAGCCCATCGAAGTGAGTCTGATTCACCCAGCGTGGGTCGGCGTGCCAAATTTCTCCCACCAAATACGCATCCCGGTTGACCGATTTTACCGTGTGACGAAACTCGGCCCAAAACTCGTCATCATCAATTTCATTGGGCACATCCAGCCGCCAGCCATCTGCGCCGCGCTCAATCCAATAACGCGCCACTCGCATCAGGTAGGCCCGCACCTGCGGATTTCTTGTATTTAGCTTGGGCAGCGATTTGTAATTCCACCAGCCCATATAATTATAGGCCTCGCCTGGGCCATACGCATCCACCGGAAAATGGCGAAAATGAAACCAATCACGATAGGCGGAGTACTCTCCATTTTCCAGAACGTCATTAAACGCAAAAAAGCCGCGCCCGGTGTGGTTAAAAACGCCATCCAATACAACTCTAACATGATTGCTGTGGGCCAGGTCGAGCAGCGCTTGAAAATCGAGCAGCGTGCCCAGACGCTCGTCAATTTTGAAATAATCACTGGTGTTATAGCGATGTGAAGACGTGGCCTGAAAAATAGGATTCAAGTAAATGGCATTAATGCCCAAATCCAGCAAATAATCAAATTTTTGTATAATACCGCGCAAATCGCCGCCCTGAAAATAATGAATTGTGGGCGGCGCACCCCAAGCCTGAACATTGACGGGGTCATTTGTTGGGTCTCCATTTGAGAAGCGATCTGGGAAAATCTGGTAAAACACAGCATCTTGGACCCAATAAGGCACGGTCATGGCAACTCCAGAGGCTTAGCAGCGATAATGAAATAATGACTTTTACCGTTTCTGATGTGAAAACCGGCAGAGCCAAAATAATTTTACATCAAATGAGACCGGTAACAAACGTTTTGCTTTATTTGCAATGAAAGTGGACGCTTGTAGGCGGTTTGGTTGGATCGGTTGTCTCTTCAAGCTGTTTCTGGCTGTGAGTGAAATGCCTTTCCCCAAGCCTGGCAACCCAAAAATGAGCTTTTCCTACCCGGAAAATTGCTCCACTCTAGAGCTGAACCTGCTTTACTGCTGCAATTCAAAGGGCGCGGCCTGATGCGCCGCGCCCTTTGAATCACTTTGGGCTGAAGCTGTCTAGCGCATTTAGCCTTTCACGCCACCCGCCGTCAGACCGCTGGTAATGTATTTTTGCAGGGCAATATAAGTAATGGCAACCGGCAAAGCCACAATCACCGCCATCGCCGCAAATCGATTCCACGGAATAGCATTGGCATATTGACCGGTCATATTGTAAAGAGTCATCGAAAGCGTATAATCTTGTGGTTTGGTCAGGAATAGCCAGGGCATGGCAAATTCTTGCCAATGTCCAATAAAGCCCAAGAAGAAAGTAACCGCCAATTGTGGCACAGCCAGTGGCAGCACAATTTTGAAGAAAATCTGGTTGGGGCTGGCACCGTCAATGGCAGCGGCTTCTTCCAGTTCCTTCGGAATGGTGTCGAGGTAACCTTTAAGGTTCCAAACTGCAAAGGGCAAAGCGCCAGCGATCATGGCGATGCCTACGCCAAGTAGAGAATCGCGCAGGTTGAAGAGCAGTTGGCCCCCAACGCAGGTCATAAAAGGTTCAATGGCAATTGCCCCGCCACATTGAAAAACGCGGAAGCTGTTCATCAAAAGATAGAGCGGTGTCGAAAGCCCGACTGCTGGCATCAATAATGGGATAAAAATCATTACCATCAACACCTGGCGCATTTTAAAATTGAAACGCGAAAACGAATACGCCGCAGTCACCGCAATCAGCAGCGCAATTGCGCCGACACCAAAGGACAGGAAAAAACTGTTGCGTAACAACTCTATAAAAGAGACTGGATTGGCGGTTGGCCGGTCGAGCACCTGACCATAAGCCACCAGAGAAATTTCTTTTGGAATAAGTTGCAGGCTAGACGGGCGGGCAGTGCTGGAGCTGAAGGAGAGTGTGATAATGTAGAGAATCGGGAACATCACCTCCAGCGCAATGACGAGGGTTAGTACTTGCAAAAGAATCTGACGCCAAAGCGGTAGATCGCGGCCTCCCACCTCGTTGGAAGTATTGGCGTTGAAGAAGCGCACCAACGCATTTTTGCTTTTCTTGTAATCATGAAGTTCTTTGGTGTTTTTCATCTTACGCCTCCGTGTAGCTTTGAGTTGCGTGGGTAATGCGGTTTGTAATCAGGAAAACGGTCAACGAAACAAAGAAGATGAAGACCGAAAAAGCTGCCGCCGCGCCAAACAAACGCAGGTTGCGCACCAGGTCGTAAGCAAAGGTTACTAAAATTTCGGTGGAACGGGCTGGGCCACCACCGGTCATAAAATAAACAAAAGCAAAAAGGTTGAAGGATGTGGTAAACCCATAAACCGAAGCCGGAATCATGGCCGGACGTAAAAGCGGCACCGTGATATTCCAAAATTGCTGTGTATCTGAAGCGCCATCAATCGAGGCGGCTTCGTACAGGTCTTTGGGAATGCTTTGCAGCGCTCCGGTGGCGACAACGGTCATAAATGGCCAACCCAGCCAAAAGTTGGCGAGCATCATGGCGTAGTAAGCCAGGGGCAGCGGGCCATTGGGCAAAAGCCAGGGAATGGGGGGCGCATATTCTGTTAACCAGCGAATTTGAATAATATCGGTTGAGCCAAACCACATTGCGATGGCTGTCAAAAATTGATTAAGTGCGCCATATTGTTCATCGAAAATATTGCGCCAAACTGTGGCAACTACCAGTGGCGGCACAACGACCGGCAAAATGTAAACGGCGCGGTAAACGCGCTTAAGCCATAGACCCTGCACATTGAGCAGAACGGCGATCAGCACTCCGGCAGGAACATGAACCATCACATTGGTCAAAGCCCACCAAAAGTTATAGGTAAGGATGCGAAAAAATTCAAAGTTCTGAACTGGCAACCCGGCGGTCAGGATGTCGACGTAATTTTGTAGCCCGATGAAGTTAAGCGCGGGTGAAGCGAGACCAAGCCTGAGGTCTTTGGTTTGAAAATCTGTGAAGGACACAATCACTTGATAGACAAGCGGGTAAAAAGTGATGATGGTCATCACAGCAAAGGCTGGGATAAGATAAAGATAAGGCAAAATAGCTCTGCGAAATTTTGCCCCTCGTGTGGCCGCTCCGGCGATTTCCGACATTGCCATATTCGACTCCTGATAACGTGAAAAAATTTACCTATTTTAGAGAGAAAGGCGAACAGGGCTGGCCCTGTTCGCCTTTTATTGTACTACTGGATGTTACTTGTTGGCGTTGGCGGTGCCAGTGGCAACCCAATCCGCAGCCGAGACGCCCTTTTCAAAGACTTCGTCGGTGCCGCAGAAGTTCGACCAGTACAGGCCCAGTTGAGGAACCTGCGGGCGAACATAGCCGGTCTTGAAGGCTTCGATCAGGCTGACAACCAACGGATCGCTGACTTCCACGTCGGTGCGAGCGGGCACGTGACCAGCATCGACCATCATGGTGGTCTGGGCAGATTTACCGGTCAGGTAAAGAGCAACTTCGAGAGCAGCTTCTTTGTTGGCGGTGTTCGGGTTGAAGTAGAAGCCATCCACGCCGAGCATGGGGCTGGCGGGGCCAGCGGGGCCAGCGGGCAGAGCGGCTACGGCCAGTTTATCGCCGAGGGCTTTCTTGTAATCGCCCATCGCCCAGTTACCGTTGGTGATGGCGGCAACTTTACCTTCGGAGAAGGGAGCCAGGCCATCGCTGTCGTTCTTGGGCCAGCCATTGGTCTTGGAAATCT
>DYPU01000068.1 GCA_020719725.1 Anaerolinea sp. | reverse complement strand
CGCCTAATTCGTGTTCAAGCGCCAGGCTGAGAATGGTTTTGTAGTGCCGTTGCAAATAGCTGGTTGTATCAGGAACCAGAATGGCGATGCCGCATAAGACCGGGTAGGCAGCTCCGCAGGTTTCACAGGTCAGCAGGGCTTCGATCATCTCTTCGGGGGTGTTTAAGTGACAGCGTGGGGCCGGGCTGGGGGCCATGACGAGTGCGCCCTGGCAGCGTTTACCAGCCAGGGCTGCCGGGCAGGCCAGGTCTGAGAGCAGGTCAATTTTCATTTTCCTCCGGGAGTATGGCGCGGCGATCCAAAAAAGCCAGGTTGAGCACTTGCCAGATACCGATTCTGGGCATGAAATTCTCCGGTGCTATAACACTGCCTTCGGGAAGGTTTGCGCCACTGTCAATCAGCACAGCCCGTAAATAGTTAAAGTTGAGCCACTCTGCAATCGGCGGGTTGCTTTTTTCATGGATTTCCAGAACCTGCAAGCGTTTTTCGCGCACTTCTTGTTTGTGTTCGGGGGTCTTTTGGTGGGCAAATAAAGCGCGATCTTGCTTGTCTCTTCCTTTAAACATTTGGGCCGGGATTGCTTCAGAAACAGCGTGTTTGGCAAGCTCGCGGGTGTGCCCTTGCCAATAAATCCACTCTTCGGGCATGGATAGGGTAAATTCCACGATGCGCTGATCGAGCAGGGGGTAGGCATGGCGCGCTCCCAGGCGGGCAGCCCATAAAGACCAGGACTCCACCCGATTTAGAAGCACGGATAAATACCAGCGTTGACTGTTGTGGAGGCCTGGCTTAATCCAGCCGCGGTCTGATGTGTGGCTGGCTGTCAGGCGATTGTAAAACGTTGACGAAAAAAATTCTGGCGAAGGCAGGCTAAACAGGGTGGCCTGGCGGGCTTTTTGGAATTGACGTTCGCTTTTGTTTGGATTCCATTTCAGGTTGTAAGGCAGGCGCTGCTGCCATTTTGTTGAAAGAAGCGGGTAAATTCCGTGCGAATAAAGGCCATTGATCCAACGGTGTGGTTTCCAGCCATACTGATTTTTTAGATAACGGGCCAGCGCCAACCAGCGCCCTTGTCGAATTAGCCCGGATGGGTAGCCGATGCCGCGCGAAAAGGCCAACTCGTCACCGCCCCAGCCCGAGAGAAGTACCCGTACATTTTGCTGGCGAGCATTGAGCATAACCTGATATTCAAAACGGACGCTGTTTAAGGGAAGCACCGATGGGTCGCTGGTTTCGTGCAATACATCAGTTTCGGGAACAACATGCGTGTAGCACAGCGGTATTCCCAGATATTCGGCAATTTTTTGGGTATAGACCCGCTCGTCGTTTTCCATAAGTGGCCGCATTTCGAGCGGTGGCGACCAGGAAAAAGCGAAGGGGTCTGGGCGTTGGGCCTGACGGTTGATTTTCACTGCCAGGGCTGTCAGCGCTGAAGAATCCAGCCCACCGCTAAGGTGCGTTCCGAGCCGGTCGGCGGTTTCGGCGCGGCAGGCCACGGCTTGCTTCAGCAATTGTCCCAAGTGCTCGGCTGCTTCGCGCGGGTCACGCAGGGTGGTTGGTTTAATGTCTTCGGCGTTCCAGTAACTCCAGGTCTTGAGTTTTTCAGCGCTTAGTTGCAGGCATTGACCAGGCAGGAGTTTGTGGACATTTTGATAAAAGGTTTGGTCGATCTCTGCACTAAGGTTGAGTATGAAATAATTGCCAAGATGTTGAATATTGATACGCGGGGCCTCGTCCATCAACTCCAGCAGCCCGGCGATATCACTGGCAAAAGCAAATTGGCGTGGGTTGCTAGCATAATATAGCCAACGGATGCCGATAGGGTCGCGGGCGGCAAACAAAGTTTGGTTGCGTTCATCCCAAACGCTAAAAACAAAATCGCCCAGCAAGTATTTGGGGCAATCTTCGCCCCAGGCTTTGTAGGCATGTAAAAGCAGGCGAGCATCTGGAATATTGAGCAGGTCGCTGGCTGAGATGTTTAACTGCTTGGCTAGTTCGGGACGATTATCAAGGCGGGCATCGGCCACCAGGGTTAGGCCGCGCTCGCTATCCTGTACTGGGGCGGCGCTGTGGGCGCTGTTGCTCCAGAAACGGGTTAAGGCCTGTCCCAATGCGATTTTGCCATTTTGCCAGATTTCCAACCCGTGTTCGGCGTGATGATGCAGGGTTTGGGCGGCAACTTTCAGCCGGTGAGTGGGGAGTGGCTCTGGGGTGTGTTGAAGAATTCCAAAAATTGCGGTCATGATTTCTCTTGTGACTGGGTAGGCTGGTTTTAAGTTACGATTTCCACTAAATTTAGATTCGACATGCGTTGCAAAACTTGCAAAGTTTCTTTTTTGCAGGTTTCTGGGGCTACTTCGTAGGATTCCAGCAGCTTTGCAATAAGCTCTTGGGCGCTGTGGGTTTTTTCCAACAGTTCCCAAATGTCTCCGGCAACCGGGTTTAGGCCAAAATAAGTCCCGCGCTCGATGTCAATCATCACTTTGTCTTGGTCAATTTCAGAGAATAGGATGTTTTCGGTGCGTTTCAGGCGGGTTTGTAATTCGATTGAGGCTTTTTCTTCAGTCATAGTTAAATTCCTCCAGGGGCAGGGCTTCCACTGGCTGACCAGCGGAGTCTAGGTAGCCATAATGGCGCATGGTTTCAGCGTGAATCTTGAGAATTTGCTCGATTTGGACCAGGGTTAGTTCACTTTTCCAGGCTGCGCTTTCCCCTTTGCGAAAAAAGGATGTCGGGCGGATGCGTTCCCGGAAGCCGCGTTCCTGTTCCTGTTTTTTGACCTGATCGAAGGCTGAGAATTCAATTGCTTTATGGATGCGTTCTTCGTCATCATCCAACCCAACGAAGCGCACGACGGCGCGAAAAGCGGGGAAGGTATTTCGTTTCAGGTCTTCGTAACGGATCGTCAGGACGCGTTGCCCGGGAGCTTGCGCCCAGCTGTTGACGTGTTCACTCCAATTGAGCCAGCGCTGAGGCAATTGTCCGCTTAGACCGATTAATCGTTTTTCGCCAGCTTTTTTTTGATTGTTGAGCGTTTCGATGGCCCGTTCCACGCTATCGTTGATGTGATTGGCGAGGGAGGGGGCGATTGCCAACGGGTTGCGAATGATATTGATAACGGCGCGCGAGGCGGCGGGTGGAAAGAGTGGAAGACCGGCGCTATTGAAGGTGTAGGCATCGTGAACTTTGAGAAATTCATCCTGCTTCAGGTCTTGGGTAAACTGTTCATAAACTTGCGGGCGCAGGCTTTCGAGTTCATCTTGCGTCAGGTCGGAGGCTTCCACGCCCACCAGCTCGTCAAAGATTTCGCGGGCGCTGGCGATTGGACCGCCGTCCAGGTGGTTGATGTCGGCTGGCGCGGCCCCGTTGCGGAGATAATTGGTGAGGAAGATACGCATCCAGGTATTGCCCGATTTGGGGTAGGAAGCCAGCCAGATGATGCCAGGCATGTTAAAGACTCCTTAGCGCGGCATCTACCTTGTCAATCAACTCTGTCAATTGGTTGATCTGGCTGGGGCGGGTGATTTTTGTGACGGGAATTTTTTGAGCGATGAAGCTGGTGAGCCGGAAATGGGCCGGGAGCAGTTCCATGCCTTTGAGAAATTGATTGGCGTAAGTGTGCTGTTTTAGCGCCTGAAATTTGTTCATGCCGGTGATGGGACTAAATTGAATGGTCGGTAGCTCCCCTGATTCTAGTAGATAGATGGCGCGTAGGGGCAGGGGGCTGGCATGGAAGCCGCTTTCCAGGCTGATGTTGAATTTTTCCATTTCTGGTATTTTTTCCATGATTTTGGCGCGGACGCCGAGGTGGTCGATGGCATCCTGCCAGAGACGCAGTTCTGGGAAGGAGGGTGTTACGATGACCTGCTCATTTTCGGGCTGCATCGCGGCTTTGTCATCGCAGACCAGGTTCCAGCCATGTTGGCGCAAGCCTGCCGCCAGCGTTGATTTTCCGGCGCGGCGTTTGCCACAAAATAAAACTGCTCCACTGGGGGTGGCTATTGCGGAGGCGTGTAAAGTCAATGCGCCGCGTTGGTGAAATAAGGCGCTTATGCCCAAATTGATGAGCGCCAAACGGGTGTTGCTGGGCTCGGCTCCGTTTTGCGGTTCGTAGGTGATGTATTCGCCATTTTCGACCAAAATTCGGCCAACGCCTTGGATGTGTACCAGCAGTTGCCCCGCGCTGGCTTCAAAATAGCGCCGCGTTGAGGTTGCGCCACTCAGGTGTTCGGGTAGTTGGCCCAGTCGAATTTTAATTTGGGCTGGTAAATGGGCCTCGCCCTGCGAGGGCAGGCCGGGTAATTCTATTTCGGAGTGAATGTTGAGACCGAAGGCGTGATAGACGTGCAATTTTCCACCTGAGTTTACCAATTTTAGTTGGCCGTCGGGGTATTATTTGTCATTTCGGGGAGTTCGGTTGTTGTTTTGTCAGATTTTTTCTTCTTGCCGGTGATGATGAAATGATTGCGCAGAAACATTTCATATTGCGCGGCCAGCATTAAAAAGCTGAGATGGGCCCGCCGTTCCTGCGGGCCGAGTTGGCTAAGGGCGTGCATTTGGCGTTTTATTTCTGAGAGGCTGGGCGGGTTTTGCGCTGGAGATGGCAGGATTTTGGTCAGTGTGGCTTGCATGACGCGAACGCGCTCTACTTTTTCCAGCCCGGCGGCCAGGTCAATGAGGTTGTTTTCGTATCTCAGCAGAAGTTTGCATTTGAATGCGCCGCAAATATGCGGGCGTGGCTGGTCGTAAATGCTACAATAGCCGCTAAATAACGGACACGCCAGCTCAAAACCGGTTTTTGTGCCATTGTCAGTCAGCACTTTTAGACCAAGCCCGACAGTAAAGGCTTCTTCGCCCGCAAGTAGATTGGCTCGTTCAAAAAGCGAACCGTCGCAACACAGGCCGCAGGGAATACATAGCGCTGAACCGGATGGGGGTGTCATTTCCATGGGGCGTAGTATACCTGATTCTTTATCCCCTTTGAAGCATAGTCTCTGGTGATTCCCCGCAAATTGGGGTTGCGGGGCGCGAGCCGCCTGCTCAGTTCATAAAAGTTCCTCGGACTGGCGCTTTCAGTCGGATTTATCCGACTTCCACGCACTGAGGCAGGGCTTCAGCCCCCGCCGAATTGGGTTGCGCCAAGACGTGGTTAATCACCAGATAGTCCTCATTTCATGGAAGTCCCTTTGGGCTAAAAGCGCCCGTCCGAAGGATTTTCATGCCATGAGCGCTGATACCGCCAAAATGAATGAATTCCAACCAAAAATTAATTGCAACTGCACTCCCTGGCTTCATTATCCCGCCGAAGCACAGAATACCGGATATTAATCCTGGTTCATTACAACTTTTTTACAATTTCGCAAACAATTGTCTTTTTTTGGGGTTGCGAGTATAATTTTTTTATTCAATCTTTCTTTCATTTCTAGTGGAGATATCGTATGGAAAATAACGTTGTTCGTAAAGTTTGGCAAACTCCGCAGGTATTTGTTTTGGGTGCTGAAAGCACGCAGGCTTATCTGTTAGGCGGCACAAATGAAGAAGCACATCATCTCCCCAGTATCTATAAGCATAATTCCGGCACTAATATCTCTAATTTTACCCTTCTTGCGAAGGGTACTGTTGCTACCTATACCGGCTGGGAAAGCTAACTATTTGTGTTTTTCTTAAAAACTGCCGGAATGCTCTCCGGCAGTTTTCTTTTCTTTATTGAAATCCGCTATAATGGGGCGCGATGAGCGGCCATCAGTACATTCCATCTCCATCGGCAATATTATTGGAAACTTTTAAGCGCTATGGGCTGGCCTTGTGGCAGCGCGCCTGGTTGCTGGTTTTATTGGGGCTGGTAGGGCTTTTAGCGGGGTATTTTTATAGCAAGGGTCAAACGCCAATGTATACGGGCAGTCTTCAGCTCATGAGTCTGCGTTCGGCCCAGGAACAAGCCAGTGATTTGACTCGCAATATGAGCGATGACCAGATCAGCGAGATGTATGCCCAATTGACCAACCTGGCTTCTTTCAATCAGGAAGTAACCCGGCGCAGTGGGGCATTTGGTTTTGTTTCTGGCTACGCTTTGCCTGGCAGCCAGATGATAGTCCTTAACGCTCAATCCCCGCAACCTGAAGCTATCGAAAGTTTACTTAATACGGCCACCGCCGTGCTGGCGGATGATATTCGCCAGTTGCAGGCTGCTCGTTATCTCGAAATTGAAACTACGCTGACGGTTCAACTGGAAAACCTGGCTGAAACCATTCACACGACTCAGATAGCCATTAATGCGCGCTATGATGTGCTGGTCGCGGCGGAAAAGACCACCCTGGAAGATCAAATTTACCAGCTTCGTCAGCAGTTGGAAAGTTTGCGCGCTGCCGCCCGTCTGGATTCTGAGCGCATTAGCCAGGCTCAGACGCGCCTGATTTCTGCCCAGCAGGCCTATACAGTTTTATTGCAAACCAATCGGGTGGCGGCCAGCAAAGACGCCGAAGTGACCCGTTTGGAGCGCACCCTTACCCTGTATCAAAATCTCTATAACAATTTACTCTTCAGCCGCGAAAGCGCGCGTCTTTCGCGCATTCAGGGCACGCCCGGCGTTGTTCAGCTCGGCGATCCGCTTGTCTTGCCCTTTCCTGTTAGTCCTAGAACCAGTCGCAATACGTTTTTGGCCGGGGCAGCCGGGCTGATTGCAGCTTTTGCGTTGATTGTTGCCCTGGAGTTTTTAGACGATACGCTTACAGATGGCGATAGCATTCGGCAGCGGCTTGGGCTGCACGTCTTGGGTTGGATTCGGGAAAGCCCTCCTGAAAATCAGCCGGTGGTCGAAAAAGAACTGCGCTCTCCGGCTAGCGAAGTCTACCGCAGCCTGCGCGTCAACCTGGCGTTTAGTGGAGTGGATTACCCTGTCCGGTCGTTATTGTTGACCAGCGCAGCGGCGGGAGAAGGAAAAACCACCATAGCGGTCAATTTGGCGGGCGTCATGGCCCAATCTGGGCTTAAAGTATTGCTGATCGACGCCAATTTGCGCCGCCCGGCAGTGCATCGCTTGCTCGATTTGCAAAATCGAACCGGTTTAAGCGATTTATTTCGGACCGAGTTGGCGCTGACCGAGTTGATACAGGTTTACAATGGGAAAAATAAAGCTATTTTTGGAGTTCTAACCAGCGGCGCGCTGCCACCGAACCCACTGGAAGTGCTTTCTTCGGAACGTATGAGCCGGATTTTACGCGAAGCATTGGATATTTTTGACGTGATTCTGCTGGATTCATCTCCGCTGATTGCTTCAGACGCGCTGATACTGGCTGCGCGTGTTGATGGCGTTTTGCTGGTGGGCCAGATTCGAAAAACCCGTTTTGATGCGCTGCGCTCGTCACTGGAGCAATTGGTGCGCGGTCGGGCGCGGGTTCTAGGGCTAGTGGTCAATCGGGTTTCAGGTCGAGATCGACTGCTGAGAAATTGGGGCGAATACAACTATTTCCGCGATCTGGATCGCAGAAAATAGCCAATGGTATTTAGCGCCCGGCCAGGCTGGATAGAAGAATAGTGAACGCTTTCATCTGTTAGCGGAACATATCCTGCTCTTTGGGCCTGAGCAATTCTTTAAATGACCCTTCGCGCAGCGGATAGGGAAAGCCGCGCACATGGATCGCAGGCGTACCCTCGGCGGCCTGGCCCATTACCAGGCTGGCGGCGGCGGCCAGTTCATCGGCCACACCAACAACGGTGATTTGCAGCGTATAGCCGAACAAGTCCTGCCAGCCGCGCTCATCTACCAGGCCGGGTAGCCCGCTCAGGCCAATTGCCACGCCAACAGTGCCCAGCCTCCAGGCGCGGCCATGCGAATCGATAATCATCACGCCTAATTGTGAGCCTGTCGCCGCTTCCAGCGCGGCCCGGATTTGTGCGGCAGATTGGTCTGGGTTTTCGGGCAGTAATAAGACCCAGTCTTCTGCATTTTGCAATCCATTGGCCGCATCGCTAACATTGGAATGGTCAATCCCCGCATTGGCGCAGACAAACCCCAAACGATGTTCGACAATGGCTGTGCCGGTGCGGGTGCGCAACACTTCATTACTTTCGCGCAAAAGTAGCTCGGTCAGGCGCGGGTCTTTGCCCGTTTTGGCGGCCAGCTCCAGCGCGGCGGTTGATGGTTGGATAGTGGCAAGGTTGACCAGTCGGTTTTCGGCTTTGCTGATGATTTTTTGCGCCAACACAAGGATATCGCCATTTTGCAGGACTATTTTGGCCTGGCGCAGGCTTTTAAGAAGAATTTCCGCCAGGTTGTCTTCCGGGCGGATCAGGGGGATGCCTGGCAGGGGGGTCAAGGTTAGCGCTGTCAAAGTTTATTCGCTGTAATTTTTGGTTTAAGGCTTAGCTATGCCGGTCATCTTGATTCCGGCATGAGTCGATCCATATTGTTTGTTCATGTAAATCAGTACGCTTGTCAGGCCTTCGACAACGACCGAGTTTTCAATTGGGCCAGCATCCCAGCCGGTTAGCCCAGCTGCTTCGACCAGTTTTAGCACTTCCTCGCGGGCCGCTTTGCTTGTGCCTGTTATCAAGACATCGCAGGGTGTTTCGCCTTCAGCCATGAGATGCTCATAAGAGATATTCTGAAAAGCATCCACGACCTGCACGCCTTCGCCGAGAATCTCAACCGCTTCCTGAGCGGCGCTGCCAGCCGCGGGCATTTGAACTTTGGTTACTTTGGGGGGAACCAACGGAACCGTGACATCTACCAGTATTTTGCCTTGCAGCGCCTCTTTGACCGTTAGCAGGGTCTCTTTGTGGGCCGCGTAGGGGACGGTCAACACAATCAAGTCGGCCTGTTGGGCGGCAGACAGGTTGTCGAGGCCTTCAATGGCGGCGCTGTGTTCCAGCATTTCATAAACTTCGCTGGCGGCAATTTGAGCTTTTTCAGCGGCGCGTGAGCCAATTAGCACTTTATATCCGGCTTTTGCCCAGCGGTAGGCCAGGCCTTTGCCTTCTTTGCCGGTGCCGCCCAGAACGGCGATGGTGAGCAGGAGTGGATTGGTCATAGAGAGTCCTTTGTGAAGTTTATTGTGAGTTCAGCGTTGTTTAAGAGTTAACTCATGCCAGAATCGCTGGATTTTTGAGCCAGGCTGTTGTAAGTTTCCCAGACTTTGGGAGCCAATGCGCGGGCCTGGGCGGCGATTTCGGATTCGTCGAGGCTGAGAAGCTGACGGTCTTTCATCAAAACCTGACCATTGACGATGGTTCCCGTTACCATGCTTTCCCGGAAACCGAACAGGATGTGCCAGGGCAGGTTTCCGGCTGTCAGCGGGGTGGGCGGCTGATAGTCTACCAGCATCAGATCGGCGGCGGCTCCTTTTTGGATGATGCCAATTGGCTGTTCATACAGGCTGCTTGCCAGGGCTGCGTTGTTGTAAATTGCCATTTCGGTCACGGTGTAGCCGCCCATGCGGCGCGGGTCTTGATGGTGAATTTTGTGCAAAAAGTAGGCAGCTTTCCACTCTTCCCACATTGCATTGGAGAATCCATCATTTCCCAGGCAGACTTTGACGCCCATTTCGAGCATTTTTTCAGTTTGGGCCACGCCAACGGCGTTGTTCATGTTGGAGCGCGGCTGGTGCGTGACCCAGGTTTGGGTTTCGGCCAGCAGTTCGATTTCGCTTTCGTCCACATGCACGGCATGGGCCAGGATGCTTTTGGGGCCGAGGCCGCCATGCTGGTGTAGCCAGGTGATGGGTAACCCGTCTCCGCGCGCGGCCAGGGCTGCGCGATCATCGCCCGATTCGCTGACGTGAATATGCAGCCCAACGTCTAGCCCGTCGATGGCGGCGAGACAGGCCGTGAGGGTGGGGGTGGAAATTGTCAGTGGGGCGTGCAGGCCAAATGTTCCGCGCAACAGTGGCCGGGAGCCGTCACTGACTGTTTTGATAAAGTCCACGTTTTCGGCAATAGCTTCGCGCATTTTGGCTTCCCCGTAACGGTCGGTTACTTCGTAGCTGAGGGTGGCGCGCAGCCCGGATTTTTCCACTTCATCGGCTATGGCATTGAGTGAACCGGTTAGAAAGTTGGGTGAGGCATGATGGTCGATGAGGGTGGTCGTGCCGTGTTTGATGGCATCTACTAGGCAGACTAAGGCGGAAAGGCGGGTGGCTTGTTGGTCCAGGGCCTGATCGAGGGGCCACCACAGGCTGTCGAGAATTTGCGAGAAGCGCGCAGCGGGCTGGCCTGGGATGGCGAGTCCGCGTGAGTACATGCCATAAAAATGGGTGTGGGCGCAGATGTTTCCGGGCAGGAGCAACTGTCCACGCGCATCGTACAGCGTGGCGCGTGGGTAGCGGGCTTGGAGTTCGGCTGAAGGGCCAAAATCGCTTATTTGGCCGTTTTCAATCCAAAGGGCCGCATCGGTCAAAATTTCATTCGATTTGTTCCAGGTGATCAGGGTGGCGTTGGTGATGAGCATGTTATCCGAGTCCGTATTGCATGGGTTCAGGGAGTTGAGTGCCGCCTTGGGCGTATTCGCGCAGAACGTGATAGATTGTCTCTCGCAGGTCGGTTTTGGGGCCAAAATAGAGCTGGTAAAGGGTGGAGATGATGCCTTCGGATGGGGTGTGGCGCAGATAGGAGAGCGCGGCGCGTTGTTCGTCTTCATTTTCGCTTTTGAAGGCCATCATTAAGATGTCGTTGGCAATTTGTCCGGGTGAAATGCCCATGCCTTGCCGTCCGGCGAATTCAACGAGCCAGGGGGTTTCGGCGGGTGGGCTGAGTTGGCGCGGTACGCGGGGATTGGGGCGCGAGCGGTTGTCGAGTAGTTCGACGGCCACGTTACGGACGACCCACTGGGTGTCTTCGATTTGAGTTTTTTGGAGCAGGGCGGTTGCCCAATCGGCGGGGATACGCGCCAGTCCGTAGACAATGGCGCGGCGCATCAAAATATCGTCGCTGGCGATGCCTTCGCGCAGGGCTTCGTGGCCTTCTTTGGGGTCGTTAGCCAGGGCTTCGGCGGCGGCGCGGCGCAGGTCTTCGTTGCCTTGCAGCAGGGCGGTGGCTACTGCTTCGAGCGCTTGGGGGGTTCCAATTTGCACCAATGCCAGGCAGGTTGCGCGTTGGGTTGGGCCAACACTTTGGGCAAGTACGCGCACCAGGTTTTCCACTGCTTTAGGGTCGCGCACAAGGCCTGCGCCCAGCGCGGCCAGTAAACGCAGTTCATTGGATGGGGCTAACAGTAGTTGTCTGAATAAGGCGCTGATGCTTGGGTCGCCATTGGTGGCAAATGCTGCCATAATTTGAGCGCGCAAGGCCAGCGGTTGCTCTTCGTTTTGTAAAATTTCGAGCATGGCGGCCATTACGGTATTTCGCCAGGGGGCATTGCGGGGCGCATTGCGTAAAAGCGCGGCGGCAGTTAGCTGAGGTCGCAGCAAAATGGGGTCAGTGGCGCTCAAAAGGGTTTGGATAAGCGGGGTGGCATCGGTAAAGGCTGCCAGGAAGTGCAGTATCTGGGTTCGCCCGCTCCAGGTGGGCTGGCGTAAAATGGGTTCGGCAGCGCCAGGGCCGCGCAGTCCTTGCCCGGCCAGGTAGGCCCCAAAAACGGGATGACTGAAGCGCATTCGGTTTTTGGGGTGGGCTTTCAGCAGCCCGCTGATTGTTAAAAGAGTGGTGATGGATTGGGGGGCGGCGCTGGCTGGGGCCGGATTCTTCTTCTGGTCTTTTGTGGCAGGGGGGATGGCTGCGGGGGCGGATTCCAACTGAGCCGGGTCTCCGTTGGTGTTGGGGTCCATCTCGGTGGGTAGGTTGGCGCTGGCTGGGGCCGGTTGCGGCTCGAAGGCTTTTAGCCACTCTGTGGCTTGGTGGTTTTCAAAGAGAGCCAGACCATTCAGCCCGGTTTTAGCCCCCAGTACTTGCAGCGCTTCGTTGGGCAGGTTGGCGGGTTGCAAACGGCGCAGGTGTGCCTCGATTCCATCCAGCGGACGAGAGCCGCGCGCATCTCCGGCATAGCCAGACCAGAGCTTGAGGGTATATTCCAGCGGGGTCAGCCCCAGGTTGTCTGCGCCGAGCCAGCGTTGCAGTAAAAGAGTATCCACTCCAGATGCAGATATGGCCCAAGGTTCGTTTTTGATGTAGCGTTCCCAGAGTAAATTCCACTTTTGGAGAAAGTCGTTTTGTTGTTGTTCCGACCAAGGCATGAGCGTTAGCGCGGTGAAGCCAAGCTGGAGCATTCCGTCGGTGTATTCTGGCGCGGCGGCCACAACTATTCGCGTTTGTGGGTAGGCGCGTATGATTAAGCGCAGGTAAATGGAGGCTTCCTGAACTTGCGCCTGGGGGAGTTCGTCCACGCCGTCTAGTAGTAGCAGGGCGCGACCGCTTTGGAAGGCAAGTTGTACGAAGCCAGGGATTCGCGGCAGATCGAAAATGGAGGCGCGGCTGGTTTGATGCTCGATAATGGGGGCTAATACTTCTTCAGTTTTTTTTGTTTCTGCTAGCGGTAGCCCTAAATCTGCGACGTGTATCAAAAATGGAATTCGTTCGTGCAGGTTTTGAGTTGCAGGGTCGCGGTTGACAATTTGACTGGCGAGATAGGCCAGGGCGGTGGTTTTTCCGGCACCAGGTTTGCCGGTGAGCATGAGATTGGCTTCGCCAGAAAGGGCCTCGGCCAGGCTGAGGGTGGGTGCGCCATAGTAAGCGCCTAACTCTGGCCAGGTGGGCAGGTAAGGCAGGGTTTGCTCGATAATGTCGTGATGATAGGGGGGCATCCCTGGTTCCAGTTGCGCGGGAGGGGGCAGCAGGCGCGGCGGCATGGCAATTTCGTCTAACGCAAACAGGGATGCGGCCAGGTGCATTTCCTGCGTTTGGCGGTAGAGGCTGCGGCGATGACTATCTTCAATGCCCGAACCCGCGCGCAGACGCGCTTCTTGTTGTTGCTTTTTTATTGTTTCCAGCGCAGCTGCCAGGGCTGGGCGCAGGGACATGACAATCGCCCAAAAAATTGAAGAGACGATAGCGCCAATCCAGAAAGAAAGAGAGTCAAGGTCGGGCAGACGGTTCATGACAGGGCCTTAGTTGCTGAATAAAATGCGCCCACAGGTTGGGC
The DNA here is from genome assembly GCA_020719725.1 of Anaerolinea sp. Taxonomy (GTDB): domain Bacteria; phylum Chloroflexota; class Anaerolineae; order Anaerolineales; family Villigracilaceae; genus UBA8950. Next base: position 3,110 of record DYPU01000068.1, on the reverse strand, counting down.
ATTCAAATAATTGGGTCGAAATTCGCGCAATTTGGGCTTGTGCCGGAGTCAGGCCAGCTCCACAAGCATCGCACGCGCCTTCGTTGACGGTGGTAACTGCCAGTCCGTGTTTCTTTTGACGCAGTAGTTCATATTTTTGTAAAATATCGGCGCTGATGGCGTTCTGAATGGCGGCGCGCTCTGCCTTTAGGTTTTCGAGATTACTTAGCAATGTGTCCTGTTCGCTCTTTAAGGAAGAATTTTGGCTAATAACCTGGGCTTCTGCCTGCCGTAACTCTTTGAGTGTTGTTTGCTGCTGTTCGCGGGTGGTTTCTAGCAGGATCATCGCTTCCAGTTGTTTATCTTCAAGGCTGGCAAGATGACGTTTGAGCGCAGTCAATTCACTTTGTAAATCTCGTAGTTCTTTTGGGTTTTGAACTCGCCCGCCGTACAGGCTTGATTCAACCTGCTCAATTTTGATGCGCTGAGCCTGGGCGGTCGCTTCGCTTTGGCGTAGTCCTTTTTCGGCTTCCTTTAACGCCGCTTCTGATGCTTCTAATCGACTGCGGACGGCTTGCACCAGGCTGTTATTTTCTAAAACAGCGCGAATTTCTTGCAGGCGCTGATTGGTCTGGTCTATGCGGCTGTCTGCTTGTTGCAGGCGGTAAATTCCGAGAGCGTGACTCATGATGTGGGGTTCCCTGTTTCAAAGGTCTTGGCCTGTCGCGGAGAAAACGACGTTTATTTTAGGACAATTTGCGCCGCTGTTAGTAAAATTATACCCGGTATGCTCTGAGAAAGAAAAAGAAGAAAGATTTTAATCTTTCTTCTTTTTCTTGCGAGTCTTTCATTTGTTTTCTGCTGATTTATTCGGATGGCAGATTGAAGTAGTTGTAAACGGCCTGTGAGATTTGCGTTACCATGCCCGAGACGGGTTCCCATACGGTCTGAATGGGATGATAGACATAAATGGAGATGACATAATCTCCACCGGGTGTGTAAATGATACCCACATCGCTAATATTTTGAATAATTCCAGATGGGCCGCTGATCCAGCCATGCTTATGGGCAATTTGAGTACCTTCTGGCAGGCCCGCTTCAAGTAAAACGCCGATTTTGTCCCGTTTCAGGTAGTCGATCATTTCCTGACAGACAGCTTGGTTCATTTTATCGGGAAAGGCTGCTGCCAGCGCGCCGCCGCCGGTTTGTGAACACTGGTACATATCAGCCAGCAGGGTACCCATTTCTGATGGGGTACTCTGGTTGTATGAATCTGGGTTGGTAACCACATCGCTGCGCGCATTGGAATTGGTGGCGATGCGTTGCAGGAGCGGCGCGCCATCGTAAAAATAGCCAGCGATGAAGGTGTTATTTAATCCCAGGCTGTTCATGTCGCTGGTTACAATCAGCGGGCCGCGGCCCTGGTTGATCCGATCCATCAAGGCGTCTGTGGCGGGGTTTTCAGATTTGGTAATCATCTCTAAAATTAGCCCGCGTACCTCTTCGTTTAGCGTTGGGCCTAGATTTTTAAAGACAGAAACCATTGTCGGAATTTTGATGGTGCTGGATGCGGTAAAGGCGATATCGGGTTCGATGGAAATATCCTGGTTATTGTCGTAGCCGAAGCGCAATTCTTCTCCGGTTTGCAAGTCGAGCATGTAGAAGCCTACCACGCCGTCGAACGGGGTCAGGTCGATGATTTGCCGGATGAGGATGCCCAGGTTGGTGAGGGATGGTCGTCCCGCGACTGTGCGTTGTGAAGTGAGGGTGACCGTGCGCTTGCCAGGTGAACGGAGGGCGTCTTCGATCAGGATGACGGCCCGGTCTATATCCAGTTCTTGGCCGGGGCTGCCGGGCGCAAAGTTGGTTTGTCCTGGGATGGGTTGGGCCGGGCTGGCGGGAGTGTCGTAGCGGGGTGAAATTTCTTCGCGTAAGTAAATACGGAGTTGTTCTTGCGAAAAGGTAGCCGCCAGGGGTACTTCTTCTGTGTTGGATTGACGATTCCAGAGATAATCCCAAAAACCGATCCAAAATGGATTGCGGGTTCTTTGCTGGTCGGCGGCTGCTAACATTAACTCCGAGTCGATGTTGAAGCCGACGACGGTCGGGTCGAGTTGGATGGCTGAACCGGCATATTGGATTTCGACTGGCGAGGTATAAACCAGAAGCAGGCGTTGCGCCGCTTCTGGTGGGGTAACGCCGCCGACGGGCACTCCGGCAATTAACATGCCGCTGGGGTAATTGCTGCGTTCCCGGCTGTAGCCGGTTAGTTCAAACATCGTTAAGACGATGGCTGCTGCAAGGAACAATAAGGAACCCCAACGCAGGATAAAAGAAGTATCGCGCGCGATTCTCATGCTAGGCCTCGACAGATAAAAGATGGGCGGCCAGCAGGGTGTAGCTTATCCATACCAGATCGGCCAAAAAGAGATGAAGTAGCTGCATCCAGATTGAGCGAATAAAGCCCAACCAGAATGGCAATAATCGGGTGGATGACTCTTAGTCGTATCAGAAAGTGGGCATTCGGGGCGGAGTCCTGGGAAAGCCCGTCGGCCAGAGATGTGACCGGGAAGAGGGTATCGCCCAGGGCTGTCACTGCGCCTGTCATCCCAATCAGGGCCACGCCTGCCAATCCTAATAAAAACCAGAGCGGCCAGTTTCCTTTGTTTTTGTAGGTTAGGGCTTTGCCGCCAGAGGCCCACCAGGCGTTGAGGGCCATTGCCCCTAGCAAGACGAAGGTGTTCAGTAAATGCAAGGCGACGGCGATGGCGCGATGGATAGAGTCATTATCTCCAACCAGGTCGAGCAGTACCAACCCGGCACCGAGTAGAGATTCGAGCAGGATGAAGAAGGCGCTGGCGGTTACACCTTTGCGGGTGAGGTGGCCTTTGGGGGCGGTGCGAAATCCCCAGATAAGCATTATCAGTACTAAAATTAGCGCTCCGCCGCTCATTGCGCGGTGAGTTAGCTCGATGACAGTCTCGATTGCTTGGGGTTGGTGGATAATTTCGCCGTTGCAGGTGGGCCAATGGTTACCGCACCCAGCCCCGGAGCCGGTGGCGCGAACAAGTGCGCCCCACAAGATGACAAGTAGTGTCCAGAATAGGACGAGCCAGGAGAATTTTGCATAG
>DYPU01000067.1 GCA_020719725.1 Anaerolinea sp. | reverse complement strand
TGCGCAGGTCTTCAAAAAAAATGAGACTTACAGGCAACTTTGCCGACTTTTGAATTATTCTAATTCGCGGCCAGGGCGAAATTCCTTTTCGTAGCAGACGTATTCTGTCGCGATGGTCATTCCGGCCCGCTCATAGAGCCGGGTTGCGCCGGTTGGATTGGAAGCGTCCACCCCCAACCCGACGATTCTTTCGCCGCGTCGATAGAATTCTCCAAACGAATGCAGTAGCAGCGCCATGCCCAGGCCTTTTTTGCGCCAGGCGCGGCGCACGCCCAAGCTCCAGACCCAGCCCATGGTTTCGCGCTGGCGGCAAATGGAAACACCCGCAATTTCGGCCCCATCCCAGGCAACATACCACAGGTCAGGAAAGTAGCGCTCAGGGGCCAGACGGTTTTTTTTCCACACGTCAAAAGAGGGTTTGATGTGGCCCCAGTGATCGGCAAAGGCTTCTTCTATGGCTTCGTAGACCGGGTAAAGGTGTTCGGCTTCTATAAAAGGCCGGATTTCTACCCCGGCGGGGAATTTCGGCGCGGGCGGCGGGGTCTCCAGTTTAATGCGCATCGACCAGTTAAAGCGGATTGGCTGGTAACCTTCGTTTTCATGCAGGGCGCGGCCCTCGTCATCGCCGATTGTCATGAAATTGCGGATGTAAACGCGCAAATCCGGTTCAGTTTGGCTTACTTCGAGACTGCTGCGCGCCTCCAGAGCGCGCAGCAGCGCGGTGCCGATACCTATTCCCTTAAATTGCGGGTGGACATAACCGTCACCTTGCAAGCTGGTATGGTTTGGGCGGCTGAAAAATTCCTCGTAGCCAACGATTTTGCCCGCTGGATCCGTCACAACCCAGACATCGCTCTCCAGATTGAGGTTTGTTTCCCATTCCGCTTTGATTTCCGAGGCCGGGACAGCATCATCTGGGTCGCCATCGGCTTCGCAGACTGCGCGAATCAGGTCGGCAACAGCCTCAAGGTCAGACCAGGCGGCATTGCGCAGGGTAAAGCCAGCCGGTAGGATATTATTGGTTGTCATGTATTTTTCCTTAGGAAGGCGCTCAGCATTGCTGGGCGCCTCCAATCAGATTAGAGTGTTCGCCTGCTGATTTCTTCGCCCGCGCGCAGTTCTTTTTCAAAGTTGTCAAATTGGCGCGCGACATGCATTCCGGCTTTTTCGTACAGCCGCAAAGCCCCGGTCAGGCTGGATGCATCCACACCCAGGGCTGCGCCTGTTTTTCCAAGCCGATAAAAGGCGGCAAAGGATGTTTTGAGTAGAGCGTTGGCGATACCGCGTTTACGCCATTCACGGCGCACGCCCAATTCATTTACGAAGCCCAAGTCTGGGGTTTCGTATCCGTCGCGACGGCAAAGGCTAATACCAACCATCTCGTCGCCGTCCATTGCCACAAACCACAGGCTGGGGTCGTAGATGGGGTCGCCTAAAAAATGATGACGGAAATTGGTCATTTCGTCTTCAAAGGGCCGTTCCACAAATCCAAAATGGTCGCGGAACGAATCGGTCATCGTATGCACCACTGCTTCCAATTCGGTTTCAGGGTTATACGGGCGGATGATGATGCCTTGTGGCGCGGGCGGTGTTTCGGGCGGGCTGTCGAACTGGATTTCCATGCGATAGAACGAGCGGACGTATTTAAATCCACGTGCTTCGACAATGGCGCGGGCGCGTTTATTTTGGGTTGGGAATCCTGTCAGCGGCGCAAAGCGAATGCCAGCTGGGACGCGCTCCAGGGCTTGGGTGGCGCGAACTTCGACCCAATCCATCAGCGCGCTGCCAATGCCCTGCCCGTAAAAATCGGGATGAATGCAAGTCCAAATCCAGGGATGGACGGGTGGCGTGCCAGTGTCCCAAATTTCTATATAACCAGCCAGGCGGCCATCTTTGGCAAAAACCAGGCGGGTACTTTGCGCCATGTTGAACTTGGGGTCGTTCCAGTCATTACGCAGCACGTCTGGGTCTGCAATGTCGAGTTCGCCGGTGACGTGCATGGCGGCGGTATTGAACAGATCAAAACAAATCTGACAGTCGTCCAGTGTGCCTGGGCGGAGGTTGAATCCGTCAGGAAGTTGGGCTGTTTTCTCAAGGGTGATTGTGGTGTTCATCGGGTTTTCCTTTCCACATAATCCAGGGGTTTACGGTAGTTCATGCTGCGTTTGACTTCTTTGTAGCCAACCGACAGATAGAGCCTTAGTGCGCCGCTCAGGTTTTCGGCGTCCACGCCCAGGGCGGTTTCGGTCATGCCCATTTCTTTGAACATGGTGATACTTTGGACGAGTAACGAGCGGGCCAGCCCCAGTTTTCGCCACGGGCGGCGGACGGAAATGCCTTCGGTGTAGCCGCGCTTGCGGTTGTATTCGTTATTTTCTCCAGCGTTGACAAAATTTTGCACCATCCCGGCAACTTGATCGCCATCCCAGGCCACTTTCCACAGCGCCGGGTTGAAATCGGGGTCTTCCATCCAGCTTGGAAAGTCTTCTTCAAAAGTCCGCTCTACAAAGCCCCAGTGATCGCGGAAGGCCTCATTGGATGCCTCGAAAATGGGACGGTAATGCGCTGCGGTTACCGGGCGGATTTCTAACCCGGGCGGTAGTGGCGCTTCAGGCAGCGGTTCGTTGATGTTGCGGGTCATCTCGAAGAAATAGCGCGCAGGCTGGTAGCCCTGGCTTTCAATCAGCCCCAGCAAAGCCTGCTCGCTGTCATTGGCCCAGAACTGGAAAAATTTCTGGCCTGGGGATTCGTGCCGGGCAGCAATCTGACGCAGGCGCGCCTCAGCGTGTTGGAGCATGGTTGTGCCGATGCGCTTGCGCCGCCAGTCTGGGTGCAGGAAGCCGATCACGTTGTAAAGCAGGACGCCATCCTCTTGTTTTTCCCACCAAACGCGGTTGTAGCCAATCACTTCACCGTTCATCTCGGCAAAGAGCATGTCGGTATAGGGATCGCAGTGGGTCAGGTGGTCGTAATTGCGTCGGAGATCGTCAACGGTTTCGCTTCGTTCTATTTTGTCGGCGTGTTTGCTGGCCTCGATCACGGCCAGCATTTTAGGGTAGTCGCTTTCTCCGGCAAAACCGCGAAAGGTCAGGCCAGGGAGGTTGGGCGATTCAGATAAAAGGGTTTTTTCTGGCTGGGTTAACATTGTTTTTCCTTGTTGTCTAAAAATTCTGCTCGTTTTTGTTTGGTCGGGTTGCCCCGACAGGATTTCAGGTCAGAAGCGGCAGAGTCGTAAAAATAAGAGCGGTACAGTTTATTGTTCTGTTGGCGGTTTGCTAATTTTGAACTTGAGCCAGACCGGGATAATGGACAGCAACGAAACAGCCGCCGTGATTGCAAACGGAAATTGGGGGCTGACATTTTCCCAGAGCCAGCCGCCAATCATGGGCGCGGGTAGCGAGACCAACCCCAGGCTGGTGCTAAACAGCCCAAAAGCGGTTCCGCGTAAGTGGGCAGGTACAGCCTTGCTAATCAACGACTGATAAGCCGGGGCCACCAGCGCCACACCAGTTCCGGCCAAGGCCCAGCCGATTGCATAGGCCCAAAATGGACTGGCGGGCGGCAAAACGGCGATCATGCCAATGGCAAAGGACATCACCAAAAAACCAGTTGCGATTCCGACCCGTTCACTGGTTTTGTCTGAAAGCCAGCCGCCAGGAATCATGAAAAGCATCATAAATAGGCCAAAAATGCCATTGCTCCAGCCAATTTGTTCAAAGTTCATTTGGGCCACCTGTTCCATATACAAACCCATGAAGTTGAACGAGATGGCAAAAGAAATGTCGCGTACCCCATCGGTCAGCATGATCCAGGTGATGACTCCGCCAGAGAAAATCAGGCCGAACATTGTTGTCAGGTTGGCCTTCAGTCCGGCTAAAGTTAGCGGTGTGGCTGTGTGTGGGCTGTGTTCCGGCCCGGTGCGGCGCGCCATGCCCAGGCGGATGATGGTAGCGATGATGTATAGCCCGGCAGAAACAATCAACATAGCTTTAAAGTTGAAATTTTGCACAATCCAGCCGCCCAGCGGAGGCCCAATGACTGAAACCACGCCAAATAAGGTTTGCGTCACCCCAAAAACGCGCGCCCGGTTATGCTCGGCTGAATTTTCAGCGATAAAAGCGTCAAAACTTGGGCCAACCAGCGAGCGTGACACTGCGCCTACCACGCTTGAAAACAGCACCCACCCCCACGAGCCAGAAAGCACCAGGATAATCTGAGCGGCTGTGCCGAATAGGCTGCCCAGCGCAATTGCTTTTAGCCGCCCGATCGAATCAGACATCCAGCCGCCTAAAATTTGCAAAATCAATGGAGCCAGGCTCGCCAGGGTAAAAAACAGTCCAATTTGCCCAATACTTGCGCCCAATTCTTTGAGATAGAGCGATTCAAGCGGGCCATACATATTTCCGCCTAGATTGGCGAGAATCATGGCAAACATAAATAGCAAAAGCAAAGGCGTTAGCAAGGATTGTTTCTTCTCAGGTGCAGTTGTTGCCATTTTTCCTCGTTTTTTTAGGGGCGAAAAGCTGGAAGATTTGCAGCCGGGTTTCGTTTTTCAACATCAGGCGATGTTGGGTATCAGGTCATATTCTGCGCCGAACTGTTTCAACCAGTCCTCGCGTAGAACGCCCATAAAGAGCACATCAAAGCGCTTGCCATCTCGTAAAATCATCTCGCGCGCCCGGCCCTCATGGCGGAAACCGGCTTTTTCGTAAGATTTGACTCCGCGCGGGTTGTACTCAAACACATCCAGCGAGACCCGGTGCAGGCCCAGTTCCAAAAAAGCAAATCGCAACACCAACTTCATCGCCTCGGTTCCGTAGCCCCGGCCCCAGTAATCCCGTTCGCCAATGCCAATTCCCACAAAGGTATCACCATGAGCTGTCGCGCCGCTCAAATCGACAAAGCCGATCAATTTATCCCCGTCCTGGGCGCGAATGCCAAACAGCCACATTTCGGGCGGGTCTTTCTCCAGTTCCTTTTCGAGCCATTCTTTGGTTCGCTTTGGCGAATACAACTGAGCCGGAGCCAGATCAAGCAGGCGGCCATACTCACTATCATGCCACCAGCGCGAAAAATGTTCAGCGTAGGTTTCCGGGTTTTCTGCGCTCAAGCGCACCAGCTTGCCACGGAAAATATCATTATTCATGGTTCATGCTCCCTTGGTTCGAAATCCACTCAGAATGTAACAGGCCAAAAAGCAGGCTATCCCAGCGGCGGCCATCGCGCAAAATCACCTCGCGGCGGCGCACTTCCTCGCTAAAACCAAACTTTTTTACAAAATTAATGCCTCGAATGTTGTACTCGGGCAGTGAAGCCGCCAAACGGTTTAGATTCAACTCGGTGAATGCCAACCGTAAAAGCAGGCGGAACGCATCCGCGCCGTAGCCCTGACCTTGTTCCGAAGGACCAATCGCCAGTTCAATGTTTGCAATCTGCGAGGGCCACAAAATCCAATAGATTTTGCCCCACCCGACCAGCTTTTCTTCTTCGAGCAGTCGAATATGAAAATGAAACAGATCGTGGTCTTCGTCCATGCCTTTTTCGATCTTCTCCAGTCGTTTTTTTATCTGCTCTGGGGCCAGTGGCCGCGCCGGGGTTTGATCCAACATCCGTGCGAGGGCTGCATCTTTTGACCATTCCGCCAGCGTTGCGGGGTCTTTGTCCATCTCGATGCGCGTCAGGCGGACGAGTTTGCCAGTGTATAAAGAAGTTGAAATATTCATCCTTGCTCCTTGCTAAAACGGACTCCAAAATCAGAAGATTTTGGTTTTCTTTCACTATTGCCAATGATCGGAGAGATTGGGCTTAGGGTTAAAAAAACGGCCACGGGTTTTGCCCATGGCCGCCTTGATTTTGTCCAAGACCAACAAAAAAGCCACGAGCGTGTGCGCCGTGGCTGGTGTTTACGAGAAATTTCGCGTAACTTACCTGGAAGCAGGCGCACTGCTAGAATCGACAGCAACTCCACCGCCAAAACTGGTGATAGGGCACTGAGATTTAGGGTTGATATTGAAGATTGCCATGAACGTGCGCCTCCTTTCTTGTAAGATTTTTACTGCTACGGATTGTAGTTTATCACGCCGTATTTCGATTCGTCAAGAGAAATTAATCAAAAATTAATCTCTAAACAGCCATTCTTTGGCGGCTGATTCATCTTCAAAATGACCAATTTTTGTCCGGTTAGGTTCATTAACCTATTGGCTAAAATTCGCTTGGTTCCGGTGACGCCCAGGACTGCTGTTTTATAGACATAGCTCTTGGTTTTTATGGAACTGGCTTGCATAACATCCACAGATCTTTGCCAATGGTTGTATCCCTAAAATCGGCCAGCCCCAGGGCCAGGGCCAAGGCACCAAAAATAAACATTGTCCAGCCTGAAACGTCTCGTATTTGTAAAGTAATTTTGCCCATTCTTGTTCATGTTCTCTAAAAAGATTACGGCTCGATGCCTGTAAAAATATAGCCCTCAAATAGTTCTTGCATGGTTTGCTCGGCCAGCCGCTGCTTGCCTGGGCTGAAAATTTCATCGTTTATATCGGTAAACGTAAGCGGAGCCGGGAACGAAGTGCCGCCGCGTCCCTCCAGCAAGGCGGGCCAGGCGCTAATTGTGGCCTGAAGGTAGTTTGGCTGTAACGTCACCACCCAGCTACTTAATGGCTTATGGGGTGTTTTTGTGCCAATCATGAGCACTCCAACCGTTGTCAGGTATTCAAGGAGTTCCGGGGTATCTAGCCCGGCCTGGACGAACACGGTGCTCACCTTTTTTTGTAAAATTAACACATCGGCATAAGCCGGATATTCGCTTTCTTTTGCGTCTGGCAGAATTTCGATAAAAGCCGGGTATTCAAATGGGTTATACCAGTCGATGGGCCGGCAAATACCACAATAAAAAGTTCGACCAGCCTCAAACGCGGTTTGAATGGTGGCTGATTCTGGGGTGTCTTTGCGTAAAATTGCGCCAGTCTGGTAAAAATCTTCGGTAATGAGCGTGCTAATATACCCGGCCATAAAAGCCTGATGGTCTGTTCGAATGCCTTCTCCACCCAACACGCTAACATTAGCGCCTGGCTGGATATTAGGGATGTTGACTGCTAAAAACTGAGCTTGGGGCGCGGCAGCGGCCAGCGCCGCAAAGCCTGGATCAGGTGGCAGGGCAATGACCACTTTTAGATTTGGTTCATAAGATAGGTCTTCCAGCGAAAGCGTATTGCGCACCTGAAATCGCAACCCGGCTTGTTGCGCCAAATCATACACGGCGACCTGGTAAGATTGCGAGATTTCTTGATTCAAATCTGCCGGAATCAATAAAATTGCCAAAGGCGCAGGCTGGGTTGGCGTTGGCCCGGCAGTTGGACGCGGCGTGCGGCTGGGTTCGGGGGAGGCGTCAGGGTTGGAAGGGGCCTCTGTGGCTGGGGCGCAAGACACCAGCAAGGCAAAAATCATCAGCAAAGATAAAAATTTAGGCACAGCAAGTTTCTCCGAAACAGGATAGACGGTATTTTACCTGATTAAAGCCAAAGACGCCCGCCAGCGCGTCCTTCCACTTTCAAACCGGTTAGTGGACAATCCCTGCCAAACTCCAGCGGGTATAATCAGCCGTATGCAACTTCGAAAATTGATTTTACTTCTCATCATTGGCGCACTTGCCGGATTGGGCGTTTATCTATACCGCACCATGCGCTCCAGCGGCGAGCGCGGACAGTATGTTTGGGCTTTTTTAGGTGATCCGCAATCTCAGGCGGGGCTGGTGATGAAAGCGGGGATAACCTGTCGGGGTGCGCCGTTTACGTTCCCATCCAACGGGCTGGTCGGCTTTATTTGGGACGATTCTTTTCGGCCCGGACATCGCCACCAGGGCATCGATATCTTTGCCGGAACCGACGTGGGGCTGACTCCCGTTTACGCTGCTTATTCTGGCTATCTGACCCGCCAATCGGATTGGAAATCATCGGTCATCGTGCGTATTCCCAATGACCCGCTCAGCCCAGGCCGCCAGATTTGGACTTATTACACTCACATGGCAGATGCCAACGGTAAATCCTATATTGTTGAGGCTTTTCCGCCAGGCACATTAGAAGTTTATATCGAAACCGGAACTTTGCTGGGATACCAGGGCAACTATTCAGGAGACCCAGCCAATCCGGTTGGGGTTCATTTGCATTTTTCGGTTGTCAAAGATAATGGTTCTGGTCAGTTTTTGAACGAGTTGGACATTAACAACACGTTTGATCCGTCGCCTTATCTTGGGTTGCGCTTAAACGCGCACAGTAATTCCAGCGAAATTCCGTTTTGCGTTGGGGAATAGGAACATAAAAATGCAGAATTTGTGCGAGAAAGTGGTTTTGATTACGGGGGCCGGGCGGGGAAATGGCCGCGACCTGGCCTTGAGCCTGGCGGCGCAAGGGGCTATCATTGCGGCCAATGACATTTCCCCAGTTAACGTCGAATCCGTTGCGCTGGAAATTGAACAGCGCAACGTCGGCCAGGCGCGGGTTTACTTACACGATATTGCCAAAAAAGTGGCAGTACAGGCTTTGGTCAACAGCATTCTTGCTGATTTTGGCCGGATTGACCTGCTCATTAATAGCGCTAACGTGGAGCCGCCAGCCTATTTATTGGAGATGGATGAGTGGGATTTGCATCGCGCTTTCGAGGTGAATGCGATTGGATCGTTCTTGACCATGCAATCTGTTGGCAGAATAATGCGCGAACAGAATGGCGGGCTGATGATCAACCTGCTTGGATCGACGAATATAACGGAATCGGCGCGTTCGGCCTACCTTGCCAGCCGTTTGGCGCTGGCTGGCATCACCCAATATTCTGCCGTAGAGTTGGCCCGGCACAATATTCAGGTCTTTGGCTTGGACTGCGGCTTGGGCCGCCTGGCTTTGCTGGAACCGATTTTTTCCAGCGCCAGCCAGGCTGTTTTGGCGCTGTGCGGCTCACATCAAATTCCAAGTGGTTCTATTTTGCAAGTTTGTTCAGCGGGAGGTGGTTGTGTCTGATCACAAAGAACTATACGATTATCGCGCGCGCTTGCTGGCAAAAATGATTTCGGCTTCGCAAGAATTCTGTACTCTTTGCCGGGAGGCGCAAACAGGTTTTGACCCGCTTAATCTGGATGGCTGGAATCTTCATCAAATTGCTGCCCATGTGCGGGACGTTAATGAGATGGTATATGGAGCGCGTTTGCGGCGCTCGGTGGGTGAAGAGCACTCGGTTTTTCAAAATTTTGAGAGTGACGCCTGGCTTCACGGCCAATATGCCCCCGACGAATCTTTGGAAAAAATTTTGGGCGAATTTAGTGCCAATGTGCTGGAACTGGTTGGTTGGCTCGAAACGCTGCCTCCTGAAGCCTGGAGTCGTCTCTCTCGGCACGAGGTTTATGGTGAATTTGCGATGCAGTCCTGGGCCGAGCGCAGCCTTGCGCATCTTGTGCAACATCTTAAGTCAATTCAAGAACATAAAACGACTATTTGAGTTTAGTTTTTCCCAATGAGAATTCGTAATTGCGCCAAAAATGGATGTTCGGAACCATCGGTTTGTATCAAGCAGGATTGCGAAACAAGTATGGTTGATGGGTTGTAGCATTGATAGAGGGCTGAACCGAGATAAAGCTGGGAGCGCAGTGTCTGATAGGCTGCTGTGAGCCATTTGCTTTCGGCTTGCTGGCCTTGCAGTGAAACCTCACCGGGGATGGTTAGTCCGCTGACCCATAGCAAATCGGCGGAAGCGCCATTGGTGTGCATTACTTTGCGCAGTTGTTCCAGATGCCGTAGATGATCCTGGGCTGGTTCCGCAAGGACATCCCCGCGTAACTCATCCAGGTTCAGGCTGATTATTGCGGGAGATAGGCCTGCATCGTACAGAGATTGCAAAAAAACAGTGTCTACAATATCGCCTTTTATGGCGGGCCGATTGGTTAGGCCGCCCGCCAACAGATAGAGCGACAAGCCCTCTTTTCCAATTCGATTTTGCGCGGTTTCAAAAAGAGTGGTGTATTGCCTGGCATCTGGCGCTGCGCCCCAACCTGCGCGGGTATTGGAGCGTGGGTACAATTCTACCGCCTGAAGATGAGGGTAACTGCGCTTTAAATCAACCAACAGGGCCGCTGTCAAATCAGGATGCGGCCCAAGCGTAGTCATGGCCCAGGCGGGTGGATTTGAAATGGAGAAAACAAGGTTCAGGCCGAGGCTGTTGGCAAGATGCGCGGCGCGTCCAAACGGGGTCGATTCGTGTCCTGCGGCTGGCTGGGGCCAAACGGCATTCCAGTCAAAATCCAGCGCAACCCAATTTAGACCCATAACGGAGGCCTGATGCAAGGCATCTTGCGCGTATGGGCCATTGACGTCGATGCGGACGCCGTAGCCAAAATGGGGCGAGTCGGGTGTGCCGTGGGCGGCCAGGGCCGGGCGCGGCGGGAATAGCACCGAAAAAAGTAGCAAGGCGCATGCAATTGAAGTTAGTTTTTTCATAGGGTTCCCTGGTTGGTTTGGGGCGTTTTTCCGTCTTTTGGTTCTGTATCCAAAAGTGATTGTGTTTGTTCTTCTTCCAGATCGAAAAGCAAGGGCCGCGGGGTTTGTTGAAATTTCTTCACAAAAGGCCGTAGGGTTTCGATGCGCCAATCTTTTGGGATGGGGTGGGAAGCGGTTTTGCTGGCGGTGGGCTGATTGATCATGGTTTCCTCGTAGAAAAAATGTGAAGTGGGTAATGAGTATGTTGCAAGAATTGTGCCAGCCTTAAGGGATAAACCGGTCTTGCAGGAACGGGTATAATCTTTGCCATGATTTTGGTGACTGGTGGTACTGGTTTTTTGGGCCGCGCCCTGATTCGTCAACTGGCTGGAACTGGTCAGACGGTGCGGACGCTGATTCGGCCTTCGCCGCGTACTCCGGCTTTGCCGCGCGGGGTGGCTGTGGAAGTGGCGGTGGCTGCGCTGAATGACGAGCGCGGCCTACGGGCTGCATTGCGCGGGGTGGATGTGATTTATCATCTGGCGGGGGCCGAACATGAGGGGCCGCGTGGCAGTATTCTGGAGACGGATGCGCGCGGTACTGCCAACTTGGTGCGGGCGGCTGGGCAAGCGCGTATTAAACGCTTTTTCTATGTCAGTCATCTTGGCGCAGACCGCGCCTCGTTTTACCCGGTGCTAAAGATGAAAGGGGTTGCTGAAGAGCACATTCGTAAAAGTGGTATTCCGTACACTATTTTTCGGTCAGCGCTTCTATATGGGCCGGAAGACCACTTTACTACCTCCATTGCCCGGTTGGCTGCGCTTTACCCGGTGCTGTTTATGCCTGGGCAGGGCGAAGGCATCATTCAACCGTTGTGGGTGGAAGACCTGGTCACTTGCCTGCTCTGGTCACTTGATAACCCAGAGATGGAAAATCAGACCTACGAAGTGGGTGGTGCGGAATACTTCTCGTTTCGTCAGGCGCTCGAAATTATTTTGAGCGTTATTCACAAAAAACCATTCATTGTGCCGCTTGGCTTGCCTTATTTACGCAATCTCACGGTCGCCATGCAAAGTCTGATTCCTAACTTCCCTTTTTCCACTTTTTGGGTGGATTATTTTGGCTATAATCGCAATTGCCCCACCGATACCATCTCGCGCGTTTTTGGCTTTATCCCGGCCCGCTTTACTTACCGCCTTGAACACCTGAAAGCCATCGATTGGCGCAAAGATGCGCTAAAAACATTTTATAAACGTCCATGATCGAAATTCAGACTCTCGAAACCCCCGCCGAAATGGCCCAGGTGGAGGCGCTGCAACGACTGATTTGGCCGGGTTCCGAAACCGATATCGTTCCCGCGCATGTCTTGCTGACCTTTGCCCATAACGGTGGACTGGTGCTTGGCGCTTATGCCGGAGAAGAAATGGTGGGAATTTCGGTTGGATTCGTCGGGCTTTACCAGGTTTCAGACGAGCCTCGCCCCAAACACTGCTCCCACGAACTCGGAGTTCATCCCAGGTTCCGCGATGCGGGCATTGGTTTTGCGCTTAAACGCGCTCAATGGCAAATGGTGCGTCAGCAAAACCTGGAACTTGTCACCTGGACTTATGACCCGCTGCTTAGTCGCAATGCCTACCTGAATATTTTTCGCCTGGGCGCGGTTTGTAATACCTACTTACCCAACCTGTATGGCGATATGCGGGATGACTTAAACGCCGGGCTGGCCTCAGACCGTTTTCAAGTCGATTGGTGGGTCAATAGTGTCCGGGTTGAACGGAAATTGGGGAAGAAGCCCTGCCCAAAGCTGGGCTGGGAGCATTATGCCGGGGCTTCGGCTCAGAGTTTATACCAGATCAGTTCCAAGCCCGCTCTTTGCCTTCGCCACCCGTCTCATTTTTCAGCCCCCCAAGCCGCCATCCTCCTGGCAGAAATTCCATCGAATTTTGTGCGTCTCAAAGCCCAGGATTTTTCCCTGGCGCTAAGTTGGCGTAATTTTAGCCGAGATGTTTTTCAAACCTGTTTCGCTCAGGGCTATTTGGTGACAGATTTTGTCTACGAAAGCGCCAGACCTTCACCCCGTAGTTTTTATGTTCTAAGGCATGGTCAGAGTGCCTGGGCCGATTGACTTTAGAAACAGGTTGCGCGTAACAGCAAATTTCTTGTACAATAGTTTTATCTGAAATCAAAAGGAGAGCCTTTTATGGACACAATGCTCGATTTTACCCATCTGGCCCTGGTCGCATTTCTGGTCGAGGCGCTTATCCAAGCCTTAAAACCAATTTACGACAAAGAGAATGGCTGGAACAGAGACAAAGTTATCTCCATTGTTGTTGGTATTTTGGTATGCGTTGTCACCAACGTGGATTTATTTGCAGAACTTGGCTTTGTCGTGGCTGTCCCTTACCTCGGTTCAGTGTTAACCGGTGTAATTGCCAGTCGCGGCTCCAACTTTGTGCATGATATTTTAAAATTTGTGCAAGGGAAAGCCCAAGCGGAAACTACCGAACCTGCTGGGGTTGGATAATTTTCATAAAAATAAAAGACCTTTCTGGAAACAGAAAGGTCTTTTATTTTTATTCAGCCCTAACGCCAGGTTACTTTTTCTTCCTCACGAGATTTGGCGGCCATACCTACCGGGTGGTAACTGGGTTCATTGCGGGTGTGGGCGGCTGCGGCTGGTTCAGGCCGTGGCATTGGACGTGGCGTCACGGGAGTGTTTGCGGTTGTCACAGGCCGAGGCGCTTCGTAACGGTTGGCAGGCGCACGGTTGAGATGAGCGGCATCTATCGAGAAGATGCGTTCTCCGGCCATGGAAAAAGTCCCAATAATTAGAATCCGTATCAGCCAGACCATCATCGCCACAAAAACCGGGACCGCCTTGTTCATGGTTTCTGGTCCAATGATGGCCGTTCCTTGCGCGGTGTGACCGTTGATGGCGACTGCGACGCCCCACCAAGTGAGAGTGGCGTTCATGCCCGCGGCCAATACCCAGGCTGCAAACAGATACCAAACTTCGGCAGGCTCGTCTCGGCCCTGTTCTGGGGTAAACAGACGCGCGATTCCGGCAAAATCGATGGCGCAAAATGCGATTGAAAGGATGGTTGCCCAGCGAATCCCTAAAAATTTGAGGTTGTTGCCGAGCACGTCGGTTAAGGCAAAGTCGGTGGTTGTATAGTTGAAGACTTCAAAAGCCAGCAATGCCAGCAGTAGAATGATGCCAAATAATGCGCCGCGTCGTTTGCTTAGGCTTTGAAAAGTGGATAGAAACTGGATGGGTAAGGATTTATTCATGGCAATTTGCTCCTTTGTGCCATACGGATGTTTTTTGTGTGGCCAAGCTAAATATAGAACATTTATTCTAGTTTGTCAACGGTCAATCTGCGGGCGAAGGAAGGGCATTAAGCAGAAAGAAGCGCGATAGCCTATCGCGCTTCTTTCTGCTTAATGGAGTGGCTGGGAGAAAGTTTGGGTCGGAACTTGAGATTAGCGTTTGTTTTTTATCCATGAAAAGGATTGGACTCGCGCTTGGCTATGGAATCAGTCGGGTGAACTAAAATCGGGTTTGGGATTGTCTTTTTCGCGGCGGCCTGCAAAGAAGTAGATGGCGCGCAACCATGAAAATTGTTCGGCAGCGCTGCGCGGGGTGCTTTTTTTGTCCCAATCATATTTGGCAATATGGCCGCGCAAGTCGGTATCGAGGTTTTTTAATGTGACCAGGGTATCTTCGAGTAAAAATTCCAGTCCCGGGGCGCTGTTCGGAACGGCTTTATCAAGAGATTGGCGTAGATGGTCGAAACACAATCGATTGGATTTTTGGTAGAGTTGGCGGGTTTCGTCATGTTCTGGGTCTGCCAGGCCTTCAAGCAGCCAGCGCACATACGAATCGTCTGACTCTGCGCCCATAACGCAGACCCGGCATGGCGTTTCGGTCCGTAATGGGGCCGACGGGCGGCGGGCGGGCAGAAATTGTTCGATGCGTTTGGCGAGGGGATTGGTGTGGGCGAGCGTTTTTGGGTAGCGGCGCAGGTCTTCCAATCGCTCTAGAATGACTTTTGTGAGATGCTCATAGATGATGCCTGTGCCGAGCGATTCGCCATCTTGTTGTTTTTCAACTTCGGAAATTTGCCAGGAGTGGCGCGGACAGTATCCCAGTGAGTTGATGATGTGAACCCGGCTGGCAGGGTCGGTGACATGGTCGGCGATGATGGAGCGGATATATTTGGCTTCGGCCTGTTGGCGCATAAAGCACAATGGACAGCCTTGTTCTTTGACGGCTTGTTCGAACTTATTGGCAAAAAAGGGGTTCACCATAAAATCAGTATAACGCAAACCACAGGCAAATGTTTATTTTTTATTGCAAACCAGAGCATTCTCACCTTACTCACACCCCGCCCAGAAAATCGTAACTGATTTTCTTCTGCACCGCCGCGATTTGGGCGAAGGCTTGTTTAAGCAGTTCCTGCTGGATGTAGCCCAATTTGCCGGGCTGGACAATGTTCGAAGGCTTGCGCCCGGCCTGGAGAGCGGTGATCTGGTTTTGCAAGCGTAACTGCATCAGGAAGTCGTAGGCGGCGATGATTTCATCGCGGCTGGCGGGCAGGATAATACCGCGCTCGGTCAGGGCTTCGATGCGTTCGAGGGTCTGAGTCTGGTTAATCTGGTGGCGCAAGGCGTACAGGCGCGCAAAACTGACCATCGGCATCATGGCGTCTTTCAGGTTGATTTCCCCGGCGTGCCGCGTGCCCGACAGGGTATCGGTGGCCCCGCCGCTCAGGTAGAGACCTCCCAGCAGGCGGAAAGGCGGCTTGAACAGCAGCGCGTTTTGGGCAAAGTGATGAAAAAAAGCCGGTTCATCTGCCAGGGTGGTGTGAATGACGCGGCGCAGTTCATGCGTCAAGTCGGCAGCCCCGTAGACGGTGCGAAAGTCAAAGAAAATGCTCAGGTCGATGATTTCCTGTGGCTCGGATTTGTGAATCCACTCTTCGAAACCGGAAATCCAATCGGACAGCGAGCGGCACCAGCGCAGGTTCCCCGCCATCACCCCGCCGCGACAGAACGGGTATCCGGCGCGGTTCAAGCCGTTGCAAACCCGCTCGCCCAGGCGCAGAAAATATTCATTCACTTGCTCCGGGACAGACTCCGCCAAGGGCGCGTAAATGATCCCGTTATCTTGATCGGTGACCAGGGTTTGCTCCTGGCGTCCCTGGCTGCCCATGGCAATAAAGGCAAAATCAGCCGGGGGCGCGCCCAATTCGTCAATCGCCAACTGCACCAACCGCTCGGTGGTCGCATCACAGATGGAAGCCAGCATGTTGGTCACATGCCGGGGGCGGGCGGAACTATCGAGCAGGGTTTTGACCAGCGGAGGCGTGCGCTCGGCGTGGTGGGCAACTTCCTCAGGCGTGGCGGCGCGCGAAATCTCACGCGTCAGCACAATCGGGCCATAGCGCTGGAACTGAATCAGGGCTTGGTTGTCAATCACGCTGACAATCTGGCCATCCCGATCCTGCACGGCCAGATGCCGCACGCCTTTTTCCTCCATCCGCAGCAGGGCTTCGTAAATCAGCGCCTGTTCCGAGATTTTGGTCAGCGGAGCGCTCATGATGGTTTGGATCGGCGCACTGAGCGGGATATTTTCGGCCAGGACGCGGGCGCGCAGGTCATGGTCGGTGACAATGCCGATAATGGATGCGCTTTCACTGGCGACCAGCGCCGCCGTGACGTTGCGTTCCGTCATCAGGCGCGAGAGCTGCCCAACACTGATGTTCATCTCGCAGATGAGCACATCGCGCCCCAGGTTGGTGATGGGTTCATGCAGGAACAAGAGCGAGGCCTGCAAACGTTCGATCAGCGCTTCGCGCGCGGCCTCCTGCTTGCGGGCAAAGGTGACATCCTCCAGAATGCCATCGATGCTGCCTGCCT
>DYPU01000066.1 GCA_020719725.1 Anaerolinea sp. | reverse complement strand
AAACAGGACACCATCATGGTGCGCCCGTTCACCAAGCCCGATGATGTGCATGGCATGATCGCCTCGAAGGGTGTACTCACCAGTGAAGGCGGCGCAACCTCTCACGCAGCGGTTGTGGCCCGCCAGTTTGGTATTCCTTGTGTTGTTGGCGCAAATGCGATCAAAATTGACCTTGAGAAGCGCGTCATGACCATCGGTGACAAGGTTGTCAAAGAAGGCGAATGGATTTCTGTGGATGGCACGACCGGCCAGGTTTACGCTGGCAAAATCCCGACCAGCGCCCCTAGCATTGAAGAACAAACCGAACTTTTGACCCTGCTAAATTGGGCTGATGAAATCGCCGCCCGCGACGAAATTCGCGTTTTGCCTGATGGCCGCAAGAGCCGTGGTTTGCAGGTTTGGACCAATGCCGATTACCCCAAGGACGCCCGCCGCGCCCGCTCCTATGGCGCGGTTGGAATTGGTTTGTGCCGCACCGAGCACATGTTCTTTGAGACCGAGCGTTTGCCCATCGTCCAGAAGATGATTTTGGCGAAGACCGGCGAAGAACGCACCAAGCAGCTTGACCTGCTGCTGCCCAGTCAGCGCAAAGATTTTGATGGCTTGTTCGAAGCCATGGATGGCTACCCGGTTATTATCCGCCTGATTGACCCGCCGCTGCATGAGTTTATGCCCGACGAAGAGAAATTGCTCGAAGAAGTCATCACCATGCGTGTCAAGGGTGAGACTGCGGGCCTGGCCGAAAAGGAAAGCCTGCTCGTTTCCATTCGTAGTTTGCACGAATCTAACCCGATGATGGGGCTGCGTGGTGTGCGTCTCTCCATCGCCATGCCCGAAATCGTTGAAATGCAAGTGCGCGCCATTTTTGAAGCCGCCGCCGATTGCGCTCTGCGCGGGATTGTCGTCAAGCCCGAAGTCATGATCCCGCTAACCGGAACTGTCAAGGAACTGGAGTGGATTCAGCCCCGCCTCGTCCGCATCGCTGCGGCGGTTTTGGCGGAAAAGAAAGTTGCCAAGCTCGATTATAAATTCGGCACGATGATCGAAATCCCGCGCGCCGCTGTCACAGCCGGTGAAATTGCCGGTCTGGCAGAGTTCTTCAGCTTCGGCACCAACGACCTGACCCAGATGACCTTCGGCTACTCCCGCGATGACGCCGAACGCGCTTTCCTGGTCACTTACATCGAGCAGGGCATCCTGGCAAAGAACCCCTTCCAAACCATCGACCGTGAAGGCGTTGGCCGCCTGATGCAGATGGCGATCAACGATGGCCGTAAGACCCGCCCTGAACTCGAAGTGGGCATCTGCGGCGAGCATGGCGGCGATCCCAACTCAATTGAGTGGTGCCACATCATCGGTAACAACTACGTTTCCTGTTCACCCTTCCGCGTGCCGATCGCCCGTTTGGCGGCTGGTCATGTTGCGTTGAAGTACAGCGGCAAGAGCATCGCTGAAGATAAGTAAGAGAATTTTTGTAATAAAAGACTGCCCATCACCAAACGGTGACGGGCAGTCTTTTACTTTAAGTACTTGTGGAATTTTTACGCGCTGACCGTTTGTTCTTCTGCTGCACGCATTTCGTTAAATGAGCGAATCGCCACTTCTAAAATTGCCAGATCGGGTTCGCGGGTCGTCAGTCCCTGCAAAGCCAGGTTGGGGCGGATGATGGTTCGTACCAGCGGCGAATCCAGGTGATTGGCTGTCCAACGGATATACTCAACCGCTACACCCGCCAGCAGCGGAATCAGTATGATTCGCCCGACGATTTGCCAGAGTACTGGCAGCGGATGCAAAAAACTAAAAATGATCACGGTTAAGATGACCAGTGTCAACAAAAAGGAGGTCCCGCAGCGTGGATGCTCTAGCGGGAATTTCGCGACGTTTACAGGAGTTAGTTCCACGCCCGCTTCAAAAGCGTTGATGGTTTTATGCTCCGCGCCGTGATATTGGAATACCCGCCGAATATCTTCCATTTGACCAATGCCCCAAATGTAGCCAACCACCAACGCCAGCCGAAAAATCCCCTCCACGACAGCCGCTGCCCAAACGTTTAACCCAAGCCATTGGCTGAGCTTGCCTACGCCATACGGGGCCAGGAAAAACAAGCCAATGCTGATGCCTAACGAAAGCGCCATGGTCAGATACAGGGCCGGGCCTTCTAACTTCTCATCTTCGCCGGTTTGGACATTGGCCGAAAGCGTCAGCGCCTTCATGCCCAGCCCTAGCGCATCCCACAACAAAATGACTCCGCGCAAAAATGGGATTTTTGCAATCCGCGATTGATAAACCCCAGCCAGCTTTTCGGTATGAACCACAATTTCGCCATTGGGCGCGCGCATTGCAATTGCCAGGGCTTTTTGGCCGCGCATTAGTACGCCTTCAATTAGCGCCTGACCGCCATAAGTGATCATTCGATCTTCCATAACTTGTTTTTTCTTCCTTTACCTTTAAAAATTGAATAAAAATTGAATGAGCATTTCGATTCCAAGATGCCAGGTTGGCAGGTGCATTTTCTCGTTGGGCGCGTGCAAGTTGTCATCGGGCAGGCCAAAACCGGTTAGCACCGATTCCATGTCAAGCGAGGATTGCACCATCCCAACCACCGGCACGGAACCCCCTTCGCGTTTATATAATGGCGCTTTGCCCCAAACCGTCTGCATGGCTTGCGCCAGAGCTTTGACGGCGGGCTGTTCAATATTGGAGATGGACGCAGCCGATCCGTCGTACATTTTCAATTCCCAGCGAATGGTTGCGGGCGCTTTTTCTTCCAAATAACGCTGAAATTGCGCGTAGATTTGCTCTGGCTGCTGGTCTAGAACCAGGCGGCAGGTAATTTTTGCCATTGCTTTGGATGGAATGATGGTTTTTTGTCCGGCTCCGGTAAAGCCAGAAATCATGCCATTAATTTCCAGGGTAGGCCGCCCTCCCGCGCGTTCCACGCTGCTATAACCGGCCTCGCCCCACACCTGGGGCACCCCGGTTTGCTGCTTTAAGAAATCATCCGTAACGGGCAGCGCGGCCAACTTGACGCGTTCGTCATCAGCCAGAGGGCGCACGGTCTCATAAAAACCGGGCAGGGTGATGCGATTGTTCTCGTCGTGCATCCCAGCCAGTAGTTCTGCCAGCGCTTTGGCGGGATTATGAACGGCTCCGCCGAACACTCCTGAGTGCAAATCTTGGCGTGGGCCAAAAACTGTCAGCTCAAACGAGGCCAGGCCGCGCAGGCCATAGGTAATGGTTGGATAGTCTTTGCCCAACATCCCGGCATCTGGGTTCAGGCAAAAATCAGCTTGCAGCAGCGCTTTGTTGGCTTCAATCCAGGCGGGCAGGGATGGTGAACCAATCTCTTCTTCGCCTTCAATTAAAAATTTCAGGTTAATCGGCAGACTGCCGGTTTTGATCACTGCTTCAATGGCACTCAGGCAGGCCATAACCTGGCCCTTCATATCAGATGTGCCCCGCGCATACAAGTTTTCACCGCGCACCGTGGCCACAAATGGCTCGGTTTCCCATAGCTCCAGCGGGTCTACAGGTTGGACATCGTAATGCCCATAGATTAGCATGGTGGGTTGGTTGGGCGCACCCAGCCACTCGCCATACACCACCGGATGACCAGCGGTTGGCATAATCGCCACTCGTTCCATGCCCAGCGCTTTCAACCGTTTTGCCACCCATTCGGCAGTTTTTTCGATCTCAGGCCGAAATTCTTCAGCCGTGGAAATGGAAGCAAAAGCAACCACTTCTTTCAAGGTCTCCAAAAACTCACTCTCATGTTCGCGGGCATAGGCCAACGCGGCGTTCAGATGCTCGTTCATGCAAATTCCTCCTTGGCGTTAGGGTAGTGTGCCGTATAAAAACCAAAAAAGGCGCTCGTCAAAAGCGGCCTGGACTTCTTTTTCCCAAAGAAATTCCCCTTTTTTTAGTATTGTTTGTAGAAACAGGTCCAGCCCAGTCAATTGAGCCTTTTCTTCGGGGGCATCCACTTCGGCCAGCAGCAATTGCAAAATGACCCGGCTGCGAATCGCGCCCGCGTAATCGGCGCGTTGGGCGGCTGTTGCCGAGCGCCACTCACCAATTGAAGCGCTCCACAGCCGCAGCCGGTTTCTCAGTTCTTTGAGGGCCTTCTGTTTCCAGGCGCTGGGCCGTTGAGCGCGGGCCGTCTGAAAGGCATTTTGCCAGTACTCTGCCTGGACTGGTTGGCTGGCCTGTAGCCGGGTCAGCGCCAAGAGTAATGCGCCTGGCGTCAGACGGGGCTGGTTAAGCCCCATCGGCCAGAAAAGCTCTTCCGATAGCAGATAATCCTGCAATTGGAGCAGTGCTTCTTCAATAAATCGGGCGTCGGTTTCAGCGTTGGGCATGGGTTGGCTAAAAAGGGCAGACTGTCAGTCTGCCCTTTAGAAATTACGGTGAGGTTTGTTCAGTTGCTTCCAGAGAACGCCGTGTCACCAAATACCATTGCGGGAAAGTCAGGAAGCGGTCGCTGGTATCGAAGAGCGGCGGCATTTGAACGCCAAGGACTTGCTGATCCACTGCGTAGGAGTAAACCGGGTAATACAGCGGTAAGGCTGGCAGTTCCTTTGCAAAAATAACCTGAAAATTGCGATAGAGCCGGGTGCGGACCGCATAGTCGGTATTGATGCGGGCCTGCTCCAGATATTCGCTGGCGGTGCGATTGTCCCACTGTGAGTAGTTTTGTCCACCTGTGGCTTCGGACTGATGCCAGAATGGATACGGGTCTGGGTCGGGAGTGCGGGCCAGATTCATATCTACCAGGGCCGCATCGTAATTGCGCGCCACCAGCCGCTCATTGACGAGCTGCTCGTAGGGCATGGCCTCGAGTGTGACCTGAATGCCCAGTTGAGTCCAATTGTCGAACAGGGTTTGGGCAATAGCGCTGTGCAGCGCATCGTCGGGGTGTAGTAGTGTCAGCGTCAGTGAATTGCCATCTTTGTCGGCGCGGACGTTGCCGCCTCCGGCTGGAATGCCATAGCCGCTGGTTTTGAGCAGGGTGGTGGCCGCTTCCGGGTCGTAGCGGACGCGCTCCAGGCCATCGTAAAAGGCCCAGGTATTGGGAAAGATTGGCCCATCCGCAATAATGGCCTGCCCAAGTAAAAGCCGGTCGATGATGCGCTGCCGGTTAAGTCCCATAAGCATGGCCTTGCGGACTTTGGCATCTTGCAGGAAGGTTTTTTCGGGATTATTTAGGTTGAAGAGCACCAGGCTCATTTCAGGCAAGCGCCCGGTGTAAATTGAAAGTTCGGGGATTGCCAGAGCCTGGTTTAGTACATCCAGTGAGACTTCGCTGATTGCTACAATCTGCCCTTCGCGATAGGCTGCCAGCGCGGTTTGAGCATTGGGGAAGTAGCGAAAAGCAACTTTTTCGATAAAAGGTTTGCTGCCGTAGTAGTTTTCGTAGATGCTTAGTTCCACCCCGGCCACCTGGCCGTTTTCAACCACCAGCCGGTCGAATTTATAAGGGCCACTGCCAATGGGAGCCAGGTTGAAAGGCGCTGCGGCCATTTCGGCGGCGGGAAGGTTGCCGAGCAGGTGCTTGGGAACGATGCCAAAGGTTAGATAATCGAGAAATGGCGCAAACGGTTCTGGCAGTAAAAATTGCAAAGTGCGTTCGTTGAGTTCTTTGATCTCGACGCTTTTCCATAACCCCCGCACATCGGCGGAGAAGTAGGACGAATCATCTTTGATCAAGTCGATGGTGAAAAGCACATCGGCGCTGGTCACGGGTTGCCCATCATGCCAAAACGCATTTTGGCGAATGGCAATGTTGTAAATGGTTCCATCTTGTGAAACGCCCCATGATTCGGCCAGGTCGGGCACGGGCAAGCCGCGCGAATCAAAGCGGACGAGGCTGCTAAAGATTAAACGATTTACATCCCGGTCGGGGGCGTTGTTTTGCTCCAGGAGCGGGTTGAGGCGGCTGATGGAACCTACCAGCCCTTCAGAATAGACTCCCCCTGTCGCTGGTTGTGGGACAAAGATTTGTTGGCCTGGTTCTTGTGCAACCAGCAAGACAGCTACGATAACCAGCGTAATGACGACGATGAGTATTTGCCAGCGTAATTTTTTCATAAGCAAAAAGAAAGGCCTGTGCTCCGTACCAACCTTGCGGCCAGTGCCAGACGCGCGGCCTTTCTTATCCTGTTAGCGTAAGCCTTAGCGGCCCAAAAACAGAGCGGTGATCGCCAGAATGAAAAACAAGATGCTGAGAGCGATAGTGACCTGAAACAGGGTTTTTTCAATGCCACGCCGAGCGGTGAAGACGGAACCACTATCGGCACCGGTCAGGCCGCCCAGTCCCGCGCCTTTGCTTTGCAAGATGACGCTTGCAATCAGGGCGATGGAAGTGATGATTAAACCAACATTGACAAAAGTTTCCATTTTATCCTTAACCTCGAAATACTGATTTTGGGTGCAAGATGAATTTTGCGTTTCTAATTTAACTGTTCCATTATAATTGCCATTTCGACAAATCGTCAACTGCGAGGTTTTTATGGCTGAATTGGTTCTAAATTTACACATGCACACCCGCTATTCAGATGGAACTGGTTTGCACCGGGATATTGCCGCGGCAGCGCTGCAAGCAGGCGTGGATGTGGTGTTGGTGACAGATCATAATGTTCTGGTGCGCGGCGTTCAACCCTATCATCGTAAGGGAGACCGGCGCTGCCTGGTCTTGATTGGCGAAGAAGTTCACGACCAGGCCCGCTGGCCGCAAAAAAATCATTTACTGGTTTTCAATGCCGGGCGCGAGCTGGCGACGTTTGCCTACGATCCGCAACTTTTAATCGATCAGGTGCGGCGGGCGGGGGGCTTGTCTTTTTTGGCGCTTCCAGCCGATGTCGCTTGCCCCGCGATTGGAGAGGCTGCCATTGATTGGGTCGATTGGCAGGTGCAGAATTGGACCGGCCTGGAATTGTGGAATGGATTGAGTGAGTTAAAAGCCCGCAGTCCAAACTTTTTGAGTGCTGTTTTTCATTTGTTTTTTCCTCAATTTATTGGACGAGGTCCCGCTCCGGCGCTTTTGGCGCGCTGGGATGAGCTTTTGGCGCAAGGCCGCCGGGTGGTTGTTGGTGGTGGTTCTGACGCGCACGCCCTTTTGGCCGTCCGTGGCCCGCTGCGCCTGACAGTTTTCCCGTATGAGTGGCATTTCAGGACGATTAATACCCATCTTCTGACGCCGACCCCATTAACTGGCAAATTGGAAGAAGATAGTCGTATGGTTTACGAGGCCCTGGCTGCCGGGCATTGTTTTGTGGGCTACGATTTGCCTGCCAGTACGCGCGGCTTCCGTTTTTCGGCGCAGACCCGCGAACAAGTAGCCCAGATGGGAGATGAAATTAAAGCAGAAGGCAGCATTACCTTGCAGGTGCATTTGCCCCAGAATGCAGATTGTCGCTTGTTGAAGGATGGTAACCCGATCCGACGGTGGCAGAGTGGTGAATCTTACTCGCACATTACCACCGAACCGGGGGTTTATCGTGTGGAAGCCTATCTCAATTATCTGGGAGCGCGGCGCGGCTGGATTTTTAGTAATCCCATTTATGTGCGAGAGTAGGGCCTAAATGGACGACGGCTTATTTTGTAATAACTTCCCATAGCCCCGCCTTGTTTTGGATGCAGGTGCTTTTTATTTCGATGGGCGGATTGTTAACTTGCAAGTGATACGCAATTTGAGCACCGTCTGATGACATGGAGACGGTTTCCAGTGTTAGCCAGGCTGGGGTCTGGCTTGGGTCGGGGAAAATATTGAGGTGGATACGAAATTCTGCAAAATTTTTTTCATAGGTGATGTAGCTGTAGCCTTGCCGGTAAAGTTCCAGCCAAAAACTGCTGGAGTTTTGGGCTACCAGCAGTTTTAGAAGGGTATATTCATGGGCTTGGGATGAACAGGCGAACAAATCTGGCCGCAGATAGTAGCGATAGGCATTTAAGACAAACACGCGTTCGCCAAGAGCGGAGGTTTGATTGATGGGGTCTAGAAAAGTGCAGAAATTAGTTCCGAAGCAGTGTGCCTGCCCATTGGAATCGACTGGGGAATAGGTTGCCAGTGAAATTATCAGCGTTCGCAAACCAACGAAAGCAAGTAAAAAGATGAAGGAGAAGCGTAGCAGGGCTTGATCATATTTCTTTAGCCCGTCCAGGGCTGTTTCCATCAGCCGCGCTCCAATCAGGAAGAAAATAATCCACAGGAAGAAGATATAGCGAATTTCTACAACGGTAAAGAATACTGTCAGCCATAGCGCCAAAGTGACGAGGGCGGGCATAAGAATTTGACGCAGTTCCGAGGAAAGTTCCAGCCGGGCGCGTAGCCTGGCTGAAAGCAGAAAGGGCAAAAAACCGACAAAAAGCGGTGTAATATTGCCCAGGCTCTGGGGCGTGTTGAAAAAAGTGACTGTGAGGGGATAAAGCAGGCGTAAAATATTTAGGATGGCTGGGTCGAATTGCCATTGCCAATCGCTCGAATCTAACGCCTGAGCGTAGGTTAACGGAGCGATGGGGGAACCGAGCCAGAGCCAGTTTTGCCATAAGTGAAAGAGGCCCAAAGCCAGGAGGGGAGGGGCAAGCCAAAAAACGGAAAGGCTGGCACGCGCGCCTGGCTGCCAGCCTTGGGCGCGGATAGTTTCTACTGCCCAGGTTGAGTAAAATAAAATTGTAAAAAACGGTATTAAAAAGATATTATACGGGCGGGCTATGATTGCAAAGCCTAGCAGTAGTCCAATTAGCAGGAAAGTGCCGCGGGTGGCGGTTTTTCGATTTATAAGCATCCAGTAGAGTGCAGCCACAAGCGGTGCCGTGCTGAGTAACTCCACCTTGCCATCGCCAAGCAAATCGACAAAAGCGGTGGATGTCAGCATCAGGGTTAGAAAGTAGAGCCGGGCGCGGGCAGAAAGCCCAACCTGTTTGCCGATTTCCAGACCTGCTAGTAGGATGATTAGTCCATTGGCCCAGGAAAGCATCCGAGCGGATTGGTCGCCAAAAAGTTGGATGAGGGCGGTAAATAGAATACTGGGATGCAGGGCGCTTACTACAAAATTGCTGGAAGGGTAGAGCAGGATTGGCTGGCCGGTTTGGGCCATTATTTTTGCATGAGAAAAATATTCAGCAGCGGCATCGTACCCCAGGCGGGCGGAAGAATAAAATAAACTGAATGTAATGATCGCCAAGATTAGCCCAAGTATGCTTTTTTCGACAGCTTGATTGGGCCAGGTTGGACGGGAGACTTGCCTGAAGTAGCGCCAAAGCGGTTTTGCGCCCCACGCAAGCCCGGCCAGTAAAATAAGATTTGTCCAGAGCGGGCGTAGTTCTCCTAGACTAAGTAATGTGAGCAAAAGGATGGAGAAGGCGATTTCACCTACCAGAAAGGCTGTGATTCCCATGCCGACTTTGCTTGCCTGAAATTTGAGTCCGCGCAAGATGCCCAACCCGAAGCCTAAAGATGCCAGCGTAAAGAGAGAGAGACCAACCAGGGCCTTGAAGAGATCTGCAAGATAGGTTAGGGGTGTAATCTGGGGCATGGTTTTCAAAAAGTCTTGCCATCCGGCCCAGATGAAACCTTGCAAGTAAGTGAATCGACTGATAAATACAAAAAGAAACAGGGCCAATGTCAGCCAGGCTAGAAAAAGAAATAAAAATGAGTTTTTTTTCATCGTTTTAGCTTTTGTGAGATAAATTTGCTTTTAGCCTGCTTACAACCCGCTCGACAATGCGCGAACTTTGCACATATAAATATAGGTTGACAGGGCCCAGACCAATGAACGATTTGATCATTTTCCAAGAAGTTACTTTGATAGCGCCATGAAATTTAATTGCCAATAATGCATTCACTTCGCAAGAAAAAAAAGAAATTTTTTCGATCTGTTTTTTCTTGCGTGCTGGCGCTTCCCAGATTGTTAAATGTTTTGCAGCTACCTGTTTCATCTGTTCTCTAAAACCGTCAGGTAGGCTGCTGCGTTTCAAGGTTTGAGATTCGGGATGAATGCGAAACCCGGTTAGCGGCTGGGGATAATAAATCGCTTTACTTTTGCTCATTATTTTTAGCCAGAAATCCCAATCGGCTGTGTACCAGAGCGATTCTTGCAGCATTCCTACTTCCAAGGCTAGTTTTCGCTTGAATAATGGGGCTGGAATGGCGATAAAATTTTGTATCAGTAATTTTTCCAGAATTACGTCAGGCTGGATAACTTTAGGATATGCGGGAAGTGGACATTTCCAATTACCCAGAACTTGATTATGAGCGTTGATGAAATAGGATGGGTGCAGGATAATGTCAACATCTAAATGATTTTGTAGAATTTTTTTTAATTGCTTGATTCGGTTTTGAAGCCAAATATCATCCTGATGTAAGAAACAGACATATTCTCCGTGGGCAGAAATCAGTCCTTCGTTGGTGCTTGCAACCCAGTTTCCTCGTCTTGCGTGTTGTAAAACTTGAATGTGAAGTTGGTTTTTATAGGATTCGACAATTTTCAGGGTTGCATCTGTTGATCCATCATCCACGATAATGCATTCGATGTCAGCCTCGTCCTGAAGAACAATAGAATCCAGCGTTGCTGATAGGTAAGATGCGCCATTATAGGTGGGGATGAGAACAGAGAGCCAGGGTTGTGTCATTGTTTTTGAGCTGCTTCTTTTATAGCGTTTGCTGATTGTCGAAAGGCTACGTTACACTGAAAGAAAAATAGCGATTATTTCAGCGTGTTTTTTTTGCTATTCCCAATATACTCAGTACAAAGCTGGTAAAAATTACTTGTGCGCCGCTAACCAGGGCTAGCGAACCTCCAAAGACCAGCCGGACGCTGTTATCAAAGCCGATTAGGGCAAAGCTGGATGAAAGCGCAAGGGAGAAGACCAGCAGCGCCAGCCCCAGCAGCAGCAAGAATGCGCCTGCCAGCAGTCCTTTTTCCAGATTTATATAACGCATCGCGCGGAACAGGCGAGGTTCATGAGGTAATAGACCGCTTTGATAGGCGTAAACGCGCGTAATGGCTGCAAAAGAGAGCTGATTTAACCCCAGATACATTAGCGAACCTGCTGCAATAAAAGTGTGAAAATCGATGTAGCGAAAACCAATGTTGACTGGGCCAAAAAACAAGGCAATGCTTAACATGCCTCCCAGCACTGTTAGCACCAGGCCAGGGTAGAGAAACAGCCAGGCCGGACTGTAGAGCAGCAAAAAGCGCAGATGTCGCCAGCCATCGCGAAAGCTGCGCAAATGTGGCGGGCGGTCACGCCCATCGGGAGACAAAATCGTGGGAACTTCGCAAACAGACATGCCTAAAATGGATGATTTGATCACAATCTCGCTGGCAAGTTCCATCCCGGTTGTTTGTAAGTCCATTTTTTGAATGGCATCCCGCCTAAATCCGCGCAAGCCACAGTGAAAGTCATTGGCCGGGCTTCTGAAAAATAATTTTCCGACGAAGGAGAGTACCGGATTGCCAATGTAACGATGATGCCAGGGCATTGCGCCTGGTTCAATACCACCTTTGAAGCGATTACCCATTACCAGATCGTATCCGGCGCGTAATTTTTGCACAAAAGGCAATAAGTTTTTTAGATCGTAGCTATCATCTGCATCGGCCATGATGATGTAGATGCCTTGCGCGGCTGCAAAACCGCCACGCAAGGCGCTGCCGTAGCCTTTTTCTTCTACCTGAATAACTCTGGCTCCGCAGCGGGTTGCTATTTCGATTGATTGATCACTGCTGCCGTTATCCGCCACAATGACTTCTCCCAATATGCTATTCTGCGCCAGGAAATGCTGGGCTTTTTTGATGCAGGTTCCCACTGTTCGTTCTTCATTTAGACAGGGCAAAACGATACTTAATTCAACCGCCAACCCTGACATCGCTTCACTTGTTTGCATCTTGACTCACTCCATTGTCTTGGAAATAGGTTCAGGGCAGCAGCTTGCGTTGAAAAATACTTACTTTTTCATTCTTATAGACCATCTGATATTCAGCCGAACGTTGCAGGCTGTAAAAAAGCGGATACGGGCTGCTTTGTTGCTCAATTTGCTGGTTTTCCAGGTAAACATAATCAAAAGTCAGTTTTTGCAAACAGCCCGCTTCTTGATACAGGCACTGCTGAGTTTCAGCATAAAAGTTGATGCTAAAGCGATTTCCCAAAACCCATTCCTGGCCTTGCAGGGTCAGCTTGCTCTGGCGTTTTGCCAGGGCCGGGAACCATTCGGCTGATTTTTGCAACGCCGGGTCAACTTCGCTTTCCAAGACCAAAAACTGGCTGGCCGTCGGAGTAGTTTCTCGCACCCATAGCATGGCTACGTAGCCTGCCGGAGAGAGATGATTGTTGCTCAGTTCCAGATCGTAAACTGTGGCAGAAAGCAGCGCGTAAATCATCAGCGCCAAAACCGCCATCTGGGCGGGCCGGCGCGTCAGCCAGGCGCTGGAAACCTTAGCGCCTTTTTCTAAAACCGGCAAGATAATCTCCTGCAAGGCCACTGCGCTCAGGAGCGCCAGCGGATAAATTGCGGCTGCTTTTGCGCTGCGCGGTTGGGTAACGAAGTGCAGCCCAAGCCAGGCGCTAAGAAAAAAATTGCCGCGCGTCAGTTGATACAGTATTCCTACCATGCCCAGCACCGTGATGACACTTGCCAGCTTTTCTTCTGCAAAAATAAAAGCCACTGACTCAAAAAAACTATAAAAGGAATGCCCTCCGGTTTGCAGGGCGCTTAGCAGCGGAGCCGGGCCATGCTGAAGAAGAATGGTGGCCCACCAGGGTGCCGAAACCAGGCCGACGATTGCGGCTACCTTCAGGCTGTTTATCACTCCCTGTCGGTTGCGCGCCAGAAAGAACCAGAACAAGGCTGCGGCTGTGATGCCGTGTATGCTGGCTTCGGGGTGACTGAGGACGACCAGCCCACCCAGAAGCCCCGTCAGCCAAATATCACGCCTTTGACCGCGCCGATAAAGCCGCAGGCTGGCAGCCAGCATCAGCAGCAGAAAAACCTGGCCGAGGCTGCGAGTCAGGCCGCCGCCCATAACGAACCAGGAATAACTGCGAGGCAAGAAAGCAAAAGCCATCGTCGCCAGGGCCGCTTTGGGCCACGAGTCGCTAAAAAACTGCCGCGCCATCTCAAAAAAAGCCCAAATAGACAGTGTGCTCAAGGCGGCTGGCAAAAACATCAGAATTTGGAGGGTTTCAATCCCAAACAACACCTTAAGGGCTGCTCCCACATAAAAGGCCAGCGGCGGGTAAGCGTATGGGATATTAACCAGGTTGTAAGAAGTAAATTTGGGCAAAATGAAATGATTGGCAGCCAAATCTTCAATCATCGTATAGAACATGCCGCCATCATTAATTGGGAATCCGGCCTGTAAAACGGGCATCAACCGCAGCCACCCGCCGAACAAGACCGCCAGCAACACAATCAATTTGGCAATTTCAGTTTCAGAAAGACGCTTCATTTACCCTACTTCAGAAACTTTTTTTGCCATTCAAACAGCCTGTTCAACGCTTCAATGGGTGAAAGCCCGTTCATATCCAGCCCCCTTAGCTCATCCAAAAGCGGGTTCGTCTCTGGAAAAAGCGCCACTTGCTGCGCCGCCACCGGGTTGATTTTCACCGCTCGCCCAGAGCTTTTTTCCAACTCACGCATAATCTCATTGGCGCGTTGGATGACCGGACGCGGCAGCCCAGCCAGTTGGGCGACATGAATCCCGTACGAGCGGTCGGCCCCGCCTGGGATGATTTTGTGCAGAAAGACCACGCTCCCCTCAGCCTCGGTTACGGCTACGTTGTAGTTTCTTACACCCGGCAGCAGGTCGGCCAACTGCGTCAATTCGTGATAATGGGTGGCAAAGAGCGTTTTGGCGCGCAAGTATGGGTGATTATGGATATATTCAATCATGGCCCAGGCAATTGAAACGCCGTCATAAGTACTGGTTCCGCGCCCAATTTCATCCAAAATTAAGAGTGAACGCGCAGTAGCGTGATTTAAGATGTTGGCCGCCTCGATCATTTCCACCATAAAGGTCGATTGCCCGGCGTGAATTTCATCCTGTGCGCCGATTCGGGTAAAAATGCGGTCTGTCAGGCCAATTCGCGCCGCCTGAGCCGGGACAAAACTGCCCATCTGGGCCATCAACACAATCAGGGCGGCTTCACGCAGATAGGTCGATTTACCGCTCATGTTGGGGCCGGTAATGACCCGCACGATTTCACCTTTTTCAAAGACGATGTCGTTTGGGACAAACCGTTCCCCTTGTAAGCTGTTTTCAACCACTGGATGACGCCCCTCGCGGATGTCTAATTCGGCCTCTTCCACTACCTGCGGGCAGACATAGCCGCCCAGCGCGGCAGCCTCGGCCAGGGCTGCCAACCCATCCAGTTCGGCCAGGGCGCGGGCGGTTCCCAGCAGTTTTTGGGCCGATTGGCTTAGCGTGGCGCAGATTTCTTTAAAGAGTCGTTGTTCAATTTCGCGGATTCGTTCTTCGGCATTGAGCACCAGGGTTTCATATTCTTTCATTTCTGGTGTAATATAGCGCTCGGCGTTGACCAGGGTTTGTTTGCGTAAGTAATGGGCCGGGGCATTGGCAGCTTGTCCGGCAGAAATTTCAATATAGTAGCCAAAAACCTTGTTGTAGCCCACTTTCAAGGTTTTGATGCCGGTTTTCTCGCGTTCCACCGCTTCGAGCTTATTGATCCACTCGCGAGCGTGGCGCGAGGCTTCAATCACTCCGTCCAACTCGGCGGAATAGTCTGCGCGGATAATGCCTGTGTTTTGCAGCGTGGCAGGAGGCTCATCGGCGATGGCGATTGTCAGCAGCTTCAGTTCGTCTTGGCAGGGTGAAAGCTGGCGGGGGATGTGGGCCAGTTCTCCATCCTGATGAATGCGCAAAACACCGGGGAGTTGTTGCAAGGTCTCGCGCATACCAACCAGATCGCGCGGTTGGGCGTGCCCAGATAAAATGCGATTGGTGAGTCGTTCCAGATCGCCAAGCGGCTTGAGCGCGGCGCGCAATTCGGCGCGTGGCATTGAGCGGTTAAAGAAATAGGCCACCCCTTTTTGGCGAATTTCAATGATGGGCAGTTCCAGCAGCGGTTGGCTAACCCATTGGCGCATCAGGCGCTTGCCCATGGGGGTCACGGTTTTATCGAGCACGCTTAGCAAAGAGCCTTTAATGTCTCCTCGCAGGGTTTCGGTTAGCTCCAAATTGCGGCGGGTGGCCGCATCCAGGGTCATAAACTCGGCGGTGGAGTAGACGCGCAGGCTGGTTAGCAGGTCTAAGGCGGCGGGTTCGGTTTCTTTCAGGTATAACAAAATACCCCCGGCAGCGCGCACGGGTAGGGGCTGTCCTTTAAGGCCGAAGCCGTCGAGTGCCGCTACGCGAAAGTGGCTTAGCAGCGTTTCGTTGGCTTTGCCTGGTTCGAAGCGCCAGGCGGCCCACGGGGTGATATGGCCGGGGGTTCCCAAAGGTAGGACCTGATTGTCGGGGTGGATGATTTCGGCGGGGCGCAGGCGGGTTAATTCTGCCCGTATGGCGGTTTGGATGTCGGGGCTGGTTAGCTCGGTAACGGCAAATTCACCGGTGGAAATGTCCACATACCCCACCCCGGCCCGCTCGCCATCAATGACGATGGCTGCCAGGTAGTTGTTTGAATCGCCGGGCAGCAAGCTGGGGTCGATGAGTGTGCCAGGGGTGACGACGCGCACGACTCGGCGCGGAAAAATGCCTTTGGCGGGCATTTCGCCAACCTGTTCGGCAATGGCGACATGGTAGCCTTTTTCGATGAGCCGCGCCAGATAGTTGTCGACGGCGTGATAGGGGATTCCGGCCAAAGGCACGCG
Source organism: Anaerolinea sp. (assembly GCA_020719725.1). Classification (GTDB taxonomy): domain Bacteria; phylum Chloroflexota; class Anaerolineae; order Anaerolineales; family Villigracilaceae; genus UBA8950. Next base: position 945 of record DYPU01000066.1, on the reverse strand, counting down.
CGCGCCGCCGCCGACTGGGCGCGAGGTGAGCACAATATCCAATTCGCGCGAGATGATTTCGGCATCCTGGTCAAAGGTTTCGTAAAAATCGCCGAGTCGGAAGAAAAGGATGGCATTTTGATATTGGCGTTTAATTTCCAAGTATTGTTGGCGAACGGGGGTGACATCATCGAGGCTCATGGTGTGATTTTAATGCGAAACTTGTAAAAAATGTGACATTTATCTAGTTTCCAATTGGATAAGTTGGTATATAATGAAGTTACTATATTCCTAGAAGGAGGTTGATTATGGCCAGTGTAACTTATTCACATGTTGTAAAGGAATTCGGTAACGTTCGCGCGGTGAACGACCTGAATTTCCATGTTGAAGATAAGGAATTCCTTGTTTTCGTTGGCCCGTCCGGTTGTGGTAAGACAACAGCTTTGCGTTTGCTCGCGGGGTTGGAAGAAATCTCAAGTGGACAAATTTTAATTGGTGACCGTGTTGTTAATGATGTCCCGCCCAAGGACCGCGATATTGCGATGGTATTCCAGTCATACGCGCTCTATCCGCACATGTCTGTTTTTGACAACATGGCCTTCAGCCTCAAGCTCCGCAATACTCCGAAGGACGAAATCAAGAAACGTGTACAAGAGGCGGCTGAAATTCTGGGAATCCAGGAATTGCTTGAACGCAAGCCTCGTCAGCTTTCGGGTGGTCAGCGTCAGCGCGTTGCAGTAGGCCGCGCCATCGTCCGCAACCCAAAAGTTTTTCTGTTTGACGAACCGCTTTCAAACCTAGATGCAAAACTCCGCGTCCAGACCCGCTCCGAAATTAGCAAGCTGCACCAGCGTTTGCAGACCACCTTCATTTACGTAACTCACGACCAGATCGAAGCCATGACGATGGCCTCACGCATCGCTGTTATCAACAAGGGTGCGCTTCAGCAGTTGGATACCCCGCAGG
>DYPU01000065.1 GCA_020719725.1 Anaerolinea sp. | reverse complement strand
GACTGGTAAACATACGTCCGACCATGACTGGTAAAGTCTACTCCGGTCAATGACAGGCTATAATTACCTCATGATTCATGCCATTTTATTTGACCTGGGAGACACCCTAATGCACCCCGCCGCCGATTGGCCGCCGGTGCTCGACCGCGCCGACCGCGCCGTGGTAGATGTGCTTTGTAGAAATGGCCTGGGGTTGGATTATGACCGCTTTCACCAGGAATTTATCACACGGCTGCAACAATACTACACCAAACGCGATAGCCAACAAATTGAAACATCCATCAGCACCGTTTTATCAACCCTTCTTCAAGAAAAAGGGTTTAACAACCTGCCTCCAGCCTTGCTACGCGCCGCACTGGATGCGCGTTACCGGGTTTCGCAATCCAATTGGAACCTGGTAGACGATGCCCACCAAACCCTGGCAACCTTGCGTGCCAACGGCTTAAAACTGGGCATTGTCTCAAACGCCGGCGACAACAAAGATGTCTTTCAGTTAGTAGACAAGTTTGGCATTGCCCTCTATTTCGACTTCATACTCACATCAGCCTCCTGCGGCCGGCGCAAACCACACCCTCGCATCTTCGAAATAGCGCTAACCCACTGGAACTACCCACCTAATCAGGTAGCAATGGTCGGAGATCGGCTGGATACTGATATAGCAGGCGCAAATCAAATCGGAATTTTTTCCATCTGGTACACACGCTACGCCAAAAAACCAACCAAGATCAAACCTGAACCGCGCGCGCAAATTACTCAATTGACCGAAATTTCCAACACAATCCAAGCCCTATAAAATCGCAAAAAAACATTATGGCAGCGCCAAAGAATGGATTCGCTTGAAGCTGGATGTCAGCGCCGGGTAGAGTTCCCGGTAAATCGGATAAACCTTCTCGTAGGCTTTTACCCGCTCCGCAACAGGCAGCGTACTCCCCGTCACCGTGATCGCCGCCGCACAGGCCGATTCAACATCTTTGAAAACACCCGCGCCCACCGCCGCGAGTAGCGCCGCGCCATAGGCCGCGCCCTCGGTAGTATTAAGCGTGACCAACTCACAGTCAAAAATATCAGCCAAAATCTGACGCCACAGCGCACTCTTCGCGCCTCCGCCCGAAACCCGCACTTGCGTAATCTTGCCCAAACCAGAAGACTTCATCAGTTCGAACGAGTCTTTTAACCCAAAAGCCACGCCTTCCAGTACAGCGCGGGTGCAATGCGCCATCCCATGCCGCACCGTCAACCCGACAAAAGCGCCGCGCGCCAGTGGATCGGGATGTGGCGTGCGTTCGCCGGTGAGATATGGCAAAAAGAGCAAACCATCAGAACCCGCAGCAATCTCGGCTGCGGAGGCCAATAATTCATCAAAACCGAGGCCAGGGGCAAATGTATCCCGATACCAGCGCAAACTGCCCGCCGCCGAGAGCATCACGCCCATTAAATGCCATTTGCCAGGCACGGCATGACAAAAAGAGTGCAAACGACCCTGCGGCTCAATGAAAGCGTCATTCGCGGTGGCGAATACCACCCCACTGGTGCCAAGCGTCAGCGCCACGATGCCTTCCTGAACTGCGCCAACCCCAACAGCTTGCGCCGCCTGGTCGCCGCCGCCGGCCATAACAGGAATCCCAGCTTTCAGACCGGTAGCTGCCGCCGCTTCGGGGCTGATATAGCCGGTGATTTGCGGCCCTTCGTAAACCGGAGGCATCCAGACCGGGTCAATCCGCAGAGCGTGCAAAATCTGGGGCGACCAGGTGCGCGATTTTATGTCAAACAGCACTGTCCCGGCCCCATCGGCTTTATCCATCGCAAAAGAATTGGTCAGGCGATAGCGCACGTAATCCTTGGGCAGCAAAATATGCCGCACTTTGGCGTAGATTTCCGGCTCGTTGTCCTTAACCCACAGAATCTTGGGAGCGGTGAAACCGGTCAGCGCCACATTGCCAGTAATCTGAATAAATAACTCTTTCCCAATCATCCGATGAATTTCATCACACTGGGCCTGAGTACGCTGGTCGTTCCACAAAATTGCTGGGCGCAGCACCTGACCGGCTTCGTCCAACAATACCAGCCCGTGCATCTGGCCGGTCAGGCCAATCCCGGCCACCTGGTCACCGGAAACCCCGGCTTTTGTCAGAACAGCGCGAATGGATTTTTGGGTACCCTCCCACCACAGGTTGGGATGTTGCTCGCTCCACAGCGGGCGCGGTGTCTCAAACGAATACTCAGCCGCCGCCACTGCCAGCACTTGCCCGGTAGAATCCATGAGCAAGGCTTTGGTGGCGGTAGTGGAACTGTCAATGCCAAGAAAATACATAACGGTTCTCCGGGATTTTTATCGGGGCGCAGCAATGCTGCGCCCCGATAACGGTGATCGGAATTATCGCGTTCCGGTCAGAATATCAATCGTGAGTTGGTCGAGCCGCTCGTACTTCAGCCCACGCTGGCTGATTGCGGCGCGGTCAAAGGGTTGAGCCTTGAGGGCGGCGGCTTTTTCGGGGCTGTATTTGCCAAAGAAAGGCGTCATGGCGGGGTCTGCGGCATTGATTTCAGCCAAAATAGATTGCACTTCAGGGTCGGCATTAAACTGGGCGGCCTTTTCCCTCAAGATCATGTAAGTGCGCATACAGCCGCGAGCAAAATCCTTCACACCGCAGAAATCTTCGGTGCGGTAGGCGTGCGCGTCGAAATGGCGGGAACCCTCGTATTCGACATCTTCCAAGAACTTAACCAGGTAGAAAGCAGCCTTGACATCGCGGGAACCAAAGCGCAGGTCCTGATCGTAACGACCAGGGTACTGATCATTCAGGTCAATGTGGAAGAGTTTGCCCGCTTCCCAGGCCTGGGCGACGCCGTGCATAAAATTGATGCCGGCCATGTGCTCATGGGCCACTTCAGGGTTCACACCAACCATTTCGGGGTGATCAAGGGTGGCGATAAAGGCCAGCATGTGACCGGTAGTCGGGTTATAAATATCGCCGCGCGGTTCATTGGGCTTGGCTTCCAAGGCAAATTTCAGGTCATATTTCTGGTCTAGGGCATATTCGCACAAGAAATTCATCGCCTCGCGGCTACGCTGGATGGCTCCCACCGCGCTTTTGCTAGAATCTGTTTCAGTGCCTTCACGCCCACCCCAAAAGACATAGATTTTCGCGCCAAACTCAACGCCCAAATCCATCGCTTTCATGGTCTTTTGCAGGGCATAAGCGCGGACTTTGGGATCGTTACTGGTAAAAGCGCCATCCTTGAAGATCGGGTCGCTGAACAGGTTGGTGGTTGCCATCGGCACGACCAGCCCGGTATCCGAAAGGGCCTTACGAAAATCCTTTTTAATGGCCTCGGCTTCAGCAGGAGTGGCATCAATCGGAATCAGATCATTGTCATGGAAGTTCACGCCATACGCGCCAACTTCGCCGAGCAGATAGACCAGCTCGGCAGGGGTCTTGTGCTCACGGGTGGCGGAACCAAACGGGTCTGCGCCGCGGTTGCCAACGGTCCAAAGGCCAAAGGTAAATTTTTGTACGGGGGTGGGGGAATAGTCGGGCATGGAGAGCCTCCTTGGGGTGGGTGGAAACAGAAATAAAGACGGCTAATGACAAAAAGCGCTTGACTTTCGTTATCAGATTATCTATAATCCGACTTAGTTTGTTGCCCCAGTAAACTAAGTACACCCCAAATGTAACGAATTAGCTTTTGCTTGTCAAGGGTTTTTATGCAAAAACGAGAAAACTACAGAACCGGCGATCAGGGCCTGGTACGGCAAATCAACCTTGCGTTGATGATGCATATTTTGCGCACCCGCGCTCCCATCTCGCGCGCCATGCTTTCCACTCAAACCGGCTTAAATAAGGCCACCGTCTCAGATTTGGTAAATGAACTCATCAAAAATGAATTTGTGCGGGAACTGGGAATCACATCTTCTGGAACAGGCCGCCCGGCCACTCAATTGATGCTCAATCCAGGCGCTGGTTTTTTGATCGGTTGCGAAATCGGGGTCGATTTTATCGAAGTCATGGTGACCGATTTCGCCCCGGAGGTTGTCTGGCAGGTAAAAGCTGAGATTTCTCCCGAAATGGGTCAATCTGCCATTCTGGAACGCTTATTGGGGCTGTTGCGCAAGGGCATTGAAAAAGGTCAACCTGCCGGGAAGTCTCTGATGGGCATCGCCGTTGGCGTGCCTGGCATGGTAGATCATAGTTCCGGCACGGTGCGCTTTGCGCCAAATCTCAAATGGCGCGATGTGCCGCTGCGCCAGATTTTGGAACAGGCCAATTTCGGCGCCCCCGTTTTTGTGGACAATGAAGCCAATATGGCAGCCCTGGGTGAGTATTATTTTGGAATTGCGCAAAATTACAACGAAGTGCTTTATTTAAGCGCGAACATTGGCCTGGGCGGTGGCTTGCTACGCGATGGAAAATTATGTCGCGGAGCAAATGGCGTCGCCGCAGAATTCGGCCACATGACCATGAACCCGAATGGAGAGTTCTGTAACTGCGGCAATCGCGGCTGCTGGGAAACCCAGGTCAGTCAAACCGCTTTATTCCGATATATCGGCGAAGTACTTCAGGCAGGCGCATCCAGCCCCCTGGCAGAATTTTTCAGCGCCGGTCAATTCACGCGTCTGACAGTTCATCAGGTAGTGGACGCGGCCCAGGCGGGCGATCTGGTAGCCATCCAGGCGTTGCAACAGGTAGGGCATTATCTGGGCATTGGGATTGCATCCTTGCTCAACGCCTTAAATCCAGAATTAGTGGTATTGGGCGGCATTTTAAGCGCGGCCTCAGAATTTCTTCTACCAGCCGTAGCTGATGAGATTCAAAAACGCGCCCTACGCTGGAATCGCGAAGCAGTGCAAATAATGCCCGCTGCGCATGGTTCCGACGCTTGCGCCAAAGGCGGCATTGCCACAATCTACCAATCAGTGCTAACATACTCAAACAAAATCAGCCTATGGGCGGCATGACTCTTTAGGTGTCTCTAAAAAATCCTCTCAAAGATATAAGCCACGCATGTTAGAATCGGCTCATGCCCGACCTTTTTGACCACGCCATGAACGAACGCATGAAAGCCGATTCCCCTCTGGCCGCGCGGATGCGTCCGCGCACCCTGGAAGAATATATCGGACAAGAACACATCGTCGGCGAGGGGAAACTACTACGCCGCGCCATCGAAGCCGACCGGCTATTCTCCTCCATTATCCTATGCGGCCCGCCCGGAACCGGTAAAACCACGCTAGCCCAAGTCATCGCCAATCAGACCAAAAGCCACTTCGAAACGCTTTCCGCCATCCTGGCAGGCAAAGCCGACCTGCGCGAAGTCATCGACCGCGCCCAGGAACGCAACCGGCTCTACAAACAGCGCACAATTCTCTTCATAGATGAAATCCACCGCTGGAACAAAGCCCAACAAGACGCGCTGCTCCCTTTTGTCGAAAACGGCATCGTCACCCTGATCGGCGCGACCACCGAAAACCCTTTTTTCGAGGTCATCAAGGCCCTCGTCAGCCGTTCGCGGATTTTCCAACTTCGCAACCTGAATCAAACCGAGGTCGGATTGCTGCTCGACCGCGCCATCTCTGACCCGGAGCGTGGCTACGGAACCCGAAATATTGACCTGACCCGCGAGGCGCGCGCCCATTTGGTCGATATGGCTACCGGCGACGCGCGCAACGCCCTGAATGCGCTCGAACTGGCCGTCGAATCGACACCCGCTGATGAAAACGGCCTCATCCACATCACGCTCGATGTGGCCCAGGAATCGATTCAGCGCCGGGCCGTACTCTACGACAAGGACGGCGATGCCCACTATGACACTGTCTCGGCCTTCATCAAATCGGTGCGCGGCTCTGACCCAGACGCAGCTTTATACTGGCTGGCAAAAATGCTCTACGCCGGAGAAGACCCGCGCTTCATCCTGCGCCGCCTGATCATCTTGGCTGGCGAGGATATTGGACTGGCCGACCCAATGGGGCTGGTGATTGCTTCTACCGCCGCAAATGCTTTCGACTTTATCGGCCTGCCAGAAGGCATTTACCCAATTGTCGAAGCCACCCTTTACCTGGCAACTGCGCCAAAATCCAACAGCGCCGGGGCCTACTTTAAGGCCATGCAGCTAATCGAGCAGGAAGGAGCCGGTTCGGTGCCAAAACATCTTCAAGATGGCAACCGTGACCGTGAAGCAACCGGCCAGGGCAAAGACTATATCTATCCGCATGAAAAAATTGGGCATTTTACGCCTCAGCAATATCTTCCCAAGCGGCTGCTCGGCACCTATTTTTACACGCCTTCCGCCGAGGGCTACGAAAGCCAGGTCACATCGCGGTTAGAAATGTGGCGCGAGGCCCAAAAGAAAGCCCTCGGCATTGAAAGCGAACGCCGCCTGCCCGATCTGCCTCAAGAAAAGATTGACGATCTAAAAAGGAACATCAAATAAATTTATGGAATTCAGCATCATCATCCCCACCCTCAACGAGCAAATTTTGCTGCCCAATCTTTTGGAAGATTTAGAAAAACAAACCTTGCGCGAATTTGAAATCATCGTAGCCGACGCCGGGTCGAAAGACCAGACCGTAGAAATTGCCCGCAGCGCTGGCGCGCGAGTCATCTCTGGCGGATCGCCAGCCGTTGGACGAAACAACGGCGCGCGCCAAGCCAATGGCCCATTTCTCATCTTTTTAGATGCCGATACCCGCATCGCGCCAACTTTTCTGGCAGAGGTTCACACCGAGTTGGAAAATCGCTTTTTAGACCTGGCAACCTGCGAAATTATCCCCCTTTCCGATAGCACTTTGGATGGCGTATTACACGATTTTTCCAACCTTGCCATCAAACTCGGCCAATTTACCGACGCCCACGCCCCAGGCTTCTGCATCATCATCTCCAACCGGCTTTTTCAACGAATTGGCGGCTTCAATGAAAACCTGAAATTGGCCGAAGACCACGATCTCGTCAAACGCGCCAGCCAATTTCGCCCACTACGAGTCTTAAATTCGGCCCAAGTACAAGTCAGCGTGCGACGATTAGAAAAAGAAGGCCGCATCAAATTAATCAGCAAATATGTGGCTGTAGAGCTATACCGCGTCCTGCTGGGAGAAATCACAACCGACATTTTCAAATACGAATTTGGAAACTTTACCCAAGAAGAACAAACCCGGCTGGACGCCAAAGTACAAGAATCACAAAAACTGGCTCAAGGCATCCGCCGCGAATATGCCCGGCTGGTCAAATTAAGTGGCGGAAATCTTTCAACTATCCCAGCCGAAGCGCTGGATTTACTACGGGCGCAATTTGATAAACTAAAAGAACTCATTCGAGCCATCATCAAAATGATTCGGAGCGAATAACCCCCAAGGACCTTAAACCATGCCTTTACTCTTACTGATTCGCCACGGTGAAAATGATTATGTCAAAACTGGGAAAATGGCCGGAAGACTACCGGGCGTCCATCTAAATGAACGCGGCCAAGAGCAAGCCGCCGCTTTGGGAGAATCCCTAAAAAATATACCGCTGGCCGCCATTTATAGCAGTCCCCTAGAGCGAGCCATCGAAACCGCCACACCCATCGCCAGTGGGCGCGGATTGCCAATCATTCTGCGGCCCAATTTACTGGATACAGACGTAGGAGAATGGGAAAATCAGGAACTCAGCGCACTCTATAAGCTACCCGAATGGCAAACTGTGCAAACAAATCCGGCCCGGTTTTGTTTTCCGGGCGGCGAAACCTTTATTGGGCTGCAAACCCGGCTGGTTTTAGAGATTGAAACCCTGGCAAAAAACCACACAGATGAAGAAGTAATTGTGGTGGTTTTTCATTCCGATCCCGTCAAATTGGTGCTGGCCTACTATTTGGGCATAGCGCTCGACCACTTTCAGCGCCTGGGCTGTGATACTGGCTCGCTAAGTTTGCTGCACCTGGGCAAAACCAGCGTTCAAGTCAACGGGATAAATCTCAGGCCGCCGTTTACGCTGCCCAAATTACCCGATACCCACCCCAAAAACAATTAGACTACTCCCCCACAAAACGAAGAAAAACCTGATTGCCAATGAGACGCGCGCGCGGTGTCAACCGCAGTGCGTCTTTTTGCCACTCTAACAACCCCAGGCGCAACAAATCGGCCAATTCTTGAGGAAAAGCATCTGCAATTCCCAAGCCAAAACGGGCGCGAAAAACGGTATCCGAAACGCCTTCCTGCACCAAACGCAAGCCGAGCATCATCGTCTCTTGCATGGCTTCATAGGGAGCGGTGCGGGTTTGGTCAACATTGGCAAACGAAAGCGGGTAAGAGTACCGATGGGCCGGTTGGGAAAAGCGCTCAAGATAGGTTTTGATGCGCAAAACATTGGAATAACGAATGCCATCCATGGAACCATGTGCGCCTGCGCCAAAACCAAAATAGGGCAAATTGCGCCAATATTGCAGGTTATGCCGCGATTCCTGGCCTGGCAACGCCCAATTGCTAATTTCATATTGCAGATAGCCCAATCCGGCCAAAAATTCATCGGCCCACTCGTACATTTCGGCGGCCAGATCTGGGTCGGGGATGGGTAAGAGGCCCCGGGCGGCCCAGCGCCCAAAGGGAGTGCCCTGCTCCAGGGTGAGAGAATACATCGAGATGTGGTCGGGAGCCAGGTCGGTGATGCGTTTGACGGAGTTTTGCCAGTTTTGCAGGGTTTGTTCGGGTAGGCCGTAAATCAAATCCAGGTTGAGGCGTTCGAAGCCAGCCTGGCGCGCCCACTGCACCGATTGGATGACGTCAAAAAAGTCGTGGGCGCGTTCCAGCAGGCGTAATTCGGTGGGGTTGGCTGATTGGACACCAAAGCTGAGGCGATTTAGCCCGGCGGCGCGCATTTCCGCTAGGGAGCGGGCCGAAACCGTGCCAGGGTTGGCTTCGAGCGTCGCTTCGAGGGTTGCTGTTAGCGGGAAGGCGTGGCGCAAAGCCTCCATAACGGCGAGCAGGTGGCGGGTGGGGACGAGCGAGGGCGTGCCGCCCCCAAAGAAAATTGTATGCGCGGGTACGGAATTTGGCTGAAGGGCGGAGACGCTTTCAATTTCGCGGATTAGGGTATCCATGTAGGGTGCGATAAGGGCTTCTTGCCCGGCGTAGGTGTTGAAATCACAGTAAGCGCAGCGATGGGCGCAAAACGGGATGTGGATGTAAATGGAGTTGGGGGTCATGGGGCGGTTGCCTGCCGGCGCGGCAAGCCGATGAAGAGAGCGATTGGCCCGGCCAGTAAAACCCACATGGCGGGGCCGAGGCCAAAAGCCTGAGCCAGCAGGCCCATCCCAAGGGGGATGGTTTTGCCAAGAACTGCGCCGAGGTTATCGAGGACAAGCATGGAGCCGCTTTGGTCTGGGATGGTTTTGTACAATTCGGCCTTGAGAATGGCGTACCAGCCAGAGTTGAAAAAGCCTAAAAGGCCCAATATGAATAATTTGGCGGTCAGGTCGGGCAGGAGTAGGAAGGCCGGGTAGAGAATTAGTTCGAAAAGAACAGAAACGCGCAGATAGGTCAGGCCTGGGATTTTTTCGAGCAGGGGGATGAGTAGAAAATCGCCCAGTAGTCCGACAACTGTCCAAACGGCGACGGCTAAAACGGCAATTTGGGGGCTGAGACCCATCACGTCTACGAAATAAAGGGCCAGGAAGGCCAGCAGGATGTCGAGCATCAGGTCGGAAAATTCGAGCAGAATAAGATAGCGTAGGACGTTGGGGCGGCGCAGCGCAGTAAGAGCCGATTTTGCTGCGTCTATAAATGTGGGGGGCGCGGTAGAAGCCAGGTGGTTGGCGGCGGGCGGGTGAATGTTGCGCAGGGCCAATAGCAAGGTTGCCAGGGTGAGTGCGACAAAGAGCAGTTGTAATCCGCGCCAACCCAGGCCGATGATCAGGGCTGCGCCAAGCAGGAGTGGGCCAAGCACCACACCAAGTGACCCGGCAAAGGTCCAGCGCGCCATGTTTTGGTCACGGCGGGTGGGGGCTTCGTCCATCCAGGTGGATTGGGATAGGCTGACAAAGGCGCCAGAAGCGGGGGCAAAGAGAATAAAGGAGAAGAGTAGCAGGTCGAAAGAGCGACTAAGGGCAGTTAGGAACAAGGCCAGGGCAAAAAAAAGTCCACCGCCCAGGATCAGGCGACGGCGCTGCCAGGTATCAGCCAAAATGCCGAGGATCGGTTCGATGAAAAGGCTGATGTAGCCAGGGAGGCTGAGTAAAAGCCCGATTTGGATATAGCTTAGGCCAAAATCGGCTTGTAGAAGCGGCAAAAGCGCACCCTGAGCGCCAAAAACCAATTCGTCGAGAAATTCGATGAGCAGATAGGTAAATGGGGTCAATGGAAATTTAGCGCGGCAAACGCATTCGCGCGGCCAAAACGGGCGGAAATTCGTGGAATTGCCCACCCCAACTAAGCGGATTCGCGGCAGGAACTTCGGGCGGGAAAGCGCGTTCTTCGAGGCCGTCGAGGATGAAGCCGTCTTGAAAACCGAGGTTGAGGTAGTAATCGAGAGGGCGGTGGAAGTAAAGCTGGGGGCGGGGTTGGTTGCGCAGAGCCAGCCCATAGGCCTGGAATTGGCTCATGTAGCGGCTGGATTTAATGGCGTATTGGGTAATCACCTCGCCGCTCAGATCGCTTTCTTCGAGCAGGTGGATAGAGGTGGGGTTATTAAAGGCCGGGTGCATGAGTGTAAAAACAAAAGCGCCATCTGGTTTGAGGATTTGGGCCAGGGTGTGAAAAAGCGGTTCAACCGTGGCAATGTCGAACAGGGCCATGTTGCATAACGCCGAGTCGAACTGAAAGTGTTCAAGCGATTCAAGATCGGTCGGCTCAGTTGCATCCAAGACATAATAAGCAATGGGGTACTCGGCTGGGGTCCGCTGGCGGGCGTAGTCAATGAGGTTGGATGAGAAGTCAAAAGCGGTTACGCTGGCCTCAAGCGCAGCCAAACGGCGCGCCATAAGGCCATTGCCACAGGCCGCATCTAAAATGTGCTGACCCGGCTGGGGGTTAAGCAAGCGCAAAATGGCAGGCCATTGTAATATTTCAACAAAGTCATTGCCTTCGCCCATTTTGGCGTCCCAACTGGCCGCGTTGGCGTTCCAGGCTGCGAGTGTTTCCATATTGGCGCGACGCGTATCCAGAGTTGGCATAAAACATTCTCCTTGGAAATTTTGGCTTTATTTTACTTCTTTAGCGCTGTTTTTATCGTCGTATTGCCAAATTTGGACGCTGGAATGACTGCTATCGGGAGCGCAAAAGCCTTTCAGGCTGCAACCGTCGCAGCCATCCGAGCAGGCGGTCTCGTACGCGCGCAAGACTCCGGCGCGCTGTAAGTGCTCCAGCAGCGCTTCCACCATTTGCGGCGTGGTATTCAGGCGCGCGGCCAGTTTCGAGGCTTCGAGCGCGCCGCCTGCGCGAATTTCGGCCAATAATTGTTCGAGCATGGCTAAATCCCCAGCCAAAGCGCGCCATTGTAAACCAGGATGCCCGCGCCAATCGAAAGCGCTAAAAACATGCCAACATTGAGCAATGTCCAACGCCAGGAACCAGTCTCTTGTTTGATAACGGCCACGGTCGCGGCACAGGGAACAAAGAGCATCGTCACCACTAAAAAGGAAAGCGCTGTGGCCGTAGAGAAGGAAGCCGTGAGCGCCGCCGCCAGGCCCGATTCAGTCGCGCCACCGTAAAGAACACCCAAAGTGGCGATGGCGTTTTCTTTGGCAGGAAAAGTCGTCAGCAGGGCCACTGTCAAGCGCCAGTCAAACCCCATTAAACGTCCAATCGGCTCAAAGAATTTGCCAAATTGGGCCAGGTAACTGGTCTCAATCTCTCCACCTGGCAAGGCAGAAAGCACCCAAATGACCACAGAGATAAACAAGATGGTCGTTCCAGCCTTTTTTATAAAAGAAATCGCCCGCTGCCAAACCAATAACCCGACCGTGCGCCAGTTGGGAATATGATAAAGCGGCATTTCCATAATAAATGCCGAACGCTGGCCTTTGAATAAGACTCGGTTAAGCACCGTCCCGAGGGCCACCAAGGTCGCCAGTGAAAGCAAAACCAACCCCCAGGTTAGCCAAAGAGCCTTATCGCCAAAAAAAGCTGGAGCCAGAAAAGCGACAACCGCCATACGCGCCGTACAAGGTACCAGCGGCGCAATCAAAATTGTCAGCAAACGCGCGGGCCATGAATCAATAACCCGTGTGCCCATAATGGAGGGGACATTGCAACCAAAACCGAGAAAAAGCGGTAGGAAAGATTTGCCATGCAGCCCCATTAGATGCATCAGGTTGTCCATCACGTAAGCCGCGCGCGCCATGTAGCCTACATCTTCGAGCAAGCCAAAAGCGGCGAAGAAGATGACCAAAATTGGCAAAAAAGTGAGCACAGAGCCAACACCGCCAATTACACCATCCACTATCAGCCCACTTAGCCAGGCCGGAGCGTTGACCAATATCGTAGAAACCCAACCTGCCAGGCCGCTGACAATGACCGCATCCAGCCAGGCTTGCAAGGGCGCGCCAACGGTAAATGTGAGCCAAAAAACCAGGCCCAAAATGCCCGCCAACACTAACAACCCCCAGACCGGGTGAGCCGCCACGCGGTCGAGCCGCTCTGTCAGGCCAATTTGGCCCAGTCGGGGCCGCGCCACCGCCGCCCGCACCATGCGCCCAATCCACTCGTAGCGGCCCGAAGCCACCGCCAGCATGGCATCGTCATGCTGAACAAGAATCGCATTCACTGCCTGCCAGGTGACAGCGGGCAAAGCCGCCTGCATGGTACGCGTCACTTCAACATCGCCTTCGAGTAGCTTAAGCGCAATCCACTCTGGCGGATAGGGCGCGGGGACAAACTCGCGCACCAGTTTTAGCACCTGATCCAGCGCCTCGCGGTGATCTGCGCGAATTTCTGGCAAACGCGGGACTTGTTGAAGCTGTCCATCCAACGTTTTGCGGACAACCGCCAACAGTTCATAAATCCCCTGGGCCTTGGTCGCCGTTATCGGAACCACCGGCACGCCTAAAGCGGCTTCCAGAACCTGCGGCTCGACAGTTACCCCTTCGCTGGCCGCCACATCTATCATATTGAGCGCCACCACCAATCGCACCGGCAGTCCCACTAATTCTGAAACGAGGTACAAACTGCGCTCCAAATTGGCCGCGCTAACAACCGCCACCACCACATCTGGCGCTTCGCGCAAGATAAATTCGCGGGCAATCACTTCCTCCGGCGAATTTGCCGTCAGGCTATAGGTTCCTGGCAAATCGACCAGGTTATAGTCCTGGCCGTCCATCGTAAAGTGGCCTTGGCGGCGCTCGACAGTTTTGCCAGGCCAATTGCCAACATGCTGGTTAAGACCTGTCAGCAAATTAAATAAGGTAGATTTGCCCATATTGGGCTGTCCCGCCAGCGCAATCATCACCAGGTCGGCCTGGTGGGCTGGAGGAACAACCATAGCCTGTTTAGCGCTCATTCTAATCTCCGCTCAACACAAATTTTGGCCGCTTCACCGCGCCCCAAAGCCACCCGCGTACCGCGCACGGTGACGATGAGCGGACCACTGCCAAAATTTTGCGTCATCTGCACTTCTGCGCCCGGTGTAAATCCAAGCGAAGTGAGACGGCCAGCAATGCCGTGTCCATTAGAAAAAGAAAGCACAAAAGCGCTTTCGCCAACATGAATTTCGGCCAAGGAAAGAGAAGAAATCGATTTTGAAGGCATGAGTAAAACTCCAGAAGCGGTTATCTGAAAGGTTATAATTATCTAAATTTACAGAAAATTAGTGTATACTAATTCAAATTATTAGTATAATATATAAACGGTGCTTTGTGTATGCGGAATGTCACCCAAAAGGCGGAAGAATGCAACCGATCAAGCTAAGCCAGACCATAGAAGATTACCTAGCGTTGTTATATGTATTGGAGCGTGACGGCGAGACCATAGTCGGCGCGCGTTTGGCCGAATTGCTGGGCGTAACAGCCCCCACTGTCACCAATACCCTCAAGCGAATGGCGCGGGATGGGCTGATTACTATGCACGAAAATGGCACACATCTCACCGAACACGGCTGGGCATCAGCCAAAGATGTGATGCGGCGGCACATGCTGATGGAATGGATGATGCTGAAGATGTTACCCTGGTCGAAACTGCATGGCGAGGCCCATCACCTTGAACATGCCATCTCCAGCGAGGCTGAAACCGCCGTCTACGAGGAATTGGGGCGGCCCCAGACCTGCCCGCACGGCAACCCGCTGCCGGGCTGCGAAGACACCGTCGCCGGTTGGATTCCGCTCACCGAACTTGTCAGCGGCGAAAAAGTCATCATTCGCCGCATCCACGAGCTGGCCGAAGAAAATCGGCCCTTGCTGGCTTTTCTCGACGAAAAAAAAATGACCCCCGGAACAGAAGCGACCATCGGCGAAATCCTGCCCTTTAATCAAACCGTCGGCGTGGAGGTACATGGACAAATCATCACGCTGGGCTTTGCAGTGGCTCGCTATATTTATGCAGAAAAACCTGCATCGTAAAGAAAGCATAAAAGTTCACCAATGAACAAAGTTTTTGCTTGACAGAAAGTTGTCTAAACTTTATCATCGGGCGAATTATGGAAACTGTTTACGGTTTGGCCCTTATTGGCATTATTGTAGTTGTTCTCTTGGGAGTAGACCTTGAGGGTTTCGTTGCGATTGGGAAGGCAAAAGCACGCTAAGTGCAAGCGCAGAAGTAGCCAGAGCCGCCCAATCAAAAAGGGCGGCTCTTTTCTTAGAAAGTTTGAGAAACCATGAATCCAAGCTCGTTGTTTATTCTTGTTGTTATTTTGATTACCGTCCTCCTGCTTACCCGGGAGAGAACGATGGTGGTTGGAATGGCACAAAGATAGTGGCTGAAAGACAGCACACAATCAGGCAAGACAAGAGCCGCCCAATCACACAGGGCGGCTCTTTTTATAACATTTTTTAGGGAGCACTTTTTATGCGTTCATCAACAATTAAATCTGGTTTCGAGCGCGCGCCACACCGGGCCTTGCTAAAAGCCACCGGCGTCACCGATGCCGACATGCACAAACCTTTCGTGGCAATTGTCAATTCGTATATTGACATCGTGCCAGGGCATGTTCACCTGCAAGAATTTGGCAAACTGGTAAAAGAAGCCGTCCGCGCCGCCGGAGCAGTTCCATTTGAATTCAACACCATCGGCGTGGATGATGGAATTGCCATGGGGCACGGAGGCATGAAGTTTTCGCTGCCTTCGCGCGAATTAATCGCGGATAGCGTGGAGACCATGATGGAAGCGCACCAGTTTGATGGCATGGTGTGTATTCCAAACTGCGACAAAATCGTTCCGGGCATGTTGATGGCTGCCGCCAGAGTCAACGTCCCGGCGATTTTTATTTCGGGTGGGCCAATGGCCGCCGGGCGCACCCCAGAGGGCGAAAAAATTGACCTGATTTCGGTCTTTGAGGGCGTGGGAGCCTTTGCCAGCGGCAAAATTGACGCGGCGCGGCTGAAACTACTGGAAGATTTTGCCTGCCCTTCGTGCGGGTCCTGCTCTGGGATGTTTACCGCCAATTCGATGAATTGCCTGATGGAAGTTTTAGGGCTGGCGCTGCCCTTTAACGGCTCGGCCCTGGCAAAAACCGCCGAACGTGAAGACCTGGCCCGCAAAGCCGCCGGACGAATATTGGATTTGATTGAACGCCAGATCAAACCACGCGACATTATCACCGCCGAAGCGCTGGATGATGCGTTTGCGTTGGATATGGCGATGGGCGGTTCGACCAATACCGTATTACACACCCTGGCAATTGCCAACGAAGCCGGGCTGGAGTATCCGATGGAACGCATCAACCAGGTTTCAGACCGGGTTCCGCATCTGTGCAAAGTCTCCCCGTCGGGCAAATGGCACATGGAAGATGTTCACCGCGCCGGGGGCATTCCGGCCATTTTAAACGAGATCCAACGCGGGACCAATCTCCTCCATTTTGACCGGATCACAGTTTCGGGCGTCAGCCTGGGAGATTCGATTAAGGGCGCTGAAATCAAAGACGATGAAGTCATTCGTCGTTTTGAAAATCCACACTCAATTCACGGCGGATTGTCCGTTTTATTTGGCAATCTCGCGCCCAACGGGTCCGTGGTCAAAACCGGCGGGGTAGGCCATTCGATGATTAAGTTTGCCGGGCCAGCGCGGATTTACGAATCGCAGGATGATGCGATTAAGGGCATTTTAGCGCGCGAGGTTCAGGCCGGAGATGTAGTTGTCATCCGCTACGAGGGGCCGCGCGGCGGGCCAGGGATGCAGGAAATGCTCTCGCCAACCAGCGCCATCATGGGGATGGGGTTGGGGGATAAAGTGGCGCTAATTACAGACGGGCGTTTTAGCGGCGGCACACGTGGAGCTTGTATCGGGCATGTTTCCCCCGAAGCGGCAGCGGGTGGCCCGATCGCCGCCCTTCAGCCAGGAGATATGATCGAAATGGATTTGATGGCCCGCACGTTAAATGTCCGTTTAACCGCTGCGGAGATTCAATCCCGGCTGGAGGTCCTGCCGCCTTTTAAGAGCAAGGCAACCAGCAAATGGCTGAAACGCTACGCGCATTTTGTGACGAGTGCAGATACGGGCGCGGTACTTTCCAGCGAATCGTAGCCAGTAAGCGAATGGAAATGGGCTTTTTCAGGAACAAAAAGGAACCAAGGAGAAAAGTTATGAAACGAAGCGGTGCTGAAATTTTGTGGGAATGTATGCTGCGCGAAGGCGTGGAGGTGGTGTTCGGCTACCCAGGCGGGGCCAATATGCCCATTTACGATGCCATGCTTAATTATCCAATCCATCATGTTTTGGTGCGCCATGAACAGGGCGCGACCCACATGGCCGATGGTTACGCGCG
>DYPU01000064.1 GCA_020719725.1 Anaerolinea sp. | reverse complement strand
CCCTGTAAATCACCAGAAAAAGCCTTGACCATTCAGAAAGTGGATGATAGAATACAGCCCGCTTAACAAAAAAGGCAAGAGTATGCCCCCATCGTCTAGTGGACTAGGACGCAGCCCTTTCAAGGCTACGACCGGGGTTCGAATCCCCGTGGGGGCACAATTTTAACAAGGTATCTTATATGTCAAACTCAAAAAAAGTTTGACATATAAGATACCTTGTTTTATTTTTAGGCATCCGAGCCACGTCTATTTATAAAATAGCTGAAGGATTGCAATATACCGCAACTTGGCATGGATTTCACGAAGCGCGGATTCTTTCAGGAAAATCCGTGGGTTTCTGGCTAATCTATGTCCTACAAAGGGCTTGACGCAAATTGAACGCTACATACAAGTAAATTACTTAAGGCGCTATCGGTTTTAATATGTTTACTGGGCTTGGACAACCCCAAGCACCGTCTTATACCCGCTTTGCTCTCGTTAAGTTGGGGCGAATCGCCCGTACAGGGTTTCACACCAGAAACATTAGGACCTTCGTTAAGACAGCCCTGTGGCCGAGCCACCATAGCCAAGGCCTAGTTCTTCTTCGATATCGACCACTTCCTTGAGTGCTTCGAGCGATTGCTGGGCTTCGGCTTCATCGAGAATATTAAGCGCAAATCCAACGTGGACAACGGTGTAATCGCCAACCTGGGCATCAGGAATGTAGGCCAGGCACACTTCGCGGGTAACGCCCGCGCCAAAATCGACTTTCCCCATTAGTAAACCGTTTCTTTCGTTAACTTCAATAATTTTTCCCGGTACTCCTAAGCACATGGTTCACACTCCTTTTAGTCTGAATCAATTTCTATGGCGTCCACCTGAAATTCCTGGCCCTGATGGATGTGGACGCGGGCGCTGCCACAGCGTGGACAACGCAAATCGTCGCCAGATGGATGATAAGGGTGGGCACAGTCGAGACAAAGCAATTGAGTGGGAATGCGCTCAAAATGCAGGGTCGCGCCCTGAGCCAGGGTCCCTTCGCTAATCGTATCCCAATAAAACTGAATCGAGTCATCTACGATGGAGGCCAATTGCCCAATTTTGAGAAAAATATCGCTGATACGGCGGGCATTTTGGGCCTGGGCGGCGCGCAGGCTGATTTCAAGAATGCTTTCGGCCACGGGGAGTTCGTGCATGGTTATTGGAGTAGACCCCATTCGGCCAATACTCGCTCGGCGCGAGAAAGGATTTCGGGGAGAATTTTTTCAATTTCGGGGCTGATGCCGTAGCCGATAGACATATCGACCGGTTGGGCCCCGACCAGGTGCAGGTGTTCGGGGAAAAGATCGCGGAATTTGGCGATGCCAAGCACTTCCTGAAAGGTGATTTGGTGATCGGACATTTTGATGTTGCGGTAGAGCGGAATTTCGTCTTTGGCTAATTCCATCACGCTGCCAGGAAGCGAAAAACGGGAGACCATTGAATCGAGCACCAATAGGTGGCTGGCTTCTTCGACCCAGGGTAGCAGGTTTAAGCCAAGTGCGCCGCCATCCAGAAATTCGACTTCGGGGGCGCGGGCGGCCAGTTGTTTTTCGAGCATCTCCAGGGCGTGAACGCCCAGCCCTTCATCTTTGTTAAGGGTGTTGCCCAAGCCCATGACGATTTTTCGCATATTGTTCACCGATTGTTTTCGTTGAAATCGCAGAGAGCGCGGAATTTTGTTTTCCGCGCTCTCTGCGGTAAAAGGTGCAGGTTACTTGGCGATGAAGGGTTCAACCATCGCTTTTTCTTCGATGGCGACCTGGCCCATGATACGGGCGATGCTGCCGCCAAACATTTGGCTCATGAGGCCCATGTTCATTTCGGCAATGTAGACTTTGCCATCGTTGCCTTTGTAAACGGCCATGCGGCAGGGCATGATGGCGGTGACAAGTTTGTCCTTGTCATTTTTTAAGATGTTGTAGGCGTGGGTCGGCTGGCAGATGGAAAGGATTTTGAGCGCGGTCATATCAGCAAAACCGGCATCTTGTAGGGTTTTCTGAATGTCGTAGATTTTCGGCACTTTCCACTTGCGGTCAAGGGCAGCTTTTTCCAACCCGGCGACGGTTTCATCGAGCGGCAGCTTGCTCTGGTGGATGGTGATCATCAATTTGGGCATCAACAGCCAAACAGCCGCGCCGGTGGCAGCAAGCCCAACAACAAATCCAACAATAAGAGATACAGCGTCCATGTCAAATGTCCTTCTCTTTTTTCTTTTTTGGAGTTTGGACGCCAAAACCCGAAGATTTTGGCGTCCAAAAGAGTGCTAACTTACGCAAACGCTCATGCCTGTCACGGTTTCGCCCAGGTCTTGCCCATCGGCATCGACCATGTGGATGGCGCAGGCCATGCAGGGGTCAAAGGAGTGGATGGTGCGCAGGATTTCGAGCGGTTCGTTGGGCTTGGCGAGGGGCGTTCCTACCAACGACATTTCATACGCGCCAGCCTGCTCTTTGTGGTCACGCGGTGAGGCGTTCCAGGTGGTGGGGACAACCATCTGGTAGTTGGAGAGTTTGCCGTTGTCGATTACGCACCAATGGCCGAGGGCGCCGCGTGGGGCTTCCATGTAGCCAAAACCTTCAGCGTGAGAGGGCCAGGTGGTCGGTTCCCATTTTTCGTTGTTGAAGGTCTTTGTATCACCGGCTTTGATGGCCCCCAACAAGTCGTTGAAGGTGGTCAACATTAGATCGGCGAAGACTTTGGTCTCGATGGCGCGGGCTGCGGTGCGGCCAAGGGTAGAGAAGACCGCTTCGATCGGTGCGCCGAGCGTTTTCAAGACATAGTCGGTCAGTTCTTTGGTCTGTTGGTGGCCGCTGGCATACATGGCAAGCACGCGGGCCAGGGGGCCAACTTCCATGGGGGTATCGGCCCAACGGGGAGACTTGAGCCAGGAGTACTTCTGTTCCACTTCCAGGTGTTCGTAGGGCGGTTTGGGGCCGGTGTAGTTGAGCTTGGTCTCGCCCTGCCAGGGATGCAGGCCCTGCTGGTCGCCACCAGAATAGTCGTACCAGGAGTGGGTCGCAAATTCTTTCATGCGCTCGAAATCGCGCGGGTCGGGCACTTCGATGTGGCTCAGGTCGCGCCCGGTGATGACAGCGCGCGGCACAAGATACTTCGAGATGTCGCTGTTGTCGGTATCGGGGAATTCGCCCCAAGTCAGGAAGTTGCCGAGTCCTTCGCCCAGGCCAGCGTATTCTAAATAATACGGCGCAATCGCCAGCACATCCGGGATGTAGACCTGGTCTACAAATTGGATCATGTGGTCGATGCTGTCTTTGATGATCGACAAGCGTTCGGCGTTGAGGGCCGTGTCGCTGTTCAGATCAATTGGGAAGGGCACGCCCCCCACCAGGAAGTTGGGGTGCGGGTTCTTGCCGCCAAAGATGGTGTGAATTTTGGTGAAGGTGCGCTGGGCATCCAGAGCTTCCAGGTAGTGGGCAGTCGCCAGCAGGTTGATTTCGGGCGGCAGCTTGTAGGCCGGGTGGCCCCAATAAGCGTTGGCAAAAATCGACAGTTGGCCGCTTTCGGCAATGGCCTTGACCTTTTTCTGAACATCGGAAAAGTAGCCGGGCGATGAATTGGCCCAGGGCGAGATGCTCTGCTGAATGCGGGAGGTTTCCGCCGGGTCGGCCTGGATGGCGTTGACAACATCCACCCAGTCTAACGCGTGCAGGTGATAAAAGTGCATCACATGGTCGTGGACATATTGCTGGGCAATCATCAGGTTACGGATGAGGTTGGCGGCCTTTGGAATCTGGATGCCAAGCGCATCTTCCACCGAGCGGATGGATGCAAACGAGTGGACGGTGGTGCAAACTCCGCAGGTGCGTTGGGCAAAGGCCCAGGCATCGCGCGGGTCGCGCCCTTGCAGGATGATTTCAATACCGCGCACCATTGTGCCGGAGGAGTAAGCGGTTTTGATTTTGTTCGCTTCGTCCAGTTCGGCTTCGATGCGTAAATGTCCTTCAATACGGGTAATGGGGTCAACCACAATGCGTTGTGCCATAGTTCATCTCCTTAAATCATTGCCTCGGCCACCATCTCGATGAGGCCCTTAACTTCGACGGCTTTATTGTAGTGTTTGAAACCGTCTTTGAGCTGCAACTGGCAGTTATCGCAGGTGCTAACGACCACGTCCGCGCCGACTTTCTCAACTTCAGCCAGTTTGAGTTTGAAGGCCGCCAAACGATTTTCGTTTGCTTCGGGGATGGAACGAATGCCGCCACCGCCACCGCAGCACAGGCCATTTTCTCGAATAGAGTCCATTTCCTTGAACGTATCGCCTGCCAGCAGTTTCAGAGCGTAACGCGGCTCATCCATAATGCCGCCCTGGCGCTGAATTTTGCACGAATCGTGGAAGGTGTAGGTATGTCCGTTCTTAAAATAGCCTTCCTTGACTTTGATTTTGCCTTCTTTGATGAGATTCGGCAGCAGTTCGGCAATATGGGTCACAAAGAACGGCAGTTCTTCGCCAAAGACATTCGGAACGGCATCTCGCAAGGTGGTAAAGCCATGTCCGCATTCGGTGACCAGGATTTGTTTGACGCCCAGTTTTTTGGCAGTGTTCAAAATCTTGCCGGCCAACTCTTTTTGGACCTTGGGATTGCCGATGATGGAACCCATATTGAAGGCATCGCGGGCGTCCATGCTAATTGTCCACTTAATGCCAGCCGCATTCAGGATTTTTGCCAGGTCGTAAAGATTGTGCCGCTTGTCTTTAATCTCCAGGCTGGTATAAACAACCAGCATATCCGCGCCCTTTACATCCAACGGGGCTTTGACGCCAGTTTTTTCTTCCAACGAGTCAAACCACTTGATGTACTCGTCCTCGCACATGCCATTCGGGCTGCCGCATTTCATCTGCATTTCAGTTTTTTCCACCAGCCCAGCGGGAGCCAGCCCGGCGGCGGTGATCCCGGCGCGCACGGTGGCAATCAACGAACTGATTTCAATGCCCATCGGGCAGGCACCACTGCATTTGCCACAAACCGAGCAGGCTTCAAAATCGACCTTGCTCCAGGCTTTCAGGTCGGCATCCGTCAGGGCTTTTTCTACGCCCAGCGCCACCTTCAGCTTGCCGATCAGCGTAAAACGCTGTTCGTAGGCGCGGCGTAGCGGCTCCACCTTCCAGATTGGGGCATATTCGGCCTTGCCAGTGGCAAGATAATACGGACAGGCTTCAGCGCACATCCCACAACGAGTGCAGGCTTCCAATTGGCTGGCAACCCAACCACCCGTCTTTTTTACAAAAAGGTTCATCGTAGGTTCAATAGACATAGCAGCCTCCTACGGCATCGCATTGCGTTTGCCCCACTCCACCCCGTGAATGGTGCGCGAGAAGAAGTAGAACATAAAGTGGGAAATCCGGCTCAACGGAATCCAGACGAGCAGCACATTGATCGACATCATGTGAAGGACGAACAGATTTTCATACGGCAGAAACATATGATGGGTCATCATGTAACCGGTAATCATCGGCAAAAAGACAAAGAGCCAGTTGAGAACTTCGGCCACACCTGTCAACAGCTTCATCACCGGGTGAACCATCCGGTTCACAATCAACGCTACCATCGCAATGATCCCAACCGCCGCCATCCAGTCCACAATCGGCAAGGGTAGGGTCGGCCAACCAAACCCAATCAGGCTTTTCCAAACCAGCATGTGGGCCGCGCCTAAAATCACCACTATAAACAGGCTCAGGTGAAACAGCCCACCCGCAATATAAACAATCGGATTGCGAGCATAGGCCGCTTTTTCACGCGGGAAGAAAGGGAAGATGATTCCACCGCGCAGGAAAGATTTGACAACACCCGTAGCTTTATCGCCGCGCGGCTTCGCCAAATCCTTATTCCACCCCAGGCTGATTACCGTTACGAGACGGTAGAGCATACCCGCGATGAAAAACAAAAGCGCGCCATAAAAAATAGGGCCACGCGCCAATTCAAGCATGGTCTGAGTGTTCATTTTGAACCTCCTTTAAGGGCTTCCGCCGCTTTTTTCTGGTTACTGTTGGCAACTGCCATACCTGCGCCGAGCACAACTCCCGCCGCCACCGCCGCGCCAACCGCTGTCACTTCGGGGCGTTCCAGCGGAGCCGATTGGCCCTGGTAGAACCCGCCGCCATCCCAGAAGTTCGGCTCCGAGCAGCCCAGGCAGGGATGACCAGATTGGATCGGGAAGGACAAGCCAGCATCCCATTTAATGGTGGCGCAAGAGTTATAGGTGGTGGGACCTTTGCAACCCAATTTATAAAGACAATAACCTTTTTTCGCGCCTTCGTCATCGAAAGACAGGGCAAATTTACCCGCTTCGTAGAACGGGCGGCGCAGACAGCGGTCGTGAACCGTCACACCGTAGAAGGTCTTCGGGCGGTGCAGGCCGTCCAATTCGGGCAGGGTGCCGAACAGGGCATAGTGCGCAATCACGCCAGTGATCGCTTCGGGAATGGCAGGGCAGCCAGAAATGTTGATAATCGGTTTATCCGTAATAATTTCCCAAACGCCCTTGGCGTTGGTAGGATTGGGCTTGGCCTTGGGCAAGCCGCCAAACGATGAGCAGTTCCCCACGGCGATAATGGCCGCCGCGCCCGCGGCGGCTTCCTTAAGTATTTCCTCGCCGGTTCTGCCGCCGATGACACAATACAGGGCTTCTTCGCCAACTGGAATGGAGCCTTCGACCACCAGAATATACTGCCCGGCATATTTTTTCATGGCCTGCTGCTTGGCTTCTTCCACCTGAAAACCAGCCGCCGCTGAAAGCGTCTCGTGATATTCGATGGTAAGCGTATTCAGCACCAGGCTGGAAAGCGTCGGAGAGTTGGAGCGGGTCAGGGCTTCGCTGCATCCAGTACAATCCTGAAATTCCAACCAAATGACTGGCAAGCGCGGCTTGGTTTCCATCGCGCGCACGATGGGTTCCGCCACTTTGGGGCTAAACTCCAACGAAGTGGGCAATCCGCTCTCTTCAAAGGGTGGCGCTTTGGTGAAGCCCAGCGCCATCGCAAACAAGCCGCTCAGTTTCAAAAAGTCGCGGCGTGAAACCCCCTTGTTTTTCATGCTTTGATAAATTGTTTCATCAGGCATAGCATTCTCCTTCTTGATTATTAACCGGGACAAAAACCTTCAAGGTCTTCATCTCAAAATCTTCCGATTTTGAAGTTCATGTTCTAGCGTGTCAGGTTCGATAAGGTGCCTCCTTCTACATCCAGGGTGATTTCGGCAATCTGACGCAAGCGACCCAGCAAATGGGCACGCTCACTGCTCACATCCGAAAAAGTTTTTGCAACCTTGTCGAGCCATTCACCAATCTGATCCTCATATTTTTCATTTAGCGTGGACAGTTTTCTGGCTGTTTCGCGCAGTTCGACGAGTGATAGGTTGTGCTGTTCGGCAAGTAATGGCAAAGATTGGTCAAATTTCGCGGCATTTGAAGAGTCCAGGTGAAACTGCCCGCTAACAATAAGGGCGATCGGTTTGCCATCCACCTCAATCAAGGAGCGGGCGTACTGCAACCCGGCATGACATTTTAAAAAACGGGTTGGCCCTTCAGCATGCGGACCCATTTCACGCCACGAGTTCTGGCAGGCGGCCTTGCCGCTGGGGCTGGATTGCATCAAGTTACAGAAAGCGCATGGGTTGCTCATCCGGGTCAGCGGGTGACCCTGTAGATTTGTTACAACCGAACCAATCCCGGCAATTTCGGCAAAGACATCCTGCATCCGCTGAACGCAGTAAATGGGCAAAATTTCCTCGCCCCAGTCGTCATCGTCTTCGTTGCAGACTGCGCCCTGGGTAAATGACTCTATCTGCTGACGCGAAAATCGCCACTGACCGCCCACCTTTACGCCTGCCAGGCGTCCATCTTTCAACATGCGATGGATGGTGGTGCGGTCTACTTGCAGAACTTCTTGAACTTGCTTGAGAGTTAGAAGAGTTTCCATAATTCACAACACTTTGCAACATTCTGCAACATTCTGCAACAGCTATATCATTTTCATACAATCTATCTATTATTTATAGTGACTTAAGTAATAACTTGTATTAATATAATTTATAGATAATCATCACTTTTTCTTATTACAGTGCAAAACGGGCTATCAATCAAAATTCGGATATGGATGAGACGGACAGTTCTACGGCAAAAAGATCACGGCGCGAAAGTTTAACTTTTTTAACTACCTTTGAATTTTATTATCCGGAATCAAAAGAGAGTTAGTTCAATGAACTAACTCTCTTTTGATTCCGGACTACGGCGTTTTACTTGAACCTGAACTTAGTCACGGCTACGTCCGCTGATTAGGTTGGCGTAGTAAAACAATTGTAGCAGGGCCGTCACCAGCCCGGCAACATACGTCAGGGCTGCCGCATTGAGGACGTTATTGACGCCGTTGATTTCTTCTTGCCCAGAGATGATGCCCGAATCGGCTAGCAAGCGTTTGGCGCGGGCCGAGGCATCAAATTCGACCGGCAGGGTTGCCAGGGCAAAAACCGCCCCGGCGGAAAAAGCA
The DNA here is from genome assembly GCA_020719725.1 of Anaerolinea sp. Lineage (GTDB taxonomy): Bacteria > Chloroflexota > Anaerolineae > Anaerolineales > Villigracilaceae > UBA8950. The sequence goes on along the minus strand of DYPU01000064.1, from coordinate 8,423 downwards.
ATTACACCCACCCAGGCCAGTTGCGTCATGCCAATGAACAGGCCCAGCATAATCAAAATCCAGCCAAGATTGGAACCGATATTGACTGCTGGAACCAATGCGGCGCGTAATCGCAAGGGAAAGTAATCTTCGGCATCTTGCAGAGCGTGCCCCAACTCGTGCGCGGCAATGGCCAGGGCGGCCACCGAAGGTACATTGGCGACCCCCTGCGAAAGCCGCAGAACTTTATCGCGCGGGTCATAATGATCGGTCATCTGACCGGCTATGCCTTCCACCCGCACTCCATACAGACCACCAGTGGCAATCAGCCGACGAGTGGCTTCGGCTCCGGTCAGGCCAGAGCGAGCACGCACCTTGCTCCATTTGTTGTAAGCCGATTTGACATACCACGATGTAAGCGCCATCAAAATGAAAGCCGGGATCATGTAAATCAGGTAGTTAATATCGAGAAACATAGTATCCTTTGTTTTCTGCCATAGAAACTGCCAAATCAACGTACGGAAAACCGGTTATTGGGTTGCGCCGCCGCTAATCAATTGTTCTAAAACTTCAATGGCTTTGTCCAACTGTGGGTCAAGATCGGCTTTGAAATCTTCTTCGGTCAATTCCACTTCCACATCTGGGGCCAAACCCACTTCGTGGATGGTGCGTTCTTTAGGAGTTAGCCATTTTGCGATTGTTACACGCACAGCGCCTTGATTATCTGACAGGGGCGACCAAATTTGAACGGAGCCTTTGCCAAAAGTGGTGGTTCCAACCAGTTTGCCGCGTTCATAGTCCTGAATTGCGCCCGCCACGATCTCAGAAGCCGAGGCTGTTCCTTCATTGACGAGCACGACCAGTGGAATTTCAGTAGCCAGCCCGCCGCTGTTGGCTTCGTAAGTATCACGGGTGCCATCGCCATAGCGCTCAATCAGCACAACACCTTCCGGGATAAATTGCGAGGCAATGTCCACCGCAGTCTGTAAATAGCCACCGCCATTGTTTCGCATATCTAAAATAATACCGCGCGGTTTGTTAGACATAATTTCTTTAAGGGCGTCGCGCATTTCCTGGCTGGTGGTATCACCAAAGGTATTTAGTTTGATATAACCAACGTTGTTATCGAGCATTTCATGTTCCACGCTGGCAACCACAATTTGGGCGCGGGTGATGACAATGTCAAAGGGTTCTTCGATCCCTTCCCGAACCATTGTCAGCGTAACCTGGGTCCCCGCTGGGCCAAGCACTTTGCGGCGGGCCAGTTCGGGCGCAACACCAACCATATCTTCTCCGTCAATTGCGATGATTTTATCGCCACTGCGCACACCTGCCGCTTCTGCTGGAGACCCCTTGATGGGACTGATAACAGTTAGGAATTCTCCGCTGGTATCGACATACGCGCCAATTCCTTCGTAAGACCCTTCCAATCCGGCGTTGGCATCTTCATATTCTTCCGGATCCATATACGAGGTGTGCTGATCTCCGAGAGCGGCCAACATACCTCGAATAGCGCCCTGCATCAGGCTCAGATCATTCACTGGTTGATCTACATATTGGGTATGGACTAAATCCCAGGCTTCCCAAAATGGGTTGAACAGGGTTTGTAACTCGGAAGGAGTGGCGTTACCGGCTTCTTCCGGCGTGGAGAGGGGTGTCAGCCCTGGAACGCTGGGCAGGCTAACCAGCGGTGTAGCCATGGAAGCATTCAAGTGACCAGCGATAAACCCGCCAGCAAAACCCGCTGTTACAAAAACGCCAAAGAAGAATAGCAACAGGATAATTTTTAAGATTTTATTCACAGAAACCTCCAAGTTTCAGATGGTGATAAAGTCAAAGATAGTCTTAAGGTTAATCAAGTTGGATTAAAACAGAATGAAATCTGGCTTTGTTGCTGTAAGAAATACGTTAGAAATGTTTGGCTCTGCCCTGCAAGCACATTCAAACCAGGAGAGCCAATTGTTTTTATGGGTCGGTTTTATCATCGTTTCGCAAAGCGCGCACTTGACGGCTGAGTTCTTCGGCGCTATCGGTCTCTTTTTTTAGGAGATTTAAGGATTGATTGCTGTTATCAAACCATTTCAGGTTGCCTTTGCTCCAACCGCGCACCACTGCAAAGACCAGCGCATTTGAAAGCAGAAGAGTCAGCACCAAAATGGCAAGCACAATCCATATTTTTTCGGGGTTCATGGTGTTCTCCTGGGTCAGGCATTGGCTAAAATCGATGGGAGTTGCTGCCAGTTGGTCAACACTGCGTCGGCTGCAACCTCGGCTGTAGGAGCGGTTTCGCTAACCAGAATGGAAAAAATGCCCGCCTGGCGGGCCGCGCAAATAGTGCGCGGTAAATCGTCCAAAATGGCGCACTGGTTCGAGGCCGGATTTCCGGCCAATTTTAAGGCCAGTTCAAATGATTCGGGCATGGGTTTGCAGTGGGGCGAAACCGCCAGTACGTCGATGATGCCATCGAAACAACCCACAAGCCCCAGCGTGGTGAGCACCCGGTTGGCGTGGGCGCTATCGGCATTGGTGAAGATGAATTTTCGGGCAGGCAGGGCCTCGATAACGGCCCGCAAGCCCAGGGTTGGGCCGATGTAGTCTGCCAGCGGCAGATCATGCACGTAGGCCAAAAAATCGGTTTTGTCGAGCGGATATTCCCGTTCCAAGCCCCGTAACGCGGTTCCGTAGGTCTCGTAGTAGTGCGTCCGCAAGGTTGCGATCTGGTCGGCGGGAATGTGAAGCCGTTCCAACATATATAGGCCAATACGGTCTTTGATAGCGCGCCACAGCCCAGACGAAGCCGGGTAGAGTGTGTCATCCAAATCAAAAAAAACGGTGGTGATCGACATAGAATGACTATTCTACCGTGAGATTGGCAAATCGGGCTTGGTATAATCGCAGTGGCATGGATAATCAACATTTTTTAGATCTTTACAGCGTTCCGGTTGGGGATGGCGCCCCAGTGGTGCTGGTACACGACTGGGGCGTTTCTTTGCGCCTGTGGGAATTGCTCATTCCAGACCTGCTCAATGCCAACTTGAGCGTCTATCCGCTGGATATGTTGGGACACGGCCAAAGCCCGCACCCGACAGACCCGGCCCTGTATTACCCGCAAATGCTCTATACCGCCTTTCGCCGCTGGATAGACCAGCAAAACTTTGGGCATGTGCCCATTTTGGTAGGTCAGGGCTTGGGGGGAACACTTTGCCTGCGTTACACATTGGGCCACCCCTACAAAGTGGCAAAGCTAATTTTGCTCAATCCGCTTTGCGGCCCGGCCCAACTTTCGAACCGGTTCGTCAAATTGCTAGGGCAGGCTAATCAGGGCCACCTGGCAGATGAGCAAGCCTTGCTGGGACTGACCCCAACCCTGCCAGAAGTCCTCAGCAAGCGTGTGCTCAAAGAATATCGCAGCGCCAGCCCCTATATTACACGCATTCCAGCCCTTGTCCCCAATCTGATACCCGATTTGTTAACCCTGCCCACCCGCAGTTTGCTGCTCTGGACAGAAGCAGACCCCACTCTGAATACTGCTGAGTTTCCAACCTACCTGGAGAAGATGAAAGACGCGGTTGGACAATCGCTTGGGGCGTTGGGCCATTACCCTCAGCTTGAAGACCCCGCCGAAACCAATCGCGCCATCCTCAAGTTTAGTTTGGGCATTCAATAAATGTCTGGCTTAGCCCTGCCTCCCGCCAAAAAGCCCCAGGGCCAGGTGACACGCGGCAAAACGGCCCGCAATCGTCTGCGCCAGGTGGATCATTTCTGTTTAATGTACGATCCCGGATTACTCACCCGCTGTGATGGGGATTTTTCTCACGCCCTGTTTGTAGACCTGGGCTATGGCGCAGAACCCTTCACCACCCTTGAAACTGCCGCCCGCTTACGAACATTGAACCCAACCCTGAGCCTGCTCGGCGTTGAAATTGAGCCAGAACGAGTGGCGCGAGCCCAACCCTACAACGACCAAAACACCTTCTTTCGGCTGGGCGGTTTCAACCTGCCGCTTCTGGCCGATGAAAAAGTGCGCGCCATTCGCGCCTTCAATGTTTTGCGCCAATATGAAGAAAAAGACGTTGCGCCCGCCTGGCAACAAATGGCGCGTGGCGTTTTACCCGGCGGGTTGCTGATTGAGGGCACCTCCAACCCGTTTGGCAGCATACTGGCCGCCAACATTTTGCGGCGCGTCGCAGACGATTCGGCCCCCTGGCGGCAGGAAGCGCTGGTTTTCTACACCAATTTTCGGCTAGGATTTGACCCGGTCGAATTTCAGACCATTTTGCCTAAAAACTACATCCACCGCATGATAACCGGCCAACCGATTTACAATTTTTTTGCCCGCTGGAAAGCCTGCGCCGCTGAAACGGCTCATAAACGCGCCTTTGGGCTGCGGCCCTGGTTCGTTGCCAGTATAGAATGTCTGGCGCAGTACGGTTACGCGCTGCGTACCCAAAAGAAATGGCTCAATCGCGGCTGGCTTATTTGGGATTTAGACTAAAACTCACAAAAAAGCCCCCTTTCAACCCTGGAGTAACCATGAAAAACACCAAGCAACCCAGCGGTATGGCCGCCTTTATCGTCATTTGGATTAGCCAAATTTTCTCCATTCTGGCTTCCGGCATGACGGGTTTTGCCCTATCGATTTGGATGTACCAGAAAACCGAAAGCGCCACCGCGATGGGGTTGCTGCAAGTCTTTTACATCACCCCATTCTTGATCATGTCACCCATTGCCGGGGTAATGGTGGATCGTTACAGCCGCAAATTAATGATGATGATAAGCGACATCACCGGCGGGCTGGGAACGCTCTTCGTTCTGCTAATGTTCGCCACCGGCAAACTGGAGTTTTGGCACTTGTACCTCTCAGCGGTACTCAATGGCATAGGAAATACTTTTCAGTGGCCGGCCTATTCGGCAGCGATTAGCACAATGATCCCCAAAGAACAACTGGGCCGCGCAAATGGCTTAATGTCACTGATGGAAGCAGGCCCAGGCGTGATCGCGCCTATTTTAGCGGGCGCACTATTGCCTTTCATCCACATCGAAGGCATTCTGCTCTTCGATGTCAGCACCTTTCTCCTCGCAATCGGCGCACTGACACTGGTAAACATCCCCAGCCCACGCCACACAGAAGAAGGCCAGGCCGAAAAAGGCAGTGTATGGCGCGAAGCCGCCTACGGCTTTAACTATATCTTTGCCCGTCCCAGCCTGCTGGGGCTGCAATTGATTTTCTTTGCGGGCAACCTGTTCACCGGAATTGGTTTTACGGTACTCGCGCCCATGATTTTAGCACGCACCAATGTCAACGAAACCTCCTTTGGCCTGGTGCAAACCGCTTTTGCCGTAGGCAGCATCGCAGGTGGAGTCTTGATGAGCGCCTGGGGCGGATTTAAACGCAGGGTACACGGCATCTTACTCGGCTGGGCCTCCTTTGGCATCGGCATGATGGTTTTAGGGGTTGGGCAATCTCTACTTGTATGGATTATTGCCGCCATCCTGACCGATTTATTTTCGCCACTCGTCAACGGCTCCAATCAGGCCATCTGGCAATCCAAAGTAGCGCCAGATGTGCAAGGCCGCGTCTTCTCGGCCCGGCGTCTCATTGCCTGGTTCACCAATCCCATCACCCCCATTCTGGGCGGCACTCTAGCCGATTTCGTACTGGAACCCGCCCTGCACAATAGCCAAAGCGAATTTGCCCGGCTGTTTGGCGGGCTGGTAGGCACAGGACCAGGCGCAGGCATGGGGCTGCTGGTCTTCTTTTGCGGCATTGGCGCACTCCTGGTAGGCATAAGCGGCTACTTCATCCCAGTCATTCGCAACGCCGAAGATTTACTCCCCGACCACGACACCCTCAAAACCATCGAAACCACCTGATCTGTAAGCCATGCGAAAAATACTCGTTATTCTCATCTTCTTTCTAGCCGCCGGGTTTATCACCCTCGGGTTTGGCGAAATTGAAACAACCGCCAAAACCCTGCAAAACGCCGATTGGCGCTTTCTAAGCATAGCCGTTTTTTTACAATTGGGCTTTCTAATTGTCGAAACCGCCGTCTACCGCGCCCTCTACCGCCTGATGGACATTGAAGAAAACCTGCGCCACCTCAGCCTGGTCATCGTCGCCGCCAATTTTATCAACGTCGTCGCCCCCAGCGGCGGAATGAGCGGTATCGCCATTTTGGTAGACGATGCCCGCCGCCGCAACCGGCCTTCGGGCCGAACAGCCGCCGCCGCGGCGCTCCACCTTTTTTTGGACTACGCCGCCTTTTTATGCGTTCTGGCTTTGGGCATTATCATTCTCTTCCGCCGCAACAATCTGGATGCGGGTGAAATTAGCGCTTCAGCGCTGATGGCTACACTCTGCCTGGCAATTGGGATACTCATCTACATCGGTTCACACTCCGGAGAACGACTGGGCAAAATTTTAGCCTGGCTGGCACAGTTTATCAACGCTCTCCTACGGCCCTTCCTACGGCGAGATTATCTACGCACAACCCGCGCCCATGAATTTGCCTGCGAAATCGCTGAGGGCCTGTCCATTTTACGCACCAACCAGCGCGGGCTGCTAAAACCTTTCGCCTATGCGCTGCTTGGAAAGGGCCTGCAAACCCTTTTGCTCATGTTCGTTTTTCTAGGGTTTGGAGTTGATTTTTCTGCCGGAACAATTATTGCCGGATTTGCAATCAGTTACCTGTTTCTGATTGTTTCGCCCACCCCTTCGGGCATTGGCGTGGTAGAAGGCATTCTGCCATTGGTGCTGGTTTCACTGCGCGTCCCCTGGGAACAAGCGGTTGTCGTCACACTCACTTATCGCGGGTTGACCTTTTGGCTAACCCTGCTCAGTGGAGCGCTGGCCTTCCGGGTTTTGCAGCGCGAATAAATATCCCACTTAGACGCTGGCTTGGCCCTGCAAAACAACCCCCGCGCCATAGCCAACCACTCGTTCATAATCCCCACTGGTGCTGCCAGAAGTGGCATAATTCAAAATCTTAACTCACGCGCCGCCCCGCGCTTTAGCGGCCCAAAACATAGTTGCCAACGCACCCAACCCACAGGCCTCAGCCAGGCCCCGGCGCTCTAAATCAAACAAAACCGCCGGGTCGAAGGCTTCTGCCGCCTGGAGCAAGGCGCGATCCAGTTTTTCGGCGCGGGGCTGATTGTAAAAATGCGATAAATCGGTGGAGGCAACCAACAGACAATCTTGTCCGGCCAGGGTTTGGCCTAAAATCTGGGCAGTATCGGCATCCTGTTGGCGCAGCATAATCGGAATGAATAAAAACGGCTCGGCCAAAGCGCGTTGTAAAAATAGCAGTTGAATTTCAAGAGTATGTTCGGGGTCGTTGGCGATAGGTGTTAAGCCAAAGCCCAGTTGGTCTTTCAGACGGGCAAACAAATCGTCTAAGAGATGCCAGCAATACCTTCATATGGAAACCTGCCCGCCCGAGCCTTAGTTCGATTGCAACGGCGCGTTCAGGCAAAACATCGGTCAGTAGGCCCCGTTGGTGATTACAGGATAATTTAGAAATTCCCATCGTGGTTTTCGACCAGCACAAGGGGCTGTCCAAAAAATCGGACAGCCCCTTGTGAGTCTTACTGTTCCCCGCTGATAATTATTTCAAAACCTGATCCAGGAAGGCAATCACCTGTGCCAGGTTTTCTGCCGTCTCAAACTGGCTGCCGCCATGTCCGGCCCCTTCGAGTGAGACGTGGGTCACTTTGTCCGCGCCGATGACCGCGCTGAGAGCCTCGGCCAGGTTTTTGTTCTGAACGGGCGGGATATTGCAGTCGGCAGTGCCGTTTTCGATGAAGAAAGGCGCATCGTCAGCAGTGATGTAGTTCATCGGGTTGGTCAGGGCCACCTTTTCGGGGACTGTCTGGATCGGCGCGCCGACCAGCTTCGATTCAGGGGAGCTGGCATCGTCGGTGTTTGCCGAACAACCTGGTACGCGCTGACAAAACCCTGGCCGCCACGCCCATCATCCTGCTCACCGCCCGCGTTGAAGAAACCGATAAAATCGTGGGACTCGAACTGGGCGCGGATGACTACATCACCAAACCCTTCAATGCCCGCGAAGTAGTGGCGCGCGTCAAAGCCCTGCTGCGCCGGGTGCGACTCGATCAATCGCCCAACGCCGTCCCGCATGTGTTGGCCTACGGCGGGCTGCGGCTGGATTTGGATCAGCACACGCTGGAGGTTAATTCAGAGCAGATCGAACTGACCCGCGCCGAGTTCAACCTGCTCGAAGCGCTTTTGTCCAATCCCGGCTACACCCAAACCCGCGACGAACTGCTTGAAAAAGCCCTGGGGTATGCTTACGAGGGCCTTGGCCGCGCCCTGGATACCCACATCCGCAACCTGCGCCGCAAAATCGAACCCGATCCCGACAACCCGACCTACATCCAGACCGTTTACGGCGTCGGCTATCGTCTGACGGGTGAAAAGTACT
>DYPU01000063.1 GCA_020719725.1 Anaerolinea sp. | reverse complement strand
CTAAAATTGATTATATCCATGCCTAACAGCTTGCGCAATGGATTATGACAAACCCAAAAGGTGATTTTACAAAAACCGGTTTTTCTCGCCAGGCAAGAAAAACCGGTTCAAACCAATACCAATAAAACTAACCAAGCCTTCTGGCAACTTCTTCCCAATTGACCACATTCCACCAATTTGTAATATATTCCGGGCGCCTATTTTGATATTTCAAATAATAGGCATGTTCCCAAACATCAATTCCCATCAAAGGCTTCAAACCATCAGTTAACGGGTTATCCTGATTGGCCGTCGAAACCACAACCAACTTTTGGCCCTGTTTTGCCAGCCAGGCCCAGCCGGAACCAAACCGCCCAACAGCGGCCTTCTCAAACTCCGCTTTAAAATTGGCAAAAGCGCCAAAATCCGCTTCGATTGCCTTTGCCAGCGCTCCACTTGGCTCACCACCCGCATTAGGAGCCATCACTTCCCAAAACATACTGTGATTCCAGGTACCACCACCGTGGTTACGCACTACACCGCGCACAGCTTCCGGCACATCGCTCAAACGAACCAGCATGTCATCCAGTGACCAAGAGGCCAGCTCTGGATGCTTCTCCAAAGCCCCATTCAGGTTGGTAATATAGGCCTGATGATGCTTGGTATGGTGAATGGTCATCGTTTGGGCATCAATAAAAGGCTCAAGCGCCTCATACGCGTACGGAAGTTTAGGTAATTCAAAAGCCATGGGAAAAGTCCTCTCAGTCAGGGTTGACGATTATTTATGGGTGATTTAGGATGTTACAATGTCATTCTAGCCCCGCCATAGCTCTGGGTCAATTGACAAATCGGACGATTTCAGTCGTCAAAAAGGGTGATAGAACATCACCACCAGATGAAAAATGCCATCAAGCCGCCCTAACTCAACCTTTTTAACCCTTGCCATCACCGGCGGAATTTTAGCCGTCTCCACCGCTGCCATTTTTATCCGCTATGCGCAGCAAGATGCCCCGTCACTGGTTATCGCCGCGATGCGGCTCTCCCTCGCCAGCCTGCTCCTGGCCCCAGTGGCCTGGCTCCGCTACCGGCGCGACTTACACCGCCTGACTGGTAACACGCTGACGTTAGGACTGCTCTCCGGTTTCTTTCTGGCGTTGCACTTTGCCACCTGGGTTTCATCGTTGGAATTTACCTCGGTTGCCAGTTCGGTGGTGCTCGTCAGCACCACGCCGTTATGGGTGGCGCTGCTTTCACCGCTGGTGCTAAAAGAAAAAATCAGCCGCCAGACCGTGCTGGGGTTGGGGTTGGCCCTGCTAGGCGGGACAGTGGTCGGGTTGAGTGAAGCCTGTAGCTGGCAAACCGGCTCCGGGTTGATTTGCCAGCTCGGAGAAAATCTATTCGCAGGGAAAAATCTGTGGGGCAACTTCCTGGCCCTGGCTGGAGCCTGGATGGGAGCGGGCTACCTGCTAATTGGACGCCGTTTGCGCGAAAAAATGAGCCTAATTCCTTATATTTTTGTCGTATATGGCATGGCTGCCATCGTTCTGATTGGAATTATGCTGGCGGCAGGCCAAACCCCATTTGGCTACCCACCGCTTACCTATCTGTGGCTGTTCATGCTAGCCGCTTTACCGCAGTTAGTTGGGCATTCCACTTTCAATTGGGCCTTGCGCTACCTGCCCGCATCTTATGTCGCCGTGACACTTTTGGGCGAACCGATTGGTTCGACCATTTTAGCATTTCTCATTCTGAAAGAATCACCGTCTCTGCTGGAAATCAGCGGCGGGATACTGATCCTGGCTGGGATTTACGTAGCCAGCAAGGTGGAAAAATAGCAAAATCCCCCAGTTTTTCAGCCGGGGGATTTTGCTATTTGGTTAGCGTTGATACAGCCAGTTCAGCTCTCTCATTCTACCCTTGAGCCAATCGCTCAAGTGGCCTTCGTCCATGCGCCAGGCCCAAAACCCACCCACTTTGCCAGGAAAGTTCATGCGGGCTTCTGTGCCCAGTCCCAGAAAATCTTGCAAAGGCGCAATGGCAAAGACCGCCACCGAAGCCCAAATGGCACGAATCATGTCGCCCGGCACATCGGCATTGTCGCGGGTAACGTAGCGGTGATAAAAGTCGCGTTCTTCGGGCGGGCAGGTGCGATACCAACCCAGAGCCGTGTCGTTATCGTGGGTTCCGGTGTAAACCACGCAGTTGGGGCTGTAGTGATGAGGCAAAAATGGATTGTCTGGCCCGGAAAGACCGAATTGAAAAATTTTCATACCTGGCAAACCCAAAGAATCGCGCAGTTCAATCACATCCGGGGTGATTTCGCCTAAATCTTCTGCGATGATGGGCAGGTCGCCCAGAGCAACGCGGATGACGTGGAACAGGTCGGTGCCGGGGCCGGGGACCCAGCGCCCCGTCTGAGCGGTTGGAGCGTTACCGGGGATTTCCCAGTAACCGGCAAAACCGCGGAAGTGGTCAATGCGAACGATATCGACGGTGTTGAGGGTGGCGCGAATGCGCTCAACCCACCATTGGTAGCCAGTGGCTTTATGAACATCCCAGCGATAGAGCGGATTTCCCCAAAGCTGACCAGTGGTGGAGAAATAATCCGGGGGGACGCCTGCGACAACGGTTGGCTGACCGGCCTGATCGAGGTAGAACAGGTCGGGGTGCGACCAGGCGTCGGATGAGTCCATCGCCACGAAGATCGGGATATCGCCGATGATTTGGATGTTTTTACTGTGGGCGTAGGCCCGCAGGGCGTTCCATTGGCGAAAGAAGAGAAATTGACGAAACTGTTGGCGTTGAATGGCAGCGGCGTATAAGCTGCGGGCTTCTGCCAGGGCTTGTGGGTCACGATCTCGCTGAGGGGCGGGCCATTCGTTCCAGGCTACACCACCGTTAGCGTCTTTGAGCGCCATGAAGAGGCTGTAATCTTCGAGCCAGGCGGCGTTGGTTTGACGAAATTCAGCCCATTCGGTGCGAAGCTGATCTGAAGCGGATTGTTCAAAGTGGGCAAATGCCTTGTCGAGCAGGGCGGGTTTCCAGCGAAAGATGAGGCCAAAATCCACCTGATTCGAGTCCCAGTGTGGCATGTCGGCCAGGTCTTCCAGTGTTAACAGCCCATCTTGCATTAAAAAGTCGGGGCTGACGAGGTAGGGGTTGCCCGCAAAGGCTGAGAAACACTGGTAGGGGGAATCGCCGTAGCCGGTGGGTCCAAGCGGGAGGACTTGCCAGAGTTTTGAGCCGGTTTCGGCAAGATAGTCGATAAAACGATAGGCAAATGGCCCAAGATCGCCGATGCCGTAGGGGCCAGGGAAGCTGGTGGGGTGGAGCAAAATGCCGGAAGAGCGTGAAAATGCCATAGGAGCCTCTACTGAACGAGATGGTAATACAAATCGGCGTATTGAAATGCAGATTTTTCCCAGGAAAAATCTTCGAACATTGCGGTGTGCTGCATTTCCTGCCATTTGGAGCGGTATTGGTAGGTGTTGAGGGCGCGGCGCAGGGTGGCGGCCATGACGTGTGGCGATGAATCGCTGAATAGGAAGCCAGTGCGGCCATCGGCGATGGTATCACGCAGGCCACCCGTGGCGCGCGCCAGCGGGATGGAGCCATATCGCATAGCGATCATTTGGGTCAGGCCACACGGTTCATAGCGGGAGGGCATGAGAAAAATATCGGCGGCGCTGTAGATTTGTCGGGAAAGTTTGGCATCGAAGCGGATGGCGGCGGCGACGCGATGGGGGAGGTCGGCTTCGAGGCGGCGGGCCTGGGCTTCAAGCTCGGCGTTGCCGGTTCCGAGCAGGATGACCTGCCAGGGTAAATCGGTGACGCGGCGCAGGGCGGCCAGGGCAATGTCTACGCCTTTTTGGTAATCCATGCGTGTCACCATCGCCAGCAGAGGCGCTTCGGGGTGCTGGGTCAGGCCAAAATTGGATTGCATGGTGGTTTTGTTGATGTCGCGGCCCGATAAGTCATCGGCGGAGAAGCTGGCTTCGAGGGCCTGATCGCAACATGGGTCCCACAGGCTGTAATCGAGGCCATTGACGATGCCGGTGATGCTGGCGCGGCGGGATTGAAGGAAGGTTTCGAGGCCATAGCCGTATTCTGGCGTTTGGATTTCTTGGGCGTAGGAGGGCGAAACGGCGACGATTGAATCTGCGGCCCACAGGGCTTGGGGTAAAGGCTGCCGGCCTGCCCAGGCCGGGTAGGTTGGTTCTTCAACGGGCGGCAAGCCATAGGCAAGCAGAGCATTCTCGGCTTCAGGGCCCATGTAGCCCAGGTTATGAACCGAGAAAACGGTTTTGACGCCCGCCCAAAACGGGTCCGCTTGCTGGCGGCGCACCTGGTAAATGGCCGGGGCGGTGTGCCAGTCGTTCGCGTGAACAATGTCTGGCCGCCAATCGAGGTGGCGCGCCATTTCGAGGGCTGCCAGCGAAAAGAAGGTGTATTTTTCTCCATCAGCCTGAGGGTCGTAGACCTTAAGCGAACTGGTGATCGGTGCGCCAGAGATGAGATAAACGGGCAAACCTTTGATGTCAGTTCGAAAGACTTGGGCGGGAACTTCACCGTTACCGCGCCGCAGGGTGAAAACCGTCTCGCGGATAAGGGACAAGCCCTCAGCGCGAATGGAAGCGTGGAAAGGGATGACCAGGCGCACGTCCAGCTTTTCGCTGCGCAAGGCGCGCAAAGCATACGGTAGCGAACCAGCCACATCACCCAATCCGCCAACTTTGATAAAGGGGTCGGCTTCGGATGCAAGGAATAATATCTTGAGCGGTTTAGAAGACATGGGGCTATTTTACAATAAAAAGCCCTCATTGACGAAAATGAGGGCGGCAATTGGTTGGAAACTTACACAAGTATTGGGCGTTCAGCGCAGTAAAACAAAATCGTAACTGGTCACGCCATTTTCGAGGAGGAGGCTGGCTTGCGGAAGCTGGCGCAGGTGTAGTTCTTCAGCGCTTAAGAAAAGGAAACGGTCTTGCGCTACCCAGCCAAGCGCAGAGAAACGAGCCGCGTCACTCAGGAGAAGAGCAGATTCGCCAAAAGCAAGCGCACTAACAGCGGCGGGGTCTTCGGCGCGATAGACAACCTGATTAGAATCTGGTGTCCAGCCCAAAATGCTGAGGCCGGGCGCGGAGGTATAGACTCGGTCGGCGGTACTGGTGTCGATGACGCGCAATACATCGGCCTGGACGTAGGCCACAGAGATGCCGTTGGGCGCAATATACGGGAAACTCTGCCAGACCGGGCTGGCCCTAAATTCGGCCAGACGCGCCACTTCACCTTTCAGCGGAATGTAGTAAAAGCGAGAAGGCTCAGACGGGTTGTCTAAAATAGCTGAAGCCGGAATTACCGTATAAAAGCCCGCAGAATCGTTGCGCCAAACCACTTGCGGAAAGTAAAACCACTCGCTGTAGGTGGAAACCAGCTTGAAGCTGAAGAGAATTCGGTCGTCGGAGCCATCCGGGCGCAGAACGCGCACCTGGTTGGATTGCGCCAGAGCCAGCCACTGTCCATCTGGCGAGAAGGTCCAAGCGCCGCCCGCAGTCCCCGCTGGCAAGATGATACTGATTGCCCCGCTATCAACATTAACACGCTGTAAGTCATCAAATGACACCGGATAGGCTTCCGTTTCTCCAACCAGGCTAAAAAAGATGTCGTGGGAAGCGGGAACGAAGTCGAAGGCGGCCAGACGCACGGAAGATAAATCGGGGGTGCGGAAACTATCCAGATAGGCCTGGCTGATAAGCTGTCGTTCGTCACTGCCATCTGAGCGAATACTGTAAAGTTCAGCGTTGCGCCGAAAAACAATCCATTGGCCGTCGTCGCTGATCACAGGGGTTTCGTCTTGGCCGCTCGCGGTCAGATTAACCGATGAACCGGAGTCATGCCACAGGACGAGGTTTCCGGCGCGGGCGTAGACTACGCTCAAGTTGACGCGAACCGGCTCAGGTGCGGTGGGTGTGGCGGTATCGGTCCGGGGCGGAGCGGCAGCGGTCAATTCCTGAGCCACCAGTGTGGCTATGTCCGGCGTCGCCGTCGTAGACAGCATGACTGAAGAAGGGCTGCGGGTATAAGGCAAACTGCAAGCCAAGGCTGTCAAAACAAGGGTCAGGATAAAAATCTTTTTTTGCATGGTTCCTCCATTTAGCTAAAAATGATAACATGGATGAATTAAAGAACCACAATTCAAGTATAATTTGGGCACGGAGTCCCCTTGACATGTCTGAAAACGAAAACTTATATGTAAATTTTCCTGAAAAAATTGTCATGTATAGCGCGAGCTGGTGTCCAGATTGCAAACGCTCGAAGAAGTTGCTTGAAGAAAACGGTGTGGGATATGCGCTGGTGGATATTGGCAAAGACAATCAGGCTTTTTTGTTTGTTGAAAAACTAACGCACAGAGTTAAAATCCCGACCCTTGTTTTCCCAGATGGGACAATTATGATTGAGCCTTCTGACGCAGAACTGAAACAAAAACTGGGGCTTTAGCTATGGATGAAAATTTATATACGCTGAGGCCCAAAAAGGTGATTTTGTATGGCACCTCATGGTGCGGCGATTGCCGCCGCGCGCGCCGTGTTTTTGCCCAAATTGGCACGTCTTATGAAGACATTGATATTGACACCGATTCACAAGCGAAAGCATTTGTAGAGGAAGTTAACCGAGGCAGCCGCGCGGTTCCAACCATTGTTTTCCCGGATGGCAGTATTTTGGTTGAACCGGCGGATATTGACCTGGCAGCCAAATTACGCAATATCTAACTGCCCGTTTTTTTTGGGTTAACAAAAAAACGCCACAGCTTGTCGTCAGGCTGGGCTTTTTTTGTTAAATAGGGCCAGTTTTTAGCTGAAATGTAAATACATGCTAAAAATTTGCTTTCTTCTCTTGTAATTTGATGAAATTTACCCTAATCTTAAGCAGTATGTAAGGCCTATTCAGAAACGGTCAAACTATTCAAAGGAGAGAGAATGAAGAAACTATTTTCAGTTTTAAGCCTTTTGGCCCTGGCCAGCCTGTTGCTGGCTGCTTGCGCCCCTGCCACAGAAACAACCGGCGGCAGCGCCCAGGCTGGCCTGCCCGACTTGGGCGGCAAAAAAATCACCGTGGCGGTAGAAAACGCCTATCCGCCCTTTAACAGCATCGACGAAGCCTCCGGTCAGGGTGTTGGTTGGGACTATGAAACCGTTAGCGAAATTTGCAAACGGGTCAATTGCGTGCCTGAATTCAAGCAAGCAGCTTGGGATGGTATCTTCCCTGCCATGCAAGCCGGTGAATATGATGTTTTAGCCGACGGCGTAACCTTAACGGCTGAACGAGACGAAATTGTCGATTTCTCCACCCCGTATGTCATCGTAGGCCAGGTGTTGTTAACCCGCGCCGACGAAACCCGCAAGCTGGACGCCTTCAAATCTGAGGCCGCCGCCATCATCGGGACGCAAATTGGCACAACCAACGAAATTGTTGCCAAAGAAACTTTTGCCGATAAAAACATCCAGTCGTTTGAGGATTTTGGCGGCGCAGTACTGGCCCTCATCAGCGGCGATATTGACGGTGTGGTTGTAGACAATGTGACCGCTTCGGGTTTCATGGCCGAAAATGAGGGTAAACTAAAAATCGCTGATCAGATTACATCAGACGAGCAGTTGGCTTTTGTCTTTGCGCCCGGCTCCGACCTGACAGCGGCTTTCAACCAAGCGCTCGAAGCCATGAAAGCCGACGGAACGCTAGATGCCCTCAATAAAAAATGGGGCCTGACCCAGTAAGATTTCTCATCATCCGTTTCTGAGAAAGCCGGATGGGGCCGGTAACATTGACTCCATCCGGCACTTTGTTTGCGCTTTCGGCCAGTTTTCGGGAGGAAAAATGGAATCGACTGAAAAAATGCCACAACGCCCCAATCTTATTCCGGGCGTGGATGTTTCAAAATGGCCGTGGTGGGTGATTGCGCTGGCCCTGCTTGGGCTGGCCGGTTCGACGCTCATCGTCAGCTCGCAAAATTACCGTGAAACTTTCGTTTATCTACTGGACGGCATCGCTACAACCCTGCGAATCACCTTCTTTTCGTTCATCTTTGCCACCATTCTCGGCCTTCTAACTGGCATTTCGCGTGTTTCCAAGAATGTCTTTCTTTATAATATTTCAACTTTGTATGTAGAGACAATTCGTGGCATTCCTCTGGTTGTACTCCTGCTCTACATCGCGTTTGCGCTGGTTCCACTAAGCATAGAATTACTGACCGCCGCCGGAATAAATGTCTCCATTCGGAATATTCCAATGGAATTTCGCGCAATCATCGCCTTGGCAATTGGTTATGGTGCCTATGAGGGCGAAGTCTTTCGAGCTGGCATCCAATCTATCAGTAAAGGCCAAATGGAAGCGGCCAAATCGCTAGGGATGAATTACTTTCAGGCCATGCAGTTCGTAGTGCTTCCGCAAGCCGTGCGCAGGGTCTTACCGCCGCTGGGCAACGACTTCATCTCGCTGCTAAAAGACTCGTCCCTGGCAACTGTTTTGGCTGTAGACGAGTTAACTCAACTGGGCCGTTTGCGCCGCGCCTCCACCTTTCGCGTGTTGGAAACCTTCAATGTCGTCGCTTTTATGTACCTGGCGATGACCTTGTTGCTTTCCAGTGCCGTGCGCTGGCTCGAAAATAAAATGAAAATTTACGAATAGCAAGAACAAAAAGCATTTCCAGTAGTTCCACTTCTCAAAATAAAAGCGCACTCTATTAAGAGCGCGCTTTTATTTTATTCAGCTTAAAAGCAGGCTGGCCTAAGTGCCTTCTTCCCAAGAGTTTAGATATTTAAGCTGGGCTTCCGAAAGCGTATCAATTTGAATGCCCATTGCCGCCAATTTGAGCCGGGCAATGTTTTTGTCGATATCTTCAGGAACCGAATAAACCGTATTTTGCAAGCTGTCGGCATTCTTAAACATATATTCCGCAGAAAGGGCCTGATTGGCAAAGGACATATCCATCACCGAGGCTGGATGACCCTCAGCCGAAGCCAGGTTGATTAAGCGGCCTTCACCCAAAATATTAATCTTGCGGCCATCTTTGGTTTCGTACTGCTCCACAAACGGTCGGACAAGGGTCGGCGCGGCCTTGCTCATCGCGGCAAGAGCCGGAATGTTGATTTCAACATTGAAATGGCCGCTATTGGCAACAATGGCGCCATCTTTCATCACTTCAAAGTCATGGTCGTCGATGACGTTCAAGTCGCCAGTCACCGTACAGAAGATGTCACCAATTTTAGAGGCATCCAACATCGGCATCACCTGGTAACCATCCATAACGGCTTCCAATGCCTTCAGCGGGTCAATTTCGGTCACAACCACCAACGCCCCCATACCGCGCGCGCGCGAGGCCAGGCCGCGTCCACACCAGCCGTAACCAGCCACAACGAAGACTTTGCCAGCCAACAAAACATTGGTAGCGCGGATGATGCCATCGATGGTGCTTTGGCCGGTTCCATAGCGATTATCGAAGAAATGCTTGGTCAGAGCGTCATTGACAGCAATCACCGGGAAATTGAGCATTTTGTCGGCGGCCATGGCGCGCAGGCGAATTACCCCCGTGGTGGTTTCTTCGGTGCCGCCAATAATACCGGGCAAAAGCTCGCGGCGATCTTTGTGCAAAACCGAAACCAAATCTGCGCCATCGTCCATGGTCATTTGCGGTTTGTGGTCTAGAGCGGCGCTCAGGTGCTTGTAATAAGTCACATTATCTTCACCTTTGATAGCGAAGGTGGGGATTTCCCAAATGTTGACAAGCGCCGCAGCGACATCATCTTGCGTGGAAAGCGGGTTGGAAGCCGTCAAAACCACATCTGCGCCACCCGCTTGCAGAGTGCGCATTAAATTGGCAGTTTCGGCAGTGACATGCAAACAGGCTGAAACGCGAATACCCTGCAAGGGCTTTTCTTTTTCAAAGCGCTCACGAATGAGACGCAGTACCGGCATTTCGCGTTCCGCCCAATCTACCCGACGGCGTCCGCCTTCAGCCAACGAAGCATCTTTTATATCAAAATTGCTCATTTTTTCTCCTTATATTTTTTCTTTTGGAGTCAAACGTCTCTCGTGTTTTGAGTTTCAAGCGCAGCGAGAGGCGTAACTCCAATTTATTTCATCAACTCGTTCAGTTTACCACCATCGTCATAGTGCTCACGGAAGCGTTTCACAAATTGCTCGCGGGTGTAATAATGGTTTTGAGTGCCATTCTGTTCCAAAACATAAACCGCCGCCAGTGAACCGACCTGACCGCATAGTTCCCAATCCCAGCCGCGAGCGTAGGCCGCCAAAAATCCACCGCGAAAGGCATCCCCTACGCCGGTCGGGTCTACGATGCGTTCTTCGGGAGTCACTGGAACCACAATTTCTTTGCCATCCGCGTAGATTACCGCGCCTTCCGCACCTTTTGTGACAACGATAATATCGACGTGCTCAAGCATTTCAGCCAGGCTCAGTCCGGTTTTTTTTACAATCAGGCCAAATTCATAGTCATTGACAAACAAAAAGTGAGCGCCGTCCATGTCGCGGGCAATTTCGTCACCTTCAAGGCGCAAAATTTGCTGTGACGGGTCATAGAGGTAGGGAATACCCAACTCTCGACATTCGGCGGCGCGATTTTTCATGGCCCCGGGGTCGTCGGGCGAAATAACCACCAGATTGGGCCGATTAGCTACATCACGCAGGCTGATTTCGGCTGCATGGGTCATCGCGCCAGGGTAGAAGGAGGCGATTTGCGCGTTCACCTGGTCGGTGGTAGCAAAAAACGAGGCGGTAAACTTACCCGCAATCACTTTGGCCCACTCGGTGTCAACGCCCTGAGCTTCAAGCCAGGCCCGATAATCGCCAAAATCTTCTCCAACTGCTGCCATCAGGCGTGGCTTTTCACCGAGCAGGGCCAGGGTATAGGCAATATTGGGGGCCGTGCCGCCGCGTTGGCGGGTCATACTTTCCACCAAAAACGACAGGCTGATGTTTTTGAGCCGCTCTGGCAAAATCTGTTCGTGGAAATAACCCGGAAAGGTCATCAGATAATCGTAGGCAACAGAGCCAGAAAGTAAAATATCCATCATTGTTTCACTACTTTCTTTAGGTTTATTTCAAACGGGGGATAAACAACGCCGTTTTCGGTGACAATACCGGTAATCAGGCGATTGGGAGTGATGTCAAAGGCCGGGTTACGCGCTTTCGCGCCCAGCGGAGTCACCCGTTCGCCTTGAAAGCGAATATCCAGCACTTCGGCGGGATCACGCTCTTCAATTGGAATCAAACCGCCATGCGCCAATGACAAATCCACAGTGGAGGTAGGCACAACCGAATAGGCCGGGATTTCATTATCGTGAGCGGCCAATGATAGCATATAGGTGCCAATTTTATTGGCAACATCACCGTTGGCGGCTACCCGGTCGGCCCCAAAAAACACTTTTTGGGCTTGCCCGGTACGCATAAAGTAACCCGACATATTGTCAGAAATGATTTCGTAAGGAATTCCGTATTGACTTAGCTCCCAGGCCGTCAGACGTGCGCCTTGTAAGCGTGGGCGGGTTTCATCCACCAATACATGAATTTTCTTACCTTGTTCCCAGGCGGTACGAATTACCCCCAGCGCTGTGCCCCAATCGACCGCTGCTAGCGCGCCGGTATTGCAATGATGAATGACGGTGTCGCCATCAGAAATCAACTCCGCGCCGTAAGCGGCCATGCGCTGATTGATTTCCACATCTTCGTCGGCCAGTTTTTGGGCTTGGGCCAGAACAAAAACGCGCAAGTCGTCGGCATGAGGCAGGTCTGAAGCCAGCGCACTGACTAGGATTCTATCCACCGCCCAAGCCAGGTTAACCGCCGTTGGGCGGGCCGCCTTGAGAATGTTGGCAGCGGCCTGATAGGCGGCGAACAGGTCACGGGGCGTTTGCGCGGCAGATTCAAATCCGGCCAAGGCCAGGCCAAAGGCGGCGGAGGCCCCAATCGCGGGCGCACCTCGTACCACCATGTCCGTTATCGCCTGGGCCACATCTGTATGGGTGCGGTACGAGACGATTTCCAGCACTTCCGGCAAGCGGCGCTGGTCAATCATAGTTAAGCTGTTATTTTTGGGGTTCCATTCAAGGGTTCGCATGGCCTACACACAGGAAAAGACGCCCTCAACGGAGAGCGTCATTAGAGTGGGGGTAGTTTAGCATAAGATAAGAGCCTTGTAAAGCATTGACACTGCCCGTCAAAAACAGTATAAGGGCCAGATGAAAAAAACTGGATTGATTGTGTTGTTTGGCCTGCTGGGTACGCTGACGGCCTGTACAATGCCTATGGGAACGGCAAGCAATTCTACTTTTCCCCCCAGCCCCGCCCCAACTGCGACGGCCAGTCTTACGCCCCAGCCGACGGCCAGCCCTGCGCCGACGGTCACACCCTTTCCTGAGGCTCGCATTAGCGCCGGAGAGCAAGCCATTTTTTATGGCGATTATGACAACGCCCGCGATGAGTTTCGTATTTCTCTGGCTGGGAGCGAGACGGATGAGGTGCGCGTTGCGGCCTTGTGGGGTCTCGGAAAAACCGAGTTTTTGGGCGGAAATTATATTCAGGCGCTGGAAAACTTACGACAACTGGTCCAGACCTACCCTGAAAGTGAATTTGCCGCTCAGGGCTGGTTTTTGCTGGGAGAAACCTACTTCGACCTGCAGCGTTACCAAGAGTCGAGTGAGGCTTTTGCCGTTTATCTGGAGCACCGCCCAGGGTTATTGGATCGATTTGTGCAAACCCGGCGTGGAGATGCCTTACGCGCGCTGGGCGACCCTAATGGCGCAATTAGCGCCTATGAGGCGGCCATTGCCAGCGGAGTCAGTGATCCAACCGCGCTCCGGCTAGAAATGGCTCAGGCCCAGGTGGCTGCCGGAAATGCCAACGAAGCACTTTTAATTTATGGTGAAGTTGAAATCGCCAGTGAAAGTGACTATGTCAAAGCTCAGGTGGACCTGCTATCTGGGCAAGCCTATTTGCGGCTGGGCAACAGCTTCAGCGCCTATGAGCGTTGGCAACATGCCGTTGCCAATTATCCACGCGCTTACGAGTCTTATTCAGCCCTGGTGGGGCTGGTTGAAGCTGGACAACCGGTAGACGACTACAATCGCGGCCTGGTGGATTATTTTGCCGGGCAATATGGCGTGGCGCTGGCAGCTTTTGAACGCTACCTCACCAGTAACCCGGCCCATGATGGCACGGTGCTGCACTACAAAGCGCTCACCCTGCGAGAGATGGGCGAATACGAGCTTGCTATCGCGGCCTGGGATGAATTCATCGAAAAATATCCGACCCATCGCTATTGGGCAGATGCCTGGGACGAAAAAGGCTTCACCCAATGGGCCTACCTTAGTAATTATGCCGCCGCCGGGGAAACTTTGGAGAAATTCGTCAGCGGAATGCCTGGCTCACCCTACGCAGTCAGCTACCTGATGAACGCGGCCCGCGTCTACGAACGCGGCGGCAACCTGACAAAAGCCGCCAGCTTATGGGAAACCGTCGCCAGCCAATATCCAGGCGACCCCGCAGCCAGCAACGCCCTGTTCCAGGCCGGAATCGCGCATTATCGCCGGGCCGATTACAAAGCCGCCCAAGATGATTTTCAACGCGCCCTGGTGTTGGCCCCACCCGCCGAAGAACGCGCCCGCGCCCAACTCTGGGTTGGAAAAACCTTGCTCCAGCTAAATGACACTTCTGGCGCACAAACCGCCTGGCAAGCGGCTCAGGCCATTGACCCTTACGGCTACTACAGCTTGCGCGCCCGCGACTTGCTGCTCAACCGCGCCCCCTTCCAATCACCGGCTAGCTACAATTATGAGCTCGACCTAAAAAAAGAACGCGCCGAAGCCGCCGCCTGGGTGCGCCTGAAATTCGACCTGCCTGCCACGACCGATCTTTCCAACCCCGGCGAGCTAAGCAACGATCCACGCTTTCGGCGCGGCAACGAATTTTGGCAGCTTGGCTTGTACGACCAGGCCCGTCTCGAATTTGAAGAATTGCGATTAGCTATTGAACTCAACCCAGCCGAAAGTTTTCGGCTGGCAAACTACCTAATCGATATAGGCCTCTATCGACCTGGCATCACAGCCCTGCGACAGGTGCTAACGCTAGCCGGACTAACCGAACATCCTGCCAGCCTGACCGCCCCGGCCTACTTCAACCACAGCCGATACGGTCTATATTATTCGGAACTAATTTTCCCTGCCGCCGAAGACTACGGCTTCGAACCAATTTTCATCACCAGCCTGATCCGTCAGGAAAGTTTGTTCGAGGGCTTTGTACGATCCAACGCTGGCGCACATGGCCTGATGCAGATCATCCCCAGCACTGGCGCAAGCATCGCCGAGCAAATGGGCTGGCCGCCCAATTACACCAGCGAAATGCTCTATAGCCCTCAAACCAGCATCCGCATGGGCACTTTTTACCTGAATAATAACCGCAAGTACCTGGGAGGCGACCTGTACGCGGCCCTGGCTGCCTACAACGCCGGGCCAGGCAACGCCGCCATCTGGAAAGACCTGGCAGGCAATGACCCCGACCTGCAATTGGAAGTTATCCGTTACGAAGAAACCCGCAACTACATTCGCGGCATCTACGAAATCTTCACCACCTACCGCAGCCTTTACAGCCCCATCAAAGAATGACAACAAAAAAAGCGCGAGAAAAATTCTCGCGCTTTTCATTTCAACTCTTCAGGTCGGCCAGGCTACTCAATATAGGCCAAAAGGCGCTGATGCACTTCTTCTTTTTCCATCCCAATAATTGAAATCAGCTTATCCCGGCCCGAAAGCCCTGCTACAATATCCAACTTAGTTGTTGAAACACCCAAAACTTCCGCTAAAAACTCCACCAGTAGTTTATTCGCATCATCATCTACTGGAGGAGCAACCAGGCGCACCTTAACCGTACCATCGCTCTGAATTTCGGTGACTTCGTTGCGGCTTGCCCGTGGGGTAACACGTACTGCCAGAGCCACCCCACGCTGACCATTGTGTAACCGGAACTGACGATTCGCCATTTTTCACCTCACAATCGAGAAAGAATGCCAATTAATAAACTTACGATTAATTGTACCAGAATAATCAAAATCAAAGGACTAAAATCAAACATGCCCACCAGGGGAACCACTCGCCGGATCGGAGCCAGTAAAGGCTCTACAATCTTATCCAGTGCCACACGCAGCGGGTGATATGGACTCATAAAATACGAAAGAATAATTTTGACCAGCACCAACAAAACAAGAATCTGCTCAAGCCAACGAAGTACAACAATCAATGCGTCTATCATTGAACAATCTTCCTTTCAAAAAGATGACAAAATTCTGCGCCCAGGCCTTGCACGGCGCAGGAACTAACTACCCGTGCGCCTGCCTCGGCCCCATAATGGCCGTTCCTACCCGAACGAGGGTTGCCCCCTCTGCCACCGCCACCGTAAAATCGGCGCTGGTTCCCATCGAAAGCATATCCCAACCTGCAGCCGGAACCTGCTGCGCAAGATAATCACGCAACCGACGCGCCTTCACAAAAAATGGGCGCGAAGCCTCAGCATCATCGGCAAAAGGCGGCATGGTCATCAGCCCGCGCACCCGCAAATGCGGCAAATCCGAGACAATCTGGAGAGCTTCATCACGCAAAAACGGCCAATCAACCTCGTCCCAAGCCGGATAGCCAAATTTACTGGCCTCGCCGCTCAGGTTAACTTCCAACAAGACCGGCAAAGTGCGCCCGGCTTCAGCGCAAAAACGCTCCAACCGGTTGGCGAGTTTCAAGCTATCCAGCGAGTGCATCCAATCAAATTTTTTGGCGATTAAATCTGCTTTGCGGCTCTGCACATGCCCAATCATGTGCCACTCGGCCTGAGTATCACCAATCGCATCGATTTTTGCCACAGCTTCTTCGGCATAATTTTCCCCTAAAATCTCGGCTCCGGCCTGAATGGCGGCCCGCACCTTTGTAAGCGGCTGCATCTTGCTGACAACTACCAGCCTCACTTCTGTCGAATTGCGCCCAACAGCCTGGGCTGCCCGCGCAATTTGTTCGCGGGTATTTTCGAGCCTGTCTCGGATTTGATTAACAAGCGCATCGGTCATAGTTAGATTGTACTCAATTTGCCGCCAAGCGCAATCAGCGCCCCAAAACGCCCGGTCTTGCCCTTTTGCTCTCGATGCGAATACCAATCTTGGGGGTTGCAAGCGGTACACAGGCCAGCAACTTCAATATTTTTGACCCCCGCCTGTTCCAAAACAAGCCGGTTGGCGGCCCACAAATCAAAGTGGGGGCGAGGTCCATTTTTTTGTTGTAAAAGGAGATCAGAATCTGAGCCAAAAGCGCAGCGCACTTGCTCCACCACTTGCGGGCCAACTTCGTAATGATCCGGGCCAATCGCCGGGCCAATTGCCGCCAATAAATCGGCGGGACTGGAGCCGTATGCAGCCTGCATAGCCTGGACAGTGGCGGCAGCGGCCTTACGTACCGTTCCAAGCCAGCCAGCGTGGACAATACCCACAGCCGGGCGTAGCGGGTCGTAGAGCAGAATCGGCGTGCAATCGGCAAAACGCATGAAAAGCGTTACTTCCGGGGTATCAGTAATCATTCCATCGGCTTTGAGTTCCACCGGAACCGCACCATGGGGGGCTGTAGCGATCACCACGTCGGCGCTATGCACTTGCCAGACATCGAACATGGATTGGGGGTCACGCTTCAGGGCGCGGAAAGCGCGGAAACGGTTTTCCCGGACGCGGGAGGTCTCATCTCCGACGGTTCCACCAAAATTGAGAGAGGCCCAAGGGTCAGGACTCAGGCCTCCCTGGCGGGTAAAAATGGCGTGAATCACATCGCCAGGGAAACTATCAAAGGTGAGATAGCGGATACCAGACTGGGTCTGAAAAGTCATCCAGCCCTACTTACTTTTTAGGGTGGTCTGTTCGATGACGTTCACTTTTTTGACCAGCAATTGGCGGGTCTCTTGCATCGACTCTTCGACATACGGCAGGCCGAACCAGGCGGTCGTGAAGCCGAACAGCGCCCC
>DYPU01000006.1:34902-57547 GCA_020719725.1 Anaerolinea sp. | reverse complement strand
TGATGATGACATTTTCGTCGTTTTTATTCTCGGCGCTGGCGCTAAAGTTGTACGAGCCAAAGATGACAATTGATTCATCAATAATGAAGACTTTGTGGTGCATGTTGCTAATGTTGCCATCCATATAAACCGCAAGCCCGGCTTCTTTAAACCGGTCGTACTCTGTGCCCTGGTTGGATTTGACCTGAGATTCTTCCATTACCCCGGCCACAGCCAAGCCGTTTTGCGCTTTTTCTACCAGCGTTTCGCCAAAATCATCGGTTGTAAAAGAATAGGCCATAAAATAGACACTCGAATCGGCCTGTTGCAGGAGTTCCAAAATACGCAGTCCAACATTGTCATCTGGCGAGAAATAGTTTTCCACCGCAATTCCGTCAATGGATAACTGCGGATTTGGCGTTTCGGCCAGATCGTCTGGGCCAAAATAGTCTTGCTCGAACATTTCATCAAATTCTTTCAGGTAATTTTCGGCAATTTTGGTGGAGCGAATGCGTACCAGGTTGTTGTTTTCGTCATAAGTGCCCGACGTGGTGAAATTCATCGACCCCATCCAAACTTCGGCGCGGTCAATAATCACAAATTTATTGTGCATCAGCCCTTCGCGCCGGTCGCCCACAATCTTAAGCCCGGAATCTGCCAGGTTTTCTGGCACGGAATTATCAAGATTGTCACTCTCCATCACAATTCGCACGTTTACCCCGCGTTCTGCTGCCCGAAACAGGGCATTTTGCACCGAGGCCAGGCTAATATTGTAGCCCGCCAACTCTATTGACATGCGCGCCTCGTCAATGGCTGCCACCAAAGGCGTATCCGGGCCGCCCTCTTCCATATCTGCGTTCCGGTTGTAAGGGTCGGTGAAATAAATTTCATAAAAAGCATTGCCGTAGCCATAGCCCACCGCTAACGGAATTTCAACGCCGCCAAGTTGCGGCCCGGCGGGAGTTAGTTCGCGCACAAAAGTTGGCGGCGCGGGGACAGTCACCAGCGCGGGTAACTCATCGGTGCTGCAAGCCAGGCTGGCTGCCATCAAAACAAGTAAGGCAAGTAAAATTTTTCGACGCATCGGGGCAACTCCTTGGTTGGAATGGCGAGATTATAGCACTTTTGTTCCACGTTTCAGCGCGGCGGGTTTTGCTTTATAATCCGCCCTGTGACTCAACCAACCCATCCCAGTCTGTTTCGCGCCGCCGGTACGGTGGCGTTTGCCATTCTTTTTGGACAAGTACTAAGCCTGGTACGCAGTATGCTCGTCGCAAGCGCATTCCCGGCCAGCGAATTGGCGGCTTTTTTAGCGGCCAACCGTGTCAGCGAGACGCTCTTCACCCTGATTGCGGCAGGCGCGCTTGGTTCGGCGTTCATGCCCACGTTTACCGCTTTTCTGGTTCGTGATGAACCTGAGGCGGCCTGGCGGCTGGCTTCAGCGCTGGGGACGCTCGTCACACTCACCTTGAGCGGGCTGGCCGTTATTGCCGCTTTCTTTGCCCCGCAAATTGTCCGTTACCTGCTGGCCCCCGGTTTTTACGCCGACCTGGCCTTGTATCAGCTGACAATTGACCTGCTGCGCATTCAACTGTTTTCCGCCGTTTTATTTGGCCTGGGCGGTTTACTGGTAGGAATTCTCAACGCCCACCACATCTTTTTTATCCCGCAACTAACCATCTCTATGTATCAACTGGGACAGATTTTTGGCGCGTTAGTGTTGGCGCGCTGGCTGGGCATTTACGGCCTGGCCTGGGGCGTGGTGATTGGTTCCGGTCTTTACCTTGCCATTCAAATTCCGGCCTTGCTGCGGCTGGCCCCGTCTCGCCCCAAACCCTCGCTGGGATTGGATAACCCCGCCGTACATCAGGTTGTCCGGTTAATGGGGCCGCGCGTTCTTGGCGCAGGCGTGGTTCAACTCAACTTTTGGGTCAACAACAACTTAGCCTCGTCCATGTCACCCGCCAGCGTCACCAGCCTGGGCTACGGATTTGCCCTCATGGTCATGGCCCAGGCCGCCATTGCCCAATCGGTGGCGATTGCCGCGATGCCTACCTTTTCGGCCCAGTTTGCGCTCGGAAAATTGGACGAAATGCGCTCGGCTCTGGCCTCGGCCTTGCGGGTTGTGCTTTTACTGGCCCTGCCTGCCAGCCTCGGCCTGATATTACTTTCTGGCCCAATTGTTGCCATGCTCTATCAGCGCGGCCAATTCGACGCCCTGCTCGTGCAGATGACCGCCTGGGCGCTAATTTGGTACGCCGCTGGCATGGTTGGTCACGCCCTGATCGAAGTCCTGACCCGCGCCTTCTACGCCCGCCAGGACACCAAAACCCCGGTCGTGGTCGGAATGATTGCCATGACCTTAAATGTCTTCTTTAGCTTTGCTTTTGCAGCCGGGTTTGCCCGCCTGGGTTGGATGCCGCATGGCGGCCTGGCGCTGGCAAACTCGCTGGCTACTGCTCTTGAAGCCGCCGCCTTGTTAATTCTTATGCGCCGCCAATTGGGTGGGCTTGAAGGCAAGCACCTGGCGGATGGCGCGTTGCGCTTTGTTGCCGCGGCTGTCATCATGGCCTGCGCTTTGTTGCTCTGGAAACAACTTGCCGGAACCCTCAACCCCTGGCTGCTGGGCCTGGGCGGAGTTGCCCTGGGCGGGTTGACGTATTGGCTGGGCCTGCTCTTACTGCGTGTCTCTGAAGTCACCGCCCTGCTGCTTACCTTAAAAAGGCGAATTAGATAAGATTATTTTTACTGTTTCTGCTATTAAACACAAGAAAAGAGCCTGTTCGCGGAGCGAACAGGCTCTTTTCTTGTGTTTAAAGGGCTTACTTCTTACCGCCCAGCAAACCGCCCAACAAATTGGTGGCATCATTCATATCCAGTTTGCCATCATCGAGCGCCCCGGCCACTGCGCCCAAAGTTCCCTTACCATTCAATACCGAGTCCACTTGCGCGGCCACGGGCGCGGGCAACTTCTTCTTCAGAAAATCCACGACCACTTCCACTGCCATTTTGGCTTGCTCTTTCGGCAAACCGGTTTTCTTTGCAACCAGTTCAATAATTTCTTGCATCAGTTTTCTCCTTGGGCCTAAATTTTCTTAAGCATATCCAAAACGCCCTAAAAAATCAAGCGCTATCAATCAACCAACCCATAGCCAATAACCAACCCCAACCATAATTCCCCACACAATTCCACCAGCCACCTCCAGCGGAGTGTGCCCAAGCACCTCCAACAGTTGCTTCTCAGAGATGGGATGCCCGGCCAGTAACTCATTAATCACAATATTAATCTTTTGGGCATGAATCCCAGCCTGACGGCGCACCCCGGCAGCATCATACAAGACCACCATCGTCGAAGCCACTGCCAGCGCAAAAACAGCCGTATTAAACCCCTCGTGCAGACCAATCGCCACCGCGGTACTCACCATCAGCGCCGAATGTGAAGAAGGCATTCCGCCCGCGCTAAAGAGCGGCCCCCAAGACCACTTACGTTTGAGCAAAAAATAGAGAGGCGGTTTAATTAATTGCGCCAGCCCCCAGGCAATCATGGCGGTAATCAAAACATCATTCTGAAAAAGACCTGAAAGTGGCATTTAACCCTCGTTCTCGAAAATTTCTCCATTTAGCATACGAACCTTCAACTCTGCTTTTTCCAGCATGGCCGCGCAATATCGCGCCAACAATTGCCCACGCTCATACAACCCAATTGCATCTTCCAGCGCGCGCCCCTCGTCTTCCAGAGCCTGCACCAATGTTTCCAATTCGGTAAAGGCTTCTTCAAAACTCATCTCATCCATTTTTTTTTGAGACTTAGACATATAACACTCCTTAGCCCGATTCCGTTACCCGAACATTCAGCAATCCTGCTGCAATTTTCACGCACAACTCAGCCCCAACCGGAGCCTGTTCAGCCGTTAAAACGACTTTTCCCGTCTCTGCCACTGTCACCACTGCATAACCGCGTCGCAAAATCCCCAGCGGATTAAGCGATTCCAGCCTTTGAGCCAGGTGCTTAACCTGAGCCTGCTCCAGCCTCAAATGCTGATTCAGCCCGCGCGCCAGCCGCCGCTCGGCCTCATCCACTCGCTGCCGCGCACTTACCAGCCGCCGAGTCGGGGAGACATATTTCAGGCGTCCGTTGCTTTCTATCAACCCGCGTTCTTTTTCATCCAAAACTGTCAGAATGGCGCTGCCCAGCCGTGAGAAAGCATTACGCACAAACCCATTCAAATCGTTCAGACTAATGCCCGTCGCCAGTTCAGCGGCGGCAGTGGGAGTGGGAGCGCGCAGATCGGCGGCGAAATCTGTCAGCGTAAAGTCAGTTTCATGGCCCACACCGCTAATCACCGGGGCCGCCGAATTGGCGACCGCGCGTACAACCCGCTCGTCGTTGAAGGCCCACAGGTCTTCAATCGAGCCGCCGCCGCGCGCGACGAGAATCACATCTGGTTTGATGAGTTCGTTTAGTTTTTGCAAGCCAGCCACAAGCTCGTTTGGGGCAGCTTCGCCCTGAACTGCCGCCGAAGCTAGGAAAACTTCCGCCAACGGCATCCGCCGCCGCAGGGTATTTAGCATATCCCGCAAGGCCGCGCCAGTGGGCGATGTCAGTATCCCGATTTTGCGTGGAAATTGTGGAATTTCGCGTTTTCGTTCGCTGGCAAACAGGCCCTCTGCTTCCAGCAGGCTTTTCAGGCGCAGGTATTCAGCATATAGTGCGCCTTCACCGGCTGGGCGCGCCAGGTCTACATAAAGCTGATATTGCCCGCCCGGTTCGTATACGCCAATTTTGCCGTGGGCTTCGATCGAAAGACCATCTTGCAGGGGCAGGCCGCGCAATCGTAGCGCGTCGCTTTTCCAGATGACGCATTTGAGCGCCGCGCCGCTGTCTTTGAGGGTAAAGTAGACGTGACCGGAACTTGGCCGCGAAAAATTGGAAATTTCGCCCTGGACCCAGGCATCTTGCAGGGTTAAATCGCCTTCGAGTAGTCGCCGCAGATGCCGGGTTAGCTCTGTCACCGTCCAGCGGCGGGTTTGAAATAGCGAGGGTTGACTCATGGGTTTGAGGATACTCCGCTTAATGGGATGTGTCAACCGGCTTAGGCTGGAGTAAAATGAGTGCCTAAGCGATTTTATGAGGAACCTATGATAAAAAAACAAATTGTATTTAGTCTTCTTTTCGCGCTGCTCTTGGCGGCTTGCTCTCCCACCACGCCAGAACCTTTGCCGACGCTGGATGTGAACGCCGTCTACACCCAGGCCGCCGCTACCATCCAGGCCGATTACACCCAGCAGGCTTTGCTCAACCCGACGGCCACCGCTACCTCCACCTTCACTGCTGCGCCTCCCACCCCAACTTTTATTCCTGCTGCCACGCTTGTCCCCTCTGCTACGCTTTACCCAACCCTGAGCGGCCCAACCGCTGTTCCGGTGGACCCCAAAACGGCAGTTGGCTGCTACAATGCTGCATTGGTGGCAGATGTTACTATTCCGCCGGGAACCAGCATGGCAACCGGACAAAAATTTACCAAAACCTGGCGCGTTCGTAACACCGGCACTTGCGACTGGAACAGCGATTTTCGCATCGTCTTCCTGGGCGGCGAAGTATTTGGCTCGGACACCACCCGCATTTACCAAAAGGTTGGCGCGGGCTACAATGCCGAAATTTCTCTAAACATGAAGACCCCGGATAGCCAATCGGGCACAATTTACAGCTCCTGGCAAATGTCAACCGATGCCGGGCAGTTATTTGGGCCAGTGTTCACATTTTCAGTTGTTTTGCCTGGCTCAGTTGTGAATGCCACTACCACCACTACCCCGGCAGCCAGTTGTTACAATTCTCAGCTTCTTACCGAGTCTCCTGCCAGTGGGATTGAAATGAAAGCTGGCGATGAATTCACGAAGATATGGACTGTGAAAAATACCGGAACCTGCGAATGGACTTCCGATTTTAAGATTTTGTACGTCGGCGGCGACCTGATGAACTCAGATACCAGCCGCATTTTCAAGAACGTTGGCGTTGGCTCAACCGCCGAGATTCAATTAAAAATGATTGCTCCCAGTGGAACCGGGCCTATTTCCAGTTCCTGGCAAATGATGACCAAAGATGGCACGCCTTTTGGCCCGATTTTCACGTTTACGATTACGCTTAAATAACGGATTAGGCCTCACCGATTCGGTGTTTTTTGCCCTTGATGGTGCGCGACTACTGCAATTAAAACCGGTAGCGATCAAATCTGCATTACCAAAAGGAAGCCATGAAACATCTCTGGGCCGCCTGGCGCATGAAATACATCAACAATGCTCAACCGCACCAGGGTTGTGTCTTTTGTAACGCCTTGACGCAGCCCGATAATGCCGAAAACCTGATCCTTTTGCGCGGTCAGCACGCTTTTGCTATTCTCAACAAATTCCCATACACCAGCGGCCATCTGATGATCGTGCCCTTCGCGCATCAAGCCTCGCTGGAACTGCTCGACCCGCCAACCCGCGCCGAAATGATGGAACTCGTCGCTCGTTTTCTCACCATTTTGCGTGAAACCTACTCCCCGCAAGGCTTCAATGTCGGTATCAACATTGGCGCGGCGGCAGGCGCAGGCGTGCCCGGCCATGTTCACATCCATCTTGTCCCACGCTGGAACGGCGATACCAGCTTTATATCCAGCGTGGGTGAAGTGCGCGTTATTCCCGAAGACCTGAGCCAAACCTACCAGCGTATTGCCCAAGCCTGTCAAAAATGAGACGATTTCTGCTATTTTTGCTGATCCTGCCCCTTTTGACGGCGGCCTGCAGCCCTGGCCTGCCCCCAGCGCCCGAAACAGCCTCCCCGTCAGCGACTCCCACGCTAACCGCGCGGCCCACCTCCGAGCCAACCGCCCCGCCGACCCTCACCGCTGTTCCCACCCTTCAACCCCGTCTGACACGTTTGCCCGCTGGCCCCGAAGCCGATTCGTTTGCTTCCGGGTTCAATCCGCTGACAGGTCGCGCCGTATCCGACCCGACTCTGCTTGGCATTCCGGCCATGCTCATTTCCATTAGCAACAGCCCAGTCACCGCCCGGCCTCAGGCCGGGCCAGGTTTTGCCGATTGGGTCTTTGAATTGTTTATTGGAACTGGAACCACGCGCTTTTTGGGCATCTTTTATGGCGAATATCCGCGCGCCGTGCCAAATGTTAGCGGCGATTGCGCTGCCAGCACCGAAATCAGCCGCCCGGTAGAAAATTGGCTTGGTAACCGGGTCTGGCTCGACGAAAACGGCAACAACCGTCAGGACGATTGGGAACAAGGCGTGGGCGGAATCTGCGTTCAATTGTTGGACGCGGCCACGGGGAGTCTGCTTGTGGAAACGGCCACAGATAGTAATGGCTACTTTGCCCTGGAAATTCCCCAAGATGCCGCATCAGTCCAACTTTTCTTCCAAAAAACGGCTAAATTTGGCTTTGTGACCCCAGACCTGGCCGATGATGATACTGACAGCGACGCCGATCCTCTCAGCGGCCTGACTAAGGCCTTTACTCCGGCTAAAACCGACCCCAGTTTGGATGCCGGGTTGAGCCTGGTAGAGCCGCCCGTGGTGGAAGCTGGGCGCGTTCAGCCGATTCGTTCCGGGCGGCTGACGTATGCCACGCTGAATGAGATGTTTCCGTTTAGCTGCCTGGCGTTTGCTGGGGCGGGCAAAGGCATTTTTGAGCAATTGGACGCTTGCCGGGTGGTATATGGCACCGATTCGGATGATGTGAACGATGGAGTGCTGACGGTGGCCGAGATGCGCCAGTTAGCCGCTGCCAACCTGACCTTTAGACCAATTAATTATTCCGGTCATTTGTTCGATGCTCTGGCTCCGGTGGGAGGCAGTTTAGCCGAAAAGCTAGCGGTTTTTTACCACCCGTTTAATCAGGCCGAATGGCAATACGATCCGGTTTCGCAAACCTACCTGCGTTGGACGGATTTTCAAGATAATAGCGGCGTTTTAACCCCGGCCTTGGATGCGCTGACGGGGCGACAACTGGCTTTTGAAAATGTGGTGGTTATTTACGCCACTCACGACATTTTTCGCCATTTGCAATATGATATTAATATTCGGCCTGGTCAGGAAGGCTACGCCTTTGCGTTTCGGGATGGGCAGATGTATAAAATTCGCTGGAGCACGGCCAATCGGGCCTGGGAGCAGCAAACAGGTTTGCTGCGTCCCATTCATTTTGTTTGGCCGGATAAAACCGATTTTCCACTTAAACCAGGCCGAACATTTATTCATATAATGACTGAGTTTTCGGCGGTGAAAGAACTGAATCCGGGGTTTTGGCGAGCCTATTTTGTGACGCCCAATGACCCTGCCCCGTGAGTATTTTGGATAATACGTTATGTGATAATGCGCTTTTTTCAGGCAACGGTCAAATTTATCGGAGGAGCCATGTCTAAAGAAACAGAAGCTGTCCTACTTTCTGCTGCGCGCACCCCAATTGGGCGTTTTCAGGGTGCATTGAGCGTTATCCCGGCTACCAGACTGGGCGCGATTGCTGTCCGCGCGGCGGTAGAACGAGCCGGGCTACCCAATCTGGCCGAAATCGACGAAGTGCTGCTGGGTAATGTTGTTCAGGCCGGAGAAGGCCAGGCACCGGCCCGCCAGGCGGCTATTTTTGGTGGGCTACCTGCCAGCGTTGGGGCCACCACCCTCAACAAAGTCTGTGGTTCCGGGTTAAAAGCGGCCATGTTTGCGGCCCAATCGATTCGGGCCGGAGATGGACAACTTTTTGTGGCGGGCGGATTTGAATCGATGTCGCGCGCGCCTTACCTCGTCAACGGGCGCGGCGGCGAACTGCGCTATGGTCACACTCAATTGACCGATGCCTTGCTGCACGATGGTTTATGGGATCCTTTTGAAGAGTGGGGAATGGGCAACTCTGCCGATTTTATTGCCGAAGAATACAATGTCAGCCGGGCGGCAATGGACAAATTCGCGCTCGAAAGCCAGCAAAAAGCGGTTGCAGCCCAAGAAACCGGTAAGTTTAAAGCCGAAATTGTGCCTGTGGAACTAAAAGGACGCAAAGGCGAAGTGACTCTCTTTGATACGGATGAAGGTCCACGCCGGGATGCTTCACTCGAAGCCCTGGCCCGGCTCAAACCGGCTTTCCGACCAGATGGCCGCGTCACCGCGGGGAATTCTTCGACCCTCAACGACGGCGCGGCGGCGGTCGTAATTGCCAGTCGGGCTTACGCCGAAGCTCACGGCCTGAAACCCCTGGCACGCATCGTTGCCTATGGACAGGCCGCGCTCGAACCGAAACGCTTATTTGCCGCTCCGGCCCAGGCCATGCCAAAAGTGCTCGCCAAAGCCGGTTGGACCTTCGCCGATTTGGATTTGATCGAACTCAACGAGGCGTTTGCCGCCCAGGTGCTTGCCAATGGCTACGAACTGGCCGAACAAGGCTGGGATTGGGCCAAACTCAATGTCAATGGAGGCGGAATTTCGCTCGGCCACCCCATTGGGGCCAGCGGCGCGCGAGTCCTTGCCACGCTGATATATGCCCTCCAGGAGCGTCGGCTTCAGCGCGGTTTGGCTTCGCTTTGTCTGGGAGGTGGCGAAGCCGTTGCAATGGCGATTGAGCTTGAATAAAACAGCTTATGATATAATCGCGCCGCTATGATTTACGCCTTCCGCTTGGCCCAACCTTTGCTCGCTGTCTCGTTTCGTGGCTTTATTTTTGCCGCGCCTCCTCGAATCGCGCCTGCGGCCCGGAACGCCTGACCTCCAACGTCAAACCTTGTTCTTCCCGCGCCGCAGGCACCCTCCCTGCGGCGTTTTTTGTTTTCCACGCACCCTAAACAACACATCCTCGTATTAACAAACCGCCTTCACAAAAGGAATTACCATGATCAGCCTCAGCATCTCCAACGCCACCCTCATACTTGGCGCAAAAACCATCTTCCAAAAACTAACCTGGGAAATCCAGCACGATCAGCGCATTGGCCTGATCGGCCCCAACGGCGCGGGCAAATCCTCCTTGCTCAAACTGCTCACCGGCCAATACAGCCCGGAACCGGGTGGCGCTGTCGTGCGCGCGCGCGGCGTCAGCGTGGGCTATTTACCCCAACAGCCTGATTTGGATATGTCGCAGACCGCGCTATTGTCCGCGCTGGATGGTAATCCGCGTCTGGCGCAGATTCTGACCGAACTGGAGACGGTCGAAACTCGCCTGGGCCTGCCCGCCATTTACGGAAATCCGGCCACGCTGGAGAAAACCCTCGCCGCTCAGGAAAAACTGCTCGAAGAATACGCTTCCCTCGGCGGAGACAGTTACCCCATCCGCGTCCGCCAATTGCTTATCGGGCTGGGACTACCCGCAAGTGACCTGGAAAAACCCCTCAGATTGCTTTCTGGTGGACAAAAGAAACTGGTTGGATTAGCGCGGCTACTGCTGCTAAACCCAAGCGTTTTACTGCTCGATGAACCCGACAATCACCTCGATCTGCCTGGAAAAACCTACCTCGAAAAACTGATTCGGGAATACCCTGGCGTAGTCGTGATCGTCTCGCACGACCGCTACCTGCTTGATGCGGTCGTGACACACATCGCCGAAATCGAAGATGGAAAAATTAGCATTTTCACAGGCGACTACTCCAGCTACATGCTCGACAAAGAAGAGCGCCTGGCGCGCCAGGAAGAGCTTTTCCATGTTCAACAGCGCGAAATTGGCC
Source organism: Anaerolinea sp. (assembly GCA_020719725.1). GTDB lineage: Bacteria > Chloroflexota > Anaerolineae > Anaerolineales > Villigracilaceae > UBA8950. Next base: position 46,879 of record DYPU01000006.1, on the reverse strand, counting down.
GCCTAGAAACCTCCATCAAACGACTGGCGCTGTGGGGCAAAATTTACGACAATGAAAAATTTACCGCCCGTGCCAAATCGATGCAGATTCGGCTGGACAAAATGGATAAAATGGACAAACCTATCATCGAGCGCCGCCGGATGGATTTAAAATTGAGCGGCTGGCGCGGCTCGAACAAAGTTTTGGAACTGCTTGACCTGCACAAAGGATTTGGTACGCGCCGCATTCTAAACGGCGTTGCCGGAACCCTTTGGCACGGAGAACGAGTTGGCTTAATTGGCCCGAACGGAGCCGGTAAATCGGTCTTATTGCGGCTTATCTTGGGCCAGGAAACGCCCGAAACAGGTGAAATTCGGATCGGGCCAAGCGTCAAGATCGGCTACTACGCCCAGGAGCACGAAACCCTCGATTTTAACCAGACCCTGATTGAGACCGTGCGTTATGCAGGCAACCTGAGCGAATCACGCGCGGTGGCTTTTCTGTTGGGCTATCTCTTCACCTATCAGCAAGCCCAACAGAAAATTGGCGAGCTTTCGGGCGGCGAACGCAGCCGCCTGCAACTGGCCTTGCTGGTACTTTCTGACGCTAATTTTTTACTGCTCGACGAGCCAACCAACAACCTCGACATCGCCTCGGCGGAAGTGCTCGAAAATGCCCTGTCCGAGTTTGTCGGCACGGTGCTGGTGATTTCGCACGACCGCTACTTTCTCGACCGCGCCATTGATCGCATTCTGACCATTGAAGATGGACAATTGATTAGTCATCTGGGCGGTTATAGCGATTATCTTGCCAGTAAGATGTAAAATAAAACCAGATCGTGAACCACTTGAACTTAGAGTTCAATTAATCGGCATCCCAGATTCGCCTGAATTGTTTCAGAGCTTACGCCAGCGATCTCCTAAAACTTTGAAAGGGTTGTTTATGATTCTCACAGAAGTCAAATTTTTCTCTGAAGCGTTGGGAATATGCTCGACGATGAATGTTCTACTGCCCCAGCAGCCTTACCAAACGCCAATCCGCTCCTCCTACCGCAGCCTCTACCTGCTGCACGGCCATTCCGACGATCACACCGCCTGGCAGCGGTGGACTTCAATTGAACGCTACGTCGAAGGGCGCAACCTGGCAGTAGTCATGCCCAATGTTCACCTCAGCTTTTATGCTGACATGGCGCATGGTGGCCGCTACTGGGAATTTATTAGCGAAGAAGTGCCCGCTCTGGCCCGCAGTTTGTTTCCGCTCTCCACCGAACGCGCCGACAACTTTGTCGCTGGCCTTTCGATGGGCGGATACGGAGCCTTCAAATTGGCGCTGGCGCACCCGCAGCGCTTCGCCGCTGCCGCTAGTCTCTCTGGCGCGCTGGATGTGCGCCAAATCCTCAACGAAGACGGCCCAGAGCGTGACGAAGCCTGGCTGGCTGGAATGCGCAACATCTTTGGCGCAGACCTGAAAAAAGTGGCGGGCAGCTCCAACGACCTGATGACCCTGGCGCAGGCAGCCGCTCAGACTGTTGAAAAACCGCGTTTGTACCAGTGCTGCGGCACCGAAGATTTTCTTTACCAAAACAACCAGAGTTTCCGTAACTTTTTGGGCAGCCTGCCCTTAGACCTGACCTACGAAGAAGGCCCCGGCGAACACACTTGGGCCTATTGGGACAGGATGATTCAGCGCGTACTGGCCTGGATGCCCAAATAACCCGTTCTTGTAGCGTGTAGTCAATATGACAAGCGAAAAAGAAAACACCTTTTTAACACCCAAAGAACTTCAGGTTTTTCCGGTAATTTTGGAAGGAAACCTGGTACGACTGGAGCCACTCAGCCTTGCTCATCGTGACGGTTTGACCGAGGCGGGCAGCGCTCCGGCGATTTGGCAGTTTATGCTCTATGGCGATTTAAGCCGTCCGGGGGCCATGCAGGCCTGGGTAAAAGACATCCTACGCCGAGAATTGGCTGGAACCGATTTGCCGTTCACCGTTATTCACAAACCCAGCGGAAAAATTGTCGGGGCCACCCGCTACCTGGATATTCGAAGCGAACATCGCGGCCTGGAGTTGGGCGGAACCTGGTATGCGCCAGAATTTCAGCGCACAGGCGTTAATACCGAGGCCAAATATCTGCTTTTGCGCCATGCCTTTGAGACGATGGGCTGCATCCGGGTTCAATTTAAGGCCGATTCGCGCAATGAGCGTTCTTTGCGCGGTATCGAGCGTTTGGGCGCTGTCCGCGAAGGACTTTTGCGGAATCACATGATTTTGGCCGATGGCGTTTTTCGACATTCGGTTTATTTTAGTATTTTGATTGATGAGTGGCCGCGCGTGAAGGCTGGCTTGGAAGAACGTTTACAGCGGGATTATAAAGAGCCGTTATAATCAATCAAACTGATTCGGAGGTAGTTGGCATGTCAGAAAAAATCATAGATTATGTCATTATTGGTTCGGGGTTTGGTGGCTCGGTTTCTGCCCTACGACTGGCCGAAAAGGGGCACTCGGTGCTGGTGCTCGAAAAAGGGAAGCGTTTTCGAGATCAGGATTTTGCCAAAACAAACTGGCACTATTGGAAATATCTCTGGCTTCCGGCCTTACGAGGCTTTGGTATCTTACAAATTAGCCTTCTTAAGGGCGTGATGGTGCTGCATGGCGCGGGTGTTGGCGGTGGCAGCCTGGGCTATGCCAATGTGCTGGAAGTGCCCAGCGAGGCGACTTTCTCCACTCCGGCCTGGAACACCCCCATTAAATGGGGCGAGGTGCTCGCGCCGCATTATGATACAGCCCGTAAAATGTTGGGTGTGGCACGCAACCCCAAACTGTGGGTCGCCGATGAACTCTTACGTCAGATGGCTATTGAAAGGGGCATGGGGCATACCTTTCGCGCTACCGATGTTGGCGCATTTTTTGGCGAGCCGGGCAAAACCGTGCCCGATCCGTTTTTTGAGGGTGAGGGGCCAGATCGGGCCGGCTGCCAGCATTGCGGTGGCTGCATGGTGGGCTGTCGGCACAATGCCAAGAATACGCTGCCTAAAAATTACTTATTTTTTGCCGAAAAGTTGGGAGTGGAAGTGCGCTCCGAGCAAGAAGTGACGGATGTTCAGCCGGTTGAAGGTGGCTATGCGGTCACTTTTCAGTCTTCGACCCGCTTTTTTAAACGGAAGCAAACTGTGGTGGCGAAGCGGGTACTCTTTTCCGCCGGTGTGATGGGGACGATGAAACTCTTGCTTCAGCTACGCGATGTCAAAAAATCCTTGCCCAACCTTTCTTCGCGCCTGGGAGATGTGGTACGCACCAATTCCGAAGCCTTGTTGGGCGGGTTGGCGCGCAAAAGTGACATTAATTATTCGCAAGGGGTTTCGATTTCGTCGATTTTTAATGCGGATGAGAATACCCGGGTTGAACCGGTGCGTTACCCAGACGGTTCTTCGCTGATGCGTTATATGGCCGCCCCGCTGATTGATACTGATGTGGCGATTCCGTTGCGGTTGTTGCGTTTTTTGGTCTGGACGTTGACGCACCCGCTTGATTTTGCCAAAGCCATGTTTTTGCCGGGCTGGGCGCACAATACCACGATTCTGCTGGTGATGCAGCATGTGGATAACCGGATGCGGTTTCGCACCGGGCGCAGTATTTTTACGCTTTTTCGCACCGGGATGGTGGCGGAAGAAGAGCCGGGCTATCTCATTAATGCTCAGGTGGCCGGTTCACATAAACTCACCCGTGATTTTGCGCGGCGGGTGAATGGTGTGGCGCTTGGCTCGATTGGCGAAAATCTACTTAATCTGCCGACCACGGCGCATATTTTGGGCGGCGCGCTGATTGGGCCAGGGGCGGCCCAGGGCGTGGTGAATGAAAAATTTGAAATTCATAATTATCCGGGCCTGTACATTATTGATGGTTCAATTATGCCTGCCAATCCGGGCGTCAATCCCAGCCTGACAATTACCGCTCTGGCAGAATATGCCATGAGTAAAATTGACTAAAGGGCGCGGTTTTGACAGAACAACTTCAAAAACGGCGCAATACTTCAAAAATCGGCCAAAGCGCTCGCAAAAACCCGCCGAGAGTTTGGGCGCGAGCTATTTGTAAGCGATCTGCTAAAAAGCCAAAATGGATTTAACCAAATTGAAAGGAGAATGCGATGAAAAAAATTCCTTTGTTTTTGTTGGTACTATCTTTGTTGGGCAGTCTGGCGATGGGTGCGCCACAAACCCTGGCGGATAACCCATCTGCGCCTGCCAGCGTGGTAAAGTTGATTTTTATTCACCATTCAACAGGCGAAAACTGGCTGACAGATGACTACGGCGATCTCGGCCAGACTCTCGGCCAAAACAACTATTATGTTAGCGATACCAACTATGGCTGGGGCCCAGATGCGATTGGTGACCGCACCGATATTCCAGATTGGCTGGAATGGTTTCGCGGGGAGCAATCTGAACGATATACTCAGGCCCTTTTTAAAGAAAGCGGCCAAAATTCCAACTACACCCGCAGCCTGGCAGACCCCGGTGGCGAAAACGAGATTATCCTGTTCAAATCCTGCTTCCCCAATTCAGACCTGGTCGGCGCGCCATCCGACGCGCCTGATCCTGAAGGCTGGTTAAGCGTGGGCCATGCCAAGTATGTCTATAATGAGTTGCTGCACTATTTTGCCAGCCGCCCGGACAAATTGTTCATTGTTATTACCGCCCCGCCCCTGAGCGATGCCACCCACGCCGCCAATGCGCGCGCCTTTAACGAATGGCTGCTTAATGACTGGCTGCGCGAAAACAATTACACCGCCAATAATGTTGCGGTCTTCGACTTTTACAATGTTCTAACTGGCCCCAATCATCATCATCGCTGGAACGGCGCTGAAATTGAGCATACGCTAATGCCCGGCGCAAATACGGCCCAATATGCCTCTGCTCCAGGCGACGACCATCCCTCCATTGCGGGCAGCCGCAAAGCGACCGAAGAATTTATTCCGCTGCTGAATATTTTTTACCATCGCTGGCAGGCCAACGCCCCGCTGAGTGAGAGTCCCGCCGCCCCGGTACAGCCCCAACCAGAAAACGCCTCCCCCACCCCGGCGGCTGCTTCTTTTACCGCAGTTTTAGACAATTTCGAGTCCGATTCTGCCAATTGGCAAGCCTTTGGCGATGAGACAGGCAGCACCCTCATCGCCTGTTCAGCCTCGACAGAATTACCAGCCAGTGGCGCGCAATCATTGCGGGTCGATTTTAAGGTTGCTTCTGATGGCTGGGCAACTTGCGCTTATTTTTACGAAAATACCCAAAACTGGAGCGCCAGCAACGGCCTGACGTTTTCTTTCCGCGCCGATGCGGCCGATCTGCCCATCCACTTCGACCTTTATTCCGGGTCTGACGAAGCGCGTGAGACCTACGTCTACAGCTTTGAATCCAGCCCTGCCAGCGTTTCCCATTGGGTCACAATCTCTGTCCCCTGGCAAGATTTTCAACGAGTGGCCTGGGAAGAAAATGCCGGAGCTGCCTTTGCCAAACCAGAACAGGTCAGCGGTCTGGCGTTTGGTTTCCCCGCCGCCGTCAACAACACGTCTGCGGGCACGATTTGGGTCGATGATTTACAGTTTGGCACACAAGCCGCCAGCCAGCCAACCCAGCCAGCCACCCCCTTGCCAGTACTTCAAGAAGCGCCAATCGCCCCGCCCGCCAGCGGCCTGCCTTTTTGCGGCGGGGCAGCTCTCCTTCCGCTGGGTCTGCTGGGTGTCATCCGCCCCTGGCGGAAAAAATGAAACCAACTCCATACACCTGGCTGTTCTTTGATCTGGATGATACGCTATTTGACTTTCGCAAAGCCGAGGCAAACGCCCTGCAAAAGACGCTCGAAAAATTTGAACTACCCTTCCAGGCAGAATATTTTGACATTTATGCCCGCTGCAACCAGCAGGTTTGGAAAGAATTGGAGCGCGGCCAAATTACCTCGCAAGAATTGCGTACCAAACGCTTTCGCCTTTTTTTGGACGAAACCCAACTGGCTGGCGACCCGCAAATGTTCTCGCCGTACTATTTGCAGCATCTCGCCCTGGGCGCGGACCTGCTGCCCGGTGCCGATGAGTTGATTCACAGCCTGAAAGCTCATTTTCACCTCGCGCTGGTCACCAACGGCCTGGCCGACGTTCAACGTCCACGCCTGAAACGCTCTACCGTGCGCGATTGCTTCGAGAACATCTTCATCTCCGAAGAAATAGGCGCGGCCAAACCAGCTCGGCCCTATTTTGACGCTGTTTTTCGCGCGATTGGCAACCCACCCCGTGACCAGGTACTCATCATTGGTGACAGCCTAACCTCCGACATGCGCGGCGGCCTGGATTACGGTATTGATACCTGTTGGTATAACCCACACGATCAGCCAGTCGATTTTCCGCTCACTCATCAGATCAAAACCCTGAGCGAATTAGCCCGCATTCTGTTATGAATCCAAACCAGAAAATACGGTAAAGTGATAGTGAACTTACCCACCAGGATGCAGAATGTATATTTTCCAGGTTCACCACTATATCAAGCCCGAAATGCTCGAAGCCTACAAAAATGCCACCCTCGAAAATGCGCGCCAGACCATTCTTGAGCCGGGGATTTTGCGCTTCGATGTTTTTCAAGATGCCAAAGCCCCGGCCCACTTCAGCCTGTTTGAAGTTTACCGTGATCTGGTTGCCCGTGAATTTCACCTCCAAACCGCCCACTTTTTGGCCTGGAAGGAAGTAGCCCTGGTCTCGTTTGACCGCAAAGGGCACGGTGATGAATTTATCGCGCTCTTCCCGGCTGAATTAGATTGGAAGAAGTAGATCATTCTCCATGCCTAACAAGTATTTCCGTTGCCATACTCTTTTTTACGAATGAATTTGCCACCGTCGAATGAAGGAGGAACGCGCCCTTAGTAGAGCGGTTCAAAGCGAGCCGTGAAGTGCCGCAACAGTTCGGGAGCATAACTGAACTTAAAACCGCGCAACTGTTCACCGCGTTTGGCAATTTCACCAATGGTCTCGGCCACATAATCCAGGTGACTTTGGGTGTAGGTGCGGCGCGGCAGGGCCAGACGCACCAATTCCAGCTTGGGGTAGACCATGTTGCCGGTATCCGGGTCGGCGTGGGCAAACATGACGGAACCAATCTCGCAACCGCGAATGGCTCCGGCCAGATACAATTCCACTGAAAGCGCCTGCCCGGGGAATTGAGCCTGTGGAATGTGCGGCAGCATTTGCCCGGCATCGACGTAGATGGCGTGTCCGCCGGGCGGTTCAATCATCTGAACGCCTTGTTCGCGCAGGCAATCGGCCAGATAGCGGGTTTGTCCCAGCCGGTAGGCCAGATATTCTTCATCCAGCGCTTCGTATAAGCCAACGGCCATCGCATCCAGGTCGCGCCCGGCCAGGCCGCCGTAAGTGGGAAAGCCCTCGCGCAAAATCAGCTCGTTTTTGACGCGCTGAAAAATCGCTTCGTCGTTTAGGCATAGCAAGCCGCCAATGTTGACAATCGCATCTTTTTTGGCGCTCATGGTCATGCCATCCGAATAGGAGAACATCTCGCGCGCAATTTCAATGGGTGTTTTTTGCGCGTAGCCAGGTTCGCGCAGTTTGATAAAGTAGGCATTTTCAGCGTAGCGGGCCGCGTCAATATAAAATGCCAGCCCGTAACTGTGGTAGGTCTCTGCAATCGCGCGGATATTTGCCATTGAAAGCGGCTGGCCGCCTCCGGCGTTGTTGGTTACTGTCACCATTCCAAATGGAATATTTTCTACGCCAGTTTTTTCGATAAAGGCTTTTAGCTTGCCAATATCCATATTGCCTTTAAACGGATGCGGATTTTGCGGGTCGAAAGCCTCATCGATGACCAGGTTAACCGGTTTGCCGCCGCGCGCCCGGATGTTGGCATCGGTGGTGTCGAAGTGCATATTGGAAGGCACATACTGGCCTGGTTTTACCAGGACAGCGCTAAGAATATTTTCGGCGGCGCGGCCCTGGTGGGTAGGGACAAAAAAGCGGAAGCCCATAATGTCGGTTATGGCTTCCGCTAAACGGTAGTAAGAACGCGCTCCGGCGTAGGATTCGTCGCCTTGCATCATAGCTGCCCACTGAAAGTGGCTCATCGCGCCGGTTCCCGAATCAGTGAGCAGGTCGATGAAAATGTCTTGGGCTTTCAGCGTAAACGGATTATACCCGGCGGCCTGAATGGCGGCTTTTCTTTCTGCCATTGCTGGCAGGCGAATGGGTTCGACAACTTTGATGCGAAACGGTTCTGGTGAATACTTGGGCATGTTTTCTCCTTTTGCGAATGTATGCCCAGTGTAGCACGAGCGGCGCGGCCCGTGATGTATCAAACATCATGGAAGGTTGTCACCGAATGCTGTGACAATTTCGTTTATGGCAGTTTGCACGGCTGCGCTGAGAGATTCTCCGACTTCGTTTTGCTGGGGTTGGATGCCGAGGATGCGTACTGGACAGTTTAACTCGTGGACGAGGTAATCGGCCAAAATGGAGAGTGGCAGGCTATGGCTGGATGCGCTCATCCCGTCAATTTCTTCCCGTTTAATCCAGTGGATGCTGCCTGGAGCTTTGTTCAGATGGGCGGCGTCTACAAAGATGATTTGTTCCGGCCCAAATTTACGGATTGCGCCGGTGATGTTTTCGGGGGCTGGGCCGCCTTCGAGCGCGAGGAAGTTTTCAGCCGCCGCGCCCTGCTCCAGAATGGCTCGAATCACTATCAGCCCGGCGGAATCGTCTCCGCGTAGGTCGTTACCGATGCCGACGAGGCAGGTGCGGGGGAGTGCGCTTCGGTTAGGCTGGTTTGATGGGGTCGGTTCCGTTACCAGGGAATTTTTCCATGAGGGTGGCAAGGTCTTCGTCTCTTCCGTAATTGACTTCAAAGGATTCTTTGTTCAGGGCGGCCAGCTCCCAATCGGCGTTTGACATGCCCATGCACTTGAATTTGCAGGATTGGACACATTGGCCGCAGTAGGTGCAACGATCTACATGGTAGCGGGCTACGAAGCGTTTGTTGACTTTGTCGATGGTGATGATTTCGAGGGCGTCGGAGGGGCAGTCTTTGACGCATAGCTGGCAGCCGGTGCATTTGGTTGGGTCGTAGTGTAGTTTGCCGCGAAAGCGGGCGGCAACTGTGGGCTGCTCGGTGGGGTAGTTTTCGGTGATGGGTTTTTTGAAGAACGAGGTGATGATGTCTTTGAACATTGAGCCGATTTTCATGTGTTTATCTCCACAGAATGAGAACCAATATTTGTAAAAGGGCCAGTAGTGCGCCGATGCGCCACCATAAGCCGACGGTTTGGTCGATGCGCAGGCGGGTGAGCATGGATTGCAACAGGGCCATGACGAAGAGCAGGCCCAGGGTTTTGAGTAGGAAGAGGAGCGGGTTGCCAATTCCGCCCAGGTAAAAGGCGGTTACCAGGCTGACGCCAACTACCAGTTCTACTGATTTGCCGATGTGGAAGAGGGCCAGTCCGCGCCCGGAATATTCGGTTAGCGCTCCGGCTACAATTTCGGTTTCGGCTTCGGGGGCGTCGAAGGGGGGCAGTTCCAGTTTGCCCATTAGCCCAATCAGGGCGATGACAAACCCAACGGGTTGGAGGAAAATCATCCAGTGGCTTTCGGTGTAGGCTATGATGTTGTTGATTTGCCAGGAGCCGGCGGCCATGGCCGGGCCGAGTAGGGCCAGCAGAAAGGGTGCTTCGTAGGCGAAGAGTTGTGTCAGGGTGCGGGTGGCACCCACAATAGAGAAGCGGCTTTCGGAGTTCCATCCGGCCAGGCCGGTAGACATTGTCAACAGGGAGAGCAGGTAGAGGCTGACGATTAAATCACCGGGGAAGGAGTGTACTGGTTGCAGGCCAAAGATGGGTACGTAGAGGGCGGCGGTGAGTGAGCCAGCCAGGGCGACGACGGGTAGTCCAAAAAAGAGCAGGCGGTTGACGCCAAGTGGTTCGATTTCTTCTTTGGAGAGGAGTTTGAGGGTATCGGCCAGCGGTTGGAACCAGCGTGGCCCGATGCGGCTTTGGAAGCGCGCTACCAGTTTGTGGTCGGCCCATTCGTAGAACATGCCGCTCAGAATCAGGCTGATTCCGGCGGGGAAGAACATGATGGCTAAAATGGCGGTAAGGGTGGTCATGGGGATGGACTCCAGTTTTTTTGTTTCGGTTTCCGTCTGGTATTCGGGTTACGAATGGGCGAATGTTACCAACGGCCACCATATTTTTTAATTCCATACTCGCGCAGGTCGGCCCAACTCATGGTTTGGCTATTGTTGTTGCTCTTGATTGTTACCATGCGGTCGTTGCAGGAGAAGCACGGGTCCATGCCAGAGATGAGCATCGGCACATCGGCCAGTTGGTGTCCGATGGATTTGTTGATGACGGAAGTCCAGTTACACAGGCTTGGGGTGCGAATTTTGATGCGGGCCGGGCTTTCGGTGCCATTGCTCTTGATAAAGTAGAAGGCTTCGCCGCGCGGGGCTTCGACCCGGCTGATGGTTTCTCCGGCTGGCACGCGGCGCGGAAAACGGGTCGCTAATTCACCGGCGGGCAGGTTGTCAACGATGGTGCGGATGGTGAAGCAGGAGACCAGCAGTTCTTTGAGGCGTACTACAAATTTGGCTTCCAGGTCGCCGCGTTCGTCGGTAATCAGGCTGGAATAGGCCAGCAGGCGTTTGAGTTGGCTCTGGCGCAGCGCCAACAGGTTGCCGTAGAGTATATTTAAGGCCCCAAAGGCCAGCAGTAACATGCCCCAGGTTTCAGCCGTGCCCGTTAGCACGCCCAGCGCCCGCAGCATTGCCACCAGCCCGGCTTCAATTACCACGCCTGAAAGCATTGCGCTGATGGCGCTGGGCGCTTGTGAGTGTGCATCTGGTAGCCAGGTGTGCATTGGAACGATGGCTACTTTCACACCGAAACCAACGAAAAACAATGCCCCAGCGGCCAGCAGTGTCGGCGAGTATGTTATCGTCTGACGAATCGAGTCCATATCCAGTGTGCCAGTTTGACCCAGCACCAGCGCAATTCCCAGCAAGGCCAACACCGAGCCAACTGCGCTCTGAATCACATATTTCATGCCTGCTTCCAGTGAGCCGGGTTGTTCGCGATAAAAAGCCACCAAAAGATAGGAAGAAACAGCCATCGCCTCGAACCAGACCCACATATTAAACAAGTCTTTGGCGCAGCCCAGCCCCAGCATCAAGCCCATCATCGCCAGCAGCATGGCGTAATATTTTTCTTCGCCCACTTCTCCCGCCATATATTTGCCAGAAAAAGCAATCGCCAGCGTGCCCAATGTCAGCACCATGGCCGCCAGCAGAAAACTCAGCCCGTCAGCCTGAAGCCAGATACTTTCCATATTGAAGAGCAATCGTTCGCCGCGCACGGCAAAATCCTGCCAGAGCAGGAAAAACGGCCACCAGGCCGCCAGCGCAGCAATTAGCGCCAGGGCACGTACCAGCCAGCCGCGCCCGCCAAAGAGCACCAGTTTGTGGGAACCAAGCCGCCCAACCAGGTAAACAAGAGGGGATGAGAGCAGCGGAATGGCAATCAGGTAAGCAAATATCGAAAGATTCATCTTAAGCGCTCCACAACAGGATACCCAACACCAACACCAGCGCGCCCAAAATGCCAAGCACGTTCCAGTTCAACTGACCGGTTTGTGTTTTTTGTAAAAGGGCCGCAAATCGAAGCGTTCCTGCTGCGATTTGTTTGTTTAGCCAATCCAGGCCAAAACTCTCGCGGCTGAGAGTTTCCACAAGCGCAGGCGGACTCACCGTAGCTTGTTTTCTGACCCTCCAGCCGAGTGCTAATCCCAGGCTGATCACGCCCAGGGCGGCATAGGTGGCCGGGGCCAGCAAGATTTCTTCGGATAGCGCCAGCAATGTCGGGGCATGGATGGTGTGCTGGGGCAGGGTCTGTTCGAGCAGTTTGGCAAATTCGCCTGCCAGCAGCCAGGTGGTTAACGTGCCTGCTGCCAAAATTCCAAGTGAGATT
>DYPU01000006.1:0-34802 GCA_020719725.1 Anaerolinea sp. | reverse complement strand
CGCAGGGTATAAAAAGCGGTCAGACTTGCGCCCAATAGCATTCCGAGATAGGCCCACAGTGGAGTATGTTGCAGGCCTGCTTCCAGAATAAGTTCTTTGCTCCAAAAGCCATTTAAAATAGGCAGCCCGGCCAGGGCCAGCGCACCCAAAATAAAAACATTGCGTACAAAGGGCATTTGTTTGCCAAGTCCGCCCATTTTGCGTATATCACGCGTGCCAACACTGTGAATGACAGAACCCGCCGCCAAAAAGAGCAGCGCCTTAAATACGGCGTGACTGAGCAAGTGAAACTGGCTGGCAACAATGCCCCCCGCGCCGATGGCATAAACCATGTAGCCCAATTGGCTGACGGTAGAGTAGGCCAAGGCGCGTTTCAAGTCCATTGCGGTCAGGGCCATGAAGGCCGTTATCAGCGCTGAAACCAGGCCGGTTAGCATAACGGCAAAACTCCAGCCGGGGATGCTTTCAAAGGCTGGATAAAAACGCGCCCCAATTGATTTTAGCGTTCGTTTTTATGAGTCTGGCAAGGCAGGAACCCCGATTAAAGAAGTGTAAAAAAACAATCTTTGGGAACGGATTTTGGGTGAAAAAAGGTTTTTACTCAAATTGATTTCTTAGCAGACAATTGAGCGCTAAACAAGATGGCGCTCAGTTGTCTGCTAAGAAATCCAAAAGAGTCTGGCAAACTTTTTGCAGAGCTTCTTCCGAGAGTTCGGGATAGAGTGGCAGGCTGAGCACTTGATGGGCGGCCTGTTCGCTGTGTGGCAGGCTGCCGGGGCTGTACCCCAGGTCGTGATAGGCTGGTTGGAGGTGGATGGGAACGGGATAATGGATCTGGCTTTGGATGCCGTGTTGCGCCAGAAAGTCACGCAGGGCGGCGCGGGCTGTGTGGCGGATGACGTATTGATGGTAGACATGGCTGGCGGCGGCGGGCTGAACCGGCAAAATCAGCCCGCTTGTGGCAAGCAGGCTGTCATAGCGGGCTGCTTGCTGTTGGCGTTTTTTGTTCCAGGCCGGTAAGTGGCGCAGTTTGACGCGCAAAATAGCCGCTTGCAGCTCGTCGAGGCGGCTGTTGAAGCCTTTGCTGGCGCTGATGTAGCGCTCCTGCCAGCCATATTGGCGCAATAAGCGCGTTTTTTCGGCCAGGGCCAGGTTGTTTGTCACGATTGCGCCGCCATCGCCATAGGCTCCCAGGTTTTTGGTGGGGTAAAAGCTGAAGGCGGCCAGATCGCCCCAACCGCCGACCGGTTGGTCTTGCCAGGTCGCGCCGTGGGCTTGGGCGCAATCTTCGATGACAAATAGCCCATGGGCGCGGGCAAAAGCCACAATTTCGGTTAGATTGGCCGGGCAGCCGTAGAGATGAACAGGTAGGATGGCGCGGCTGCGCGGGCTGAGGGCTTGTTCGAGTTGGTGCGGGTCGAGGGTCATTTGTTGCGGGTCAATATCCACCAAAATTGGGCGAGCGCCGCTCATTTCGATGGCGGCGATGCTGGCGACGGCGGTATGGGCGACGCTGATGACTTCGTCGCCGGGGCCGATGCCGCAGGCACGCAGGGCCAGGTGTAGGGCCGAAGTGCCCGAATCAACTCCAATGGCGTGGGAAACCTGGCAGAAGTCGGCAAATTCCTGCTCGAAGGCCTGGGTTTCTTCGCCCAGTACAAAATTTCCACGCGCAAAAACGCGCGCGATGGCGGCTTCCACCTCAGGGCGCAGGCTTTCATATTGGGCTTTCAGGTTTATGGTGGGGAGAATATCCACGTTAGCTGTAGTCGTGCGATTTGTGTTCGCGGCAATAGTCCAGGGTTTGCCGAAGGCCTTCGGACAAGCTGGTGTTGGGCTGCCAACCGAGTTCCCGATAAATTTTTGTATAGTCTCCGTAGTAATCGCCGATGTCGATGCGTTTGCGTTCGGGCGGAAAGGGTGTCAGGTGATAGTGGCCGCTGCCGTTGATTTTGATCATCAATTTTGCCAGGTTGAGCAGGCTGATGGGCTTTTTTCCGCCGAGATTGTAGATTTTTCCGTCACTGAGCGGATTAGCCGCCGCCAGTAGGAGCGCGTTGAGCGCGTCATCGATGTAATTCAGGTCGCGGAGTTGGCTGCCATCGCCGAAAATGTGTAAGGGCTGGCCCTGGCACAGCCGCCTGAACCAATCGCCGATGAAGTTTTTGCTGGCGTCTCGCAGATACATGCGTGGGCCGTAGACGTTGGTCAGGCGCAGACTGGTGACGCGTAGCTGGTAGACGCGTTGAGCCACCAGATGATAGGACTCTCCGGCTAGTTTGCTGATGCCGTTATAGTCGATGGGGGCAACCGGGTGTTTTTCATCTACCGGTAGATAGTTGGGAATGCCGTAAACCTGGCGGGTGCCGCTGTAGATGATTTTGACCTGTGGGTTATATTGGCGGCACATTTCAACCAGCGCCAGGTGGCTGGATGCGTTTGTTTGCAGGTCGTGTTGGGGGTTTTCCATGCTGGCAGTGTGGCTGACTTGCCCGGCCAGATTGAAGATGTAATTTTGGCGCGCCAGAAGCGGGGTAATTTGTTTTTTATCGCCCTGATCGGCCTGGATGAACTGAACCTGGCTGGCGATTCCGTCAAGGTTATAGGGGTTACCGCCATATTCGGGGTGCAGGGTGTCTACCAAAGTGACATTTGCGCCCAGCGCGAGCAGACGCCGGGCCAAGTTGCTGCCGATAAAGCCCAATCCCCCGGTGATTAGCGCTTGTTTCCCCAAAAAAGTTGTCGCAAAATTCATCTTTGGCGCTCTTTTTGGATGATAAGTTTCCACCAAAGCTGTGCCAGATGCCAAAGCGAGCGCAAGATGGGCCGCCAATTGAAAAATTGTGATTTGCCATATTGGCGATGGTAATGGTGAACAGGGACTTCTGCGAATTGGAAGCCGGCATCTTGAAATTTTTTAACCATTTCGACACAAATTGCGCCGTCTTGGCTGGTTAGCGTGACGCGCTCGAAGACAGAACGCCGTAGAAGACGAAAGTCACAATCTACATCGCGCAGGCGAAAGCCGAAGGCCAGCCGGGTGAGGTGGTGGTAGATGCGTCCGATAATTTTGCGGTGCCAAGGGTCGTTGCGGCTGATTTTGTAGCCATTGACGATGTCAATTTCAGGGCGCAGCGCCTCGACCAGCGTTTCCAGTTCGAGCGGGTTGTATTGGGCGTCGCCGTCGGTGTAGAAAATCCATTCTTTGCGGGCGGCGGCGAAGCCTTGGCGTAGCGTTGCGCCGTAGCCCTGGTTGGTCGCATGGTGGATGATGTGTAATTCTGGAATGCGTTTGGCTAATTCATCAAGTACCTGGGCGGTGTAGTCGCGGCTGCCATCATTGATAATGATGATTTCAAAATCGTCGGTCAGGTTGTGCAAAGCGAGCAGAGCCGTCAGGGCCATGCTCGGAATGGTTCCGCCGTCGTTATAGGCGGGGAAGATTGCGCTTATGCTGGAGATTTTTCTTTTATTCATCGGCTATTTTTTGGGCCAGGGCCACAATGCTGAGACCGAAGGGCAGGTTTTGGTCAAGAGGGGGTGAGCCAGCCGGTTACTTGTCCATATTCTGAAAGATATCTGCGCATGGCGGCCCCGGTTCCACCGCCTGCATCGAGAATTTTTGTTTGGCTACGGCGCAAATGGATTGGGGTAAGCAGGCTGCGCGTAATGGCTGGCATTTCGGCATACCACCAATGTCTTTTTTCTACTGCATACATTGGCGCGTATTCTTCAGGTCTCAATTTGCTATCTCAGGGCAGTTGGTAGGCCAGGAGGATGATATTTTCGCAGTCGTACAGGTAGTGTATTTCTCCGCCAGGGGTGGTGCGAATCCAGGCCTCCAGTTCTACAACGCGATTGGGGTTGGCGATGATTGTTTCACCAGAGATGAGGTCGAGCGTATTGGCGGCGTCGGGCACGTTGATGATTTTTCTTTTGCGGCTCAGAAAATCGACGCTGGCGTGTGAACCATAGATGAAGACATCATCAGAGAGCAGGTAGATATCTGATTCGCGGTTGACGGTGCGGGCGTAGTTACCCAGGTAGGAAGCGAAGCGGGTTTGTGGGTCGTTGCCATAGCGGCAGCGACTGGCAAACTCAAAGAAATAGGTCCACATGTTATATATGAACAGGCTTGTTATGAGGACGGAAACGGCGAAAAGATAGCTCTGACGCGAAGTGCTCCAGTTGATTCCGAAAATTTCGAGTAATTTATCCAGCCCCATAGCGACGAGAATGAGCGCGGGGGGGAGTGTAATTAACATGCGGTAGGTATCGGCGGTGGGAGGCACGGAAAAAATGGCTATGGCAAATGTTGCGCCCCAAAAGTAGCCATTGAGCAGCAAGGTGGCTTCTGAACGGGTTTTCCAAAGCGCAACGGCCAGGCCAATTAAAAGCAGGCTGGCAGATATTAGGCTGAGGATCGGGGCTGGGGAGCCGTAAAAATCGATAGCTGGGTAATAGATAAGAGATAAGAAGGCGTGAATCAGGCGGCCTGCCAGAATTTGAATGGCGTTTTGGCCGGTGAGCGCCATTTCATTTGTTAGCCAGCCCGATTGGAAAGTTCCGTCGGCATTCAGGCGATTGAGCAGCTCGGAGGGTTTGCTTAAAAAATAAGTTATGCTTGGAATGGCGAGAATGCCAAATCCGCCCCAGAAGGCCAGCGCTTGTTTGTAGACCGTTTTGAACCAGGGTCGTAAAATCAGCCAGGCTGCCAGCATATAGGCCAGGATAATGCCCGCCATGATTTGGGCATCCAGATAGACGGAGGTGTGAATGGCAAGCACCATTCCGCCCAGCCCGGCCCGCCACGAACTTTGTTTTCGTAGGCCGCTTATAAGAAAATACAGTTCCAAGGGGATGAGCCAGGTTCCTTGAATGTAGCTGACGGCAACCGTGCGGCTGAAATGGAGATGAGTATGGGTGATGGAAAGTAAGATGGCCGCGATGAGCGCAACTCTGTGGCCGCTGATTTGCCTGGCTAACAGGTATGTGGCCGGAATGGCGAAGGTGCCGCCGATGGCGGGTAAAATTCGCAGGCCGAGCGGGGTCGCTCCCAGCCAGAAGATGGACAGATTGATGGTGTGCATGTAGAGATTGCCAATATTTTCCCAAAACGAAAAGGGATTGGCCTGCTCTGGAGAATAGCTGGTGAGAGCTGTCATGCCCATCAGCGCTTCATCGCCGTTGATGACGCGTGGTAAATCCCCCAGCAAGTAAAATCGCAGAAATGCGCCCAGCCCAACCACCAATCCAATTTCGATAATTTCAGCGCGATGGGCTTTTAGCCAGCCCAAAATAGCCTCTTTCTCCAGGTGGATGTTGCTAAATGCGCTAACATAGCATAGCCCGCCTATCAGCCACAAGGTTACAATCGGGATGTAATTGACAAGCCCTCTCTGCTGAAAGTTGACCATGGCGATGGTTGCTAAAATTGAGAGCGCCAGGGCAGCCAAAATACAAGCCTGGGTTTTGCCAGGCGCTGGAAGCGGCAGCTTTTGAAAAAACTTTGGAAAAATAAGAGCAAGCCCAAAAAGAGCAATCCCACCGATTGTGATGAACATTGCTTTAGGCAAAACAACGGTATTATCAATGGGCGTGCTATACAGAAAGATTTGACCAAGCAGAATTAAAAATAATGCAATAAAAATGAACCACCGCTGTTTGTTTTCTGGCAGATTCTTTGGGGTATTGGGGGTATTTTCCATTGTCTTATCCTTTCAGTCTCCTGCCCTGCTGTTGCGAGATTTTAAAACCACCAAAAAAGAGTATAAGTCAAAAAAAATATTTCGACAACCTTTTAAAGAGCAATTTCTCATTGCGCGCAAAGCAGCCTGTAATGCAAAAAATGGCGCACTTTCCATTAGAAAATTAACCTTCATACTTGCATTATAATCATCCAGCTATGACCACCGACCTCGACCTATACCGCATCTTGTACCTCATTCGCTGTTTTGAAGAACGCGCCCTGGCCGAATTCTCCACCGGCAAACTATTTGGCACCACCCACGCCTACATCGGCCAAGAAGCCGATGCCGCCGCCCTCTTTTCAGTTCTCGATCCAGGTGATTTAGTTTTTAGCAACCATCGTTGCCACGGTCACTTTTTGGCCTACGGCGGCGACCCCTACCGCCTGGCCGCCGAACTGATGGGACGCGCCACCGGTCTCGTCGGCGGGCGCGGTGGCAGCCAGCACATCCACTGGCGCAACTTCTACTCCAACGGCATCCAGGGCGGCATTGTTCCCGTCGCCACTGGCATGGCCCTGGCCGAAAAAGCCCAAAAAACCGGCAAAATTGCGGTTGTCTTCATCGGCGATGGCACCCTTGGGCAGGGTGTGCTCTACGAAAGCCTGAACATCGCCGCATTATGGAGCTTGCCCGTTCTGTATGTTGTCGAAAACAACCGCTACGCCCAAACCACTCCAAATGAACTTGGCATCGCAGGTTCCATCCCCGCTCGTTTTCAGGCTTTTGGAATCGAGACTTTTGAAGCCGCTTCGAGCGATGTCCTGACCCTTTTGCCGATTGCGCGCGAGGCAGTTGACCACGTTCGGAGCAGAGGCCCCGCAGCCTGTATCCTGCACACCTACCGCTTCTCTGCCCACAGCAAAGGCGACGACCCGCGCGACCCGGAGCAGGTTGCAAAAATCCGGGCCGCACACGACCCGCTCACCATCCACGCCCCGCGAATCGATTCCGCTCAACGGGCCTCCCTCGAAACCGAAATTGATGCCCTCATCGACTACGCCTTCACTCGCGCCGCCAACGACCCCTTTCCACTGCTGAATGGAGAATGAAGAATGCGGGAAGAACGAAGAATGCAAAATGAAGAATGCAGAATAAGCATTTTTCATCCCACCCACAGCATTCCCAACCCCAATTCATCATTCATCATCCTGCATTCTGAATTATAAAAAATGTCTACAATTCTCGAATCACTCAATTCCGCCCTGCACACTGCCCTCGAAACCGACCCACGCGTCTACGTTCTCGGCGAAGACATCCTCGACCCGTATGGCGGCGCGTTCAAAGTCACCCGCGGACTTTCGACCCGCTTCCCGGAGCGCGTTCTGACCACGCCCATCTCTGAGGCGGCCATTATGGGCATCTGCAACGGCATGGCCCTGCGCGGGTTGCGCCCGGTGGCCGAAGTCATGTTTGGCGATTTTGTGACCCTGATGGCCGACCAACTCATCAATCACGCCGCCAAATTCCGTTGGATGTACAACGACCAGGTGCGCGTCCCGCTCGTTCTGCGCCTGCCGATGGGCGGACGGCGCGGCTACGGCCCAACCCATTCCCAGTCGCTTGAAAAACACCTGCTCGGCGCGCCCGGCCTGAAAGCGGTCGCCCCCAACAGCCTCGGCAGCCCCGCCGATTTGCTGCTCTCGGCCATCGCTGACGATGATCCTGTTCTCTTTGTCGAACACAAACTGCTCTACACCCGCCCCATCCTTGAAGCGAAGGATTTGCTCGATTGGGAAGTCTCTTCTTCTGGCGGCCCATACCCCACATTTACCTTAAAAACCGATTACCAATCCCAAATTACCATCGCCACCTACGGCTATAACTTCGAACTGGCGCGTGAAGCCGCCCGCGAACTGATGTACGAGTACGAGATTTTCAGCGAGATCGTCTTGTTCAGCCAACTCAGCCCTTTTGAACTGAATCCGCTTTTCGACTCGCTGCGCCGCACCGGGCATCTGCTGACCCTCGAAGAAGGCCCGCAAACCCTCGGCTGGGGCGCGGAGGTGGCTGCTCGCAGCGCTGAGCAGGTTCCGGGTATCCGCGTTCAGCGCTTGGGGGCGCTCGACCTGCCCATCGCCAACGCAAAGTCCCTCGAAGATGAGATTCTGCCCTCCGTCGCAAAAATCGTCCAGTCCGCTTTGAAATTATTGCAATGAAACCAGCTCGCCAGGTTTTTGTAAAAACCTGGCGAGCTGGTTTCACTAAAAATTGAATTAGAGGCTTGGCTCAAGGACTGCCGTGGCCGCGTTGTAGGCCTGGCCGTAAAAATGGCCCATAATAGCATACGACAGCGCAGCGGTGAAAAAGATACCCACAAAGCAAGCGATTAAACCGAGCGAGGCCACCAAACCAGCGGCAATGCTGCCCACCAGGGTTAACACATACGCTCCAGGAGCAGCCTTCACCAGCGCCGCAATATCAGCAAAACGGAAACCCGCTCCAATTTCGCCGGTTACGGCCACTTTTGCATAAGCGGCAGGTAAAGCCAGGCCCAAAAAGATGCTATAAATCATCGTCAAGCAGCCAAAACAAATCGCAACAATCCAGCCAAGCCCCATCAGCAGATCGGCGGTGTCTCCGCTGACGTTTTGCTCCAGCAATGGAATCACATTGCTGCAAGTTGAAGAGATCGTCACCGGCAGGCTGTAAGCAAACCCAACCACAAACACCTTAAAGCCCAGCGTCATGTGGTCGCTAAAATTGTCCCACGCTGGCAGCAAATCGGTCGTTTGGCCTTCAATCACACGTTTGGTGATTGCAAGACTCCATCCCAACACCGTAATTGGCCCAACCAACGGAATTAGAAAGACTAGCGCCGCAATGCCAACCTTCTTTAGCCAATCCGAGTCTTCAAAAACATAAGAAAAAGCACGTCCAAAATCCATATTATTCTCCTTGTCAAATAGATACTAGAATTATAGACCAAAACCCAACAAAATTGTTAAGAATAGGATTCTCATGTCCCAAATTCCCATCATCGTCCCCCTGCTAAACGCCAACGAACCCGAAGCCCGCCTGGTCGATGTGCATGTCAAAGACGGTCAGCAAGTTAACCCTGGCGCAATCCTTTTTACGATTGAAACCACCAAAGCCGCCAGCGATGTTGAAGCGCCCGCCGCTGGCTTTGTGCGGATGGTTGCCGCTGAAGGCGATACCCTTTCTGTGGGGGATTTGCTGGCTTACCTGACTGACACCGCCGACCAAGCACTCCCGCCCCGCCCGCAGGATACCGTTAAACCGGCTGTTTCCACTCCCGGTGGCTTGCGCATCACCAACCCCGCCCGCGCCCTGGCCGAAGAACTGGGTCTCGAGCTCGATTCCCTGCCGACCGACCGGCTGCTGACCGAAGCGGCCATTCGTGAAATTGCCGCGTCTCTGTTCCCAATCGCACTGCCAGATTTTGACTCCGGCCACCTGCTGATCTACGGGGCTGGCGGTCATGCCAAGGCGGTCATGGAGATGGCGCAGGCCATTGGCGCACATCCAATTGCCGGGATTCTGGACGATAACCCGGCCTTGAAGGGAAAAACGGTGCTGGGCATCCCTGTTTTGGGCGGGCGTGAATTGCTCCCGGCTTTGCGTGCAAAAGGTTTAGCGCTGGCGGCCAACGGCGTCGGTGGAATTTTGGACATCGCCGTGCGTGTTCGTCTGTTCGAGAGACTGTCTTCTGCCGGGTTTGACCTGCCATCCCTGGCGCA
This sequence comes from Anaerolinea sp., assembly GCA_020719725.1. Lineage (GTDB taxonomy): Bacteria > Chloroflexota > Anaerolineae > Anaerolineales > Villigracilaceae > UBA8950. The sequence continues at coordinate 25,354 of DYPU01000006.1, read as the reverse complement.
TCCACGCGCAACGGTTGAGCCAAGCACGCTTCTGGGCGAGGGCGTGCAGGTTTTTGCGAATGCGTACGTTGGTTCTTCTGTGGTTTTACATCCGCGCTGCATGGTCAATACTGGCGCGATTGTTTCACACGATTGCGAAATCGGCGAATATACCCATATCGCCCCTGGCGCAATGCTGGCCGGGCATGTTCATGTCGGTGCGCGCAGCCTGGTAGGGATGGGCGTTACCACTGCAATTGGAATCAAAATTGGGGATGGAGTGCGAATCGGCAATGGGGCGGTCGTTTACGCGGATGTGCCAGATAAAACCATTGTTCCTGCGGGGCAAGTTTGGGCCGGGAGTTAACTGACCGGAACCAGCATTTCACTCGTTTCGATAATTTCCGCCTGTACCTGGCCTGCCGAAAGTTCGCGCAGGCCAGTTTGAAATCCCTGAAAACTTTCAACCGGGAAACGCAGGGTCAGGGTTATATCTGCGCCAAATGTTTCATCAAGAATCGCCCCTTTTTGGCGTGTAGTCAATAACTTAACCCGTTCAAATAAATGATAGGGGATGGCTGTCATGGCGATTTGTACCGGGATGCGCTGTGCGCGCGGCACTGCCTGAACGACAGCCTGGGTTGCCTCGGTATAGGCTTTGACCAGGCCCCCAGTCCCGAGCAGGGTCCCGCCAAAGTAGCGGGTGACAACCACGACCACATCTCCCAGGCCAGAGCCGCGCAAAACCGTCAGTGCCGGGCGGCCTGCCGTCCCAGAAGGTTCACCGTCATCTGAAAAATATTCGGTGACGGTGTTGCCCCCGCCGAGAATATAGGCTGGGACGTTGTGGCTGGCAGCGGGGAATTCAGCGCGAATGCGTTTGATAAAGGCTCGGGCCTCGTCCGTGCTGGCAACCGGTGCGAGATTCGCAATAAAGCGCGAGTTGATCACGATCAGCTCGCGGCGGGTTTCTTCGGAGGGAATCAGGTAGGGGCTGGGCATGGACGGTTACAACAATCCTTTGTGGGCGGCCACGGCAATTGCCCCGGCGCGCGAGGTGGATAAATCGGCCTCGGTTTCGAGGGTCAGGCGCAAGCCCTGGCGGGGGATGATGGGGTCGTCGAAAATTGAGATGCAGGTCATTGGGTGATTTCGTGATTGGGTAATTGGAATGCGGACGATCAAGATTGTACCCTTTTGTGGAGCTGTGTCGAGATGGAAGGTTACGCCTGTGAACGGATGCGTTTGCGCAGGTCGTTTAGGCTGTACTGTAATAAAAAGGTTCACAGCGCAGCCTGTGAACCTTTTTATGTGAGTGATCCTCTCGAAAATTTATCCGCGTATCAGGTAGAGAATTGCAACGATTATTCCAACCCCAACCACCAGCCAGCGCAGGGTGGCGGGTTGGACTTTTCCGGCCAGCTTTCCGCCCAGCCAGCCGCCAAACAGGGCGCAAACAGCCATCACCAGAACTGCATTCCAGACGACTTGCCCCGAAAAGACAAAAAATAGGGCGGCAGCCACATTAACGCTAAAGGCAATGGCTTGTTTGAGTGCGTTTAGCTTTGTGAGAGATTCGTCTACTGTTAACCCGAGGGCGGCCAACACAATCACACTTAGCCCGGCTCCAAAATAGCCGCCATAGACGGCGGCCAGCCCGATAGGAATGATGCTCCAAAATTCTGAAACCTGGCCGCCGCTGTGTTGGGCGGCGCGACGCACAAGCCAGGCTCGCAGCGGGTCCTGAACGGCCAGCAGGAGTGAGGCCAGTAAGATTAAAAATGGAATCGCTTGTCGAAAAAATTTTTCGCCGCTAATTAACAGTAAAATGCCGCCTGTCAACCCGCCGACCAGGCTGGCGGGTAAAATGAGCCATAGGCGTTTGGTCTGGCTTTTGATATCGTTCCATTGGGCAAAGGTCCCGCCCAGATAGCCGGGCAAGAGTGCGACGGTGTTGGTGACATTGGCGGCCACACTGGGGATGCCCGCCGCCATTAGTACCGGAAAGGTGAGCAGCGTTCCGCCACCGGCCAGGGCGTTGATGGCCCCAGCCGCCAGGGCTGCCAGCCCGATTAAGAAATAATCCCATCCTTCAATCATGCGTGTGTCCTTTTTGGCGAGTTAGAAGCCTAATTTTTGCCATATATTTGGCGAATGTTCTTGCAAATGGGCCGGAAGCGGCTGTTCGGCTCTGGTTTTCAGCATTGGGCAGGCCAGATAGATGCCGCTCAGACAATTTTCGCGTTGATAGTCCAGTTTTGGGCTGGCGTTTGGCTTGGCGCGGTGACAGTAATTTTCCGGGCTGGGATAATCGGTCATGCTATTTAGGTCGTCTTTTAGACCCAAAAAAGGACAACGTACTTTATTTGTTTCTTCTGTTTGTACTTCTTCGAGTAGTTCCAGGGTGGTAGCTGGTGTTGGGTGCTGGATTTCTGCCTGGGTTTCAATTATTTCGGCAACCAGGGCCATATATTGGGTTGCGCCGCGTGAATTGGGCTTGTAATCGACGATAGGGACGCGGAAAGTGTGCGATTCGCGGATTTTGGTATCGATGACGATCACGGTTTTTAGCAGGTTCTCTTTAAAGCCTTTGCGGAATTCTTCCAGCGCAGTACGCTGAATGCGGTTGCGCAAATCTAGCATTGTGACCAGTACTTTGTATTTTAGCTCCGGGTTGCCGTCTTCGCGCACATGGCGGATGACCGAAATCATTTTCATGAGCGAGTTGGCCGAGAAATATTCGGCCTGGGTGGGGATGATGAGTAAATTGGCGGCCATCAGGGCGCTGATGGTGGATGTGCTGATGGCGGGCGGGCAGTCGATCACGACAAAGTTGTAGGCAGCTTCGTCTTCAATCTTGAGTGCGGCTTTCAGGACGTGTTTTGAACCGTCAAAGTCGGCCAGGCGCTGGTCGTTCCAAAGCACTTCGCCATTGGATGGCAAAATATCCAGGTTTTCGTAGCTGGTTTTTAGTAGGAAGTGGGAGATATTAATTTTTTTTAGGATTCCGGGGATGAAAAAATCTTTGGATGAATACGAAACGGCCTCCAGGTTGATGCCCACGCTCAAGGTCAGGTCGGCCTGTGGGTCAAGGTCTACCAATAAGACGCGATATCCCATTTTGGACAGTCCTCGTCCTAGGGCGATGGCCGTACTGGTTTTTGCCACGCCGCCTTTGACATTTGAGATGGCAATTACATAACTCATGTTTTACCTGGTTGAGCAGAGATGGATGCTATCTTACCTGATAGTAGACCAGAGTGGCAAGAGCTGTTGGTTATTTTTTCCAGAGTAAGCCGCGTTGGGGGGCAAAGAGAAAAGCCAGCAAGAAGAACCCGGTTGCCACCAATACCACCACTGCCCCCGAAGCTATGCTGGCGTAGTAGCTGATGTATAAGCCGATGATACTCGAAACCGCTCCAATTCCTGCCGAAAGGAACATCATCGTTGAAAGGCGGCGGGTTAGCAGGTAGGCAGTGGCGGCGGGTGTCACCAACATGGCGGCTACCAGCCCGATTCCAACCGTTTGAAGCGAGATGACTACTGTCAGCGCGAGCAGAACCAGCAATAGGATGCGGAAAAATTCCCCTGGCCAGCGCAGGGTGGCGGCCAGGGTTGGGTCGAAGGAGATTACCAAAAAGGGTCGGTAGAACCAGGTGATAATGGTTAAAACCAGTAGTCCCAGAATCCCTACCATCCATAAATCGGTGGCAGAAACCCCCAAAATATTGCCAAATAAAATGTGACTCAGGTCTTGGGCTGAACTGCGGATGGTGCTGATGAGGGCCACGCCCAGCGCCAGCGCTGCCGCGAACAGAATTCCGATGGCGGTATCTTCGCGGATGGTTCCCTGGCGCGAGAAAAGGCCAATCAGCAGGGCCACTATGACCGCCGCCACCAATGCGCCTATCGTCAGGTTGCCTCCTGTGATATAGGCGATTGCCACGCCTGGCAGAATGGCGTGGGCCAGCGCGTCACCCAAAAAGGCCATGCCGCGCAGGACGACGTAGCTACCAATGACGGCGCAGACCATCCCGACAATGACCGAGGCGACCAGGCCGCGTTGCATGAAAACATAAGTGAGGGGATCGAGCAGCCAGTTCATGCAATCTCCGTGGGGTGGTGGTGGTCTTCGCCGGGGCAGCAATCATCGACGATGGCGGCCACGTCATTTAAGAAGAGCACTTGTCCGCCAAAGGCGCGTTGGATGGAGGCGGCTGAGAGGGCGCTGGCCGGTGGGCCATAGGCTACCAGGCCTTTGTTCAACAGCAGCACGGTTTCAAAGCGTTGGGCGGCCATGTTCAGATCGTGAGTTGAAACCATGACGGTGACGCCCTGGCTTTTAAGCCGGTCGAGCAGGTTTAGGGTGGCCTCCTGCGTCGAAGCGTCTACGCCGGTAAATGGTTCATCCATTAGCAGGATGTGCGGTTCCTGGGCCAGGGCGCGCGCCAGAAAAACGCGCTGCTGCTGGCCGCCTGAAAGGTCTCCGATGGGCTGTTTGGCAAGGTTGGTTATGTTCATTTGTTCCAGGGCTTGGGCCACGGCGGCATGGTCGTTTTTGTCGGGGCGGCGGGTCCAGCCCAGGCGGGCAAAGCGGCCCATTAACACTACTTCGGCTACGCTGACGGGAAAACGCCAATCGACATCTTCGCGTTGTGGCACATACGCCACGCAATCTTTATGGTGGCCGAGCGGTTCGCCGTGAATAAAAATCCGCCCACTGCGTAGAGGCAGCAGGCCGACCAGGGCTTTGAACAGGGTCGATTTTCCGGCTCCGTTGGGGCCGACCACGGCCACTTGCGCGCCGTGCTGAACCTGGATTGATAAGTTTTGTAAAATCATTTGCCCGTCGTAGCCAGCGCTGACGTTTTCCATCTCCAGCCGGGCGGGTTGTTTGGTTTCAAGGGATTGACTCACAGGCATCTCACATTGTTTTTGTGACGGACAAGCCGATTCTTGCTATTCTGGTGAAAAGAGTTTTAGCTTGGACCGTTAGCATAGCGTATTTTTCAGTTGACTTTTTTTGCTTGAGTTTAGCGCCCAACTTGGGTGAAACCTTTTAGGACACGAATGATGCAAAATATCACGGATTTTTCTTAAAAATAGCGAAAATCCGTTTCATCCACGAAATTCGTGTCCAGAGTTGGTTTTTAGCGCCTTGTGAGCCAGATTTTCCGATTTATCAGACTCGCAAACATCCCATCTATTTTACTTCAAGGCATCCACAATCTTGGTTGTGTTTTGGCGCATCATTTCGACATAGCTGGGAGCCGGGCCGCTTGCTTCGGTCACAGAGTGTGTGTATAAATCGGCTACAACTTTAACGCCGGTTTCGCTGGCAATTTGTTCAGCTAGTTTGGGGTTTGTAGCCACATCCAAAAAGATAGCAGGTGCGCCGGTGGTTTTAATTTGGTCAATTAGCTGGGCTAGCTCCTGGGCGCTGGGGCTGGCCCCGGTACTAAAACTGGGGATGATGGCTCCAATCACGCTGAAGCCATACTGATCGGCGAAGTAGCCCAGGGTGTCGTGGTCTGTCACCAGAATGCGCCGTTCAGCGGGAATTTGTTCAACCTGTTCGCGCATCCAACCGTCTAGCGTTTTTAGCTCGGCCAAATAGGTCTCGGCATTTTTGGCATAGGTTTCGGCCCCGGCTGGGTCGGCCTGGCTCAGACCAGCGCGGATATTTTCAACATACATCATGACCTGATTTGGGTCAAGCCAAAAATGTGGATCGCCTTCGTGGCTGTGGGCGTGCTCACTGTGAACCGGTCCGGCGCTAAACAGGCTGGTTGCGTTGGCAGATCCGCTAAATTCAACGGTATACTCTCCGGCGGCCAGCTTGAAAATTACACCCTGGCTCATTCCGCCGCATTCCAGCGCTAAAGTTTGGGCTGCTTCCAAGGCTTCGCCTTGAGCATTGCTTACTTTAATAGTGCCTGACCCGGCGGTGAAGGCGTAGCCCTCCTCGGCTTCAGCATCGAATAGCACAAAACCGGCAAAAGTGCCATCTGCTTGCGGGTTCAGCTTCAGGGTTAAAATTTCGCGTTCGTGGGCATGTTCAGCGGCGGCATGTTCTTCCGCGCTGTGCAGTTCAACTGCGCTGGCAGCGTCGGCCCCGCTCGCAATCTCTTCTTCGGCTGTTTTTCCGTCCAATTGTTCGCAAACCATTGCCGAGTGTGATTCAACTGAGTGGTCATCTGCCGCAGTTTCGGCTTCGTGCTCGTGGCTGGATTCGCTGGCAGTTGGCTCACGCATTGTCAGACCGGCAGAAGCCTCTAGTACCAGGCGTTCTCCGCCTGCGTTGGCGATAGTTTCTGCCAGCCATTCTTCAAAACCGGCGCCATTGACAATTAGCACCTGGCTTTCGGCAATTTTGGCAACATCCTGCGGGGTTGGTTCAAAGGCGTGCGGGTCGATACCAATCGGGATGAGAGAGTCTACCGTGACCCGCTCGCCCGCCACATTTTGAGCAATATCTGCTAAAAAGCTGTTTGCCGCGAGAACTCTCAGACCCTCAGCCTGGTTTACGTTGCTGGGACTGGATTCAGGCTGAGGGGCGCAGGCTGCCAGGGCCAGCGTCATCAAAGTGAAAAACGTCGTAATGGTAATGATAATCTTTTTCATTTATTCTCCTTTTTTAACCCCCATCCTGCTTTGGAATGGGGGTTTTGATTATGGTTATTGATTTTTACAAGCGGGGCACAACCCAAACAGTTGTAGCCAGTGTTCGCGGATTTCAAAGCCGGTGCTTTGAGTCACTTTGTTAATTAGCCCACCAATGTCGTCACCGCTAAAGTATTCGGCGTGACCGCAGCGGGTACACAGGACCAGGTGCTCGTGCCCGTGCGCGGCGCGCAGGTACATGTGGCAGCCCTGATGATGATGTACGCGCTGGACGAGGCCCAGTTCTTCGAGTTTTTCGAGGGTGCGGTAGACCGTCACCAGGCCCAGGCCGGGATAATCTTTGCGGCCCTGATCGTAAATTGCGAGCGGTTCCAGGGCGTGGGTGCTGCTTGCCATAAGTTCGACAATCGCGCGGCGTGGCGCCGTTACGCGGTAGCCGCTGGCAGCGAGATTGGCAAGCCACTGGTCACACAGGGATGTTTGGGTTTCTTCGCTCATATTGAAAACGTTTTTCAATTGTAGATGATGTGGTTATATTTGACAAGGGTTTTGCAAAAAAAAAAGGTCAAAAAGCGTCTAAATTTTAGGAATGACTGAAAAAAACGAAATGGGCCGCGTTTTTTCAAGATAGGCTGTCGGAAATATCGGCTTGAAGAAGAGAATGCTTTTTTCGTTCCTTAGTGAGATGTTTCAGGGCTGGGAGATTTTTGCGGCCAGGTGCAAAACAACTCGGCCTGTTTACATTCGGCGCATTCCAATTGCAGGGTGGTATGCTCAATCTGGTAGCGCTCGGCCAGAAGTTGGCTGATTTGGCGCTGGAGGCCGGTCACGGCGCTGAGGTTCTGGTCATTGGTTACGATGTGGGCCGAGAGCATTCTCATTTCTTCGGTGATGCTCCAAACATGCAGATCGTGAATGCCTTGTACGCCGGGCAGGGTTTGTAAATCTTGCAACATGGTTTCGATGTTGACATCTGGCGGGGTGCTTTCGAGCAGGATGTTAATGGCCTGGCGCAAAATTCCCCAAGCGTTCCACAAAATGAGTGCGCCAATCAGTGCGCTGACCAGCGGGTCGAGCCAGTTCCAGCCGGTGAACAGGATGATTGCTCCGGCGAGGACTGCGCCCAGGGTGGAGATAACATCGCCCATCAGGTGTAGAAAGGTTGAGCGCAGATTTAGATCGTGTTCGCTGCCTTCTTTGACAAGCCAGGCTGTGCCAAGGTTCACGAGCAGGGCTAGCAGTCCGACGCCAATCAGGATGGCGGGTTGAACTTCGGGCGGGGTTTGGAGGCGCTGCCAGGCTTCGGAGAAAATGCCCAATGAAATGAAAGTCAGGCTTGTGGCGTTGAAGAGTGCCACTAAAATCCCGCTGCGGTGATAGCCAAAGGTTTTGCTGGCATGAGCGGGGCGGGCCGCGAGTCGAATGGCGTACCAGCTTAGGCCGAGGGCCAAAACATCGGTAAGATTATGGGCGGCATCGGTGAGCAGGGCCAGACTGTTGCCAACCAGCCCGGCGATGATTTCTACGGCGACAAAGGCCAAGGTGAGGCCGAGGGCAAGACCGATTCGGAAAATGGGGGTTTTCCCGCTAGGGGCATGGCGGTGAGGGGGGTGTGAGGTATCAGACATGCGTTATCCATGTTGGACGTGGTCGAGACCGCGTTGGAAGAGTTCGGCGATATGCTCATCATCAATGCTGATGTAGGCCTGACGGCCCTGTTTGCGCGAGCGCACCAGGCGCTTTTCTTTTAGTCCGCGCAGTTGGTGCGAGATGGCCGATTTTGTTGGGCCGATATGCGAAACCAGGTCGCCGACGCTGGTTTCGCCCGCCATCAAGGCCGAGAGAATCCGCACACGGGTTGGGTCGCTTAGGGCTTCGAAAAGGCTGGCAACCCGTGAAGCTGTCAGTTCATCCAGAATTTTTGTGGGCATATTTTAGCTCTTATTGTTGAGTGATTGTTCAACTATAAGAGCTAGTTTACCGAGTTTTTTCTATTTTGGCAAGAATGAAAAAAACGCGCTTTAGCCATAAATCCCACCGGCTACTATGTAACGTTTTGTGACCAGGGTTTTAAGCCTTAAAAATGAATTGACGCAGTGGATTGGTCTGCTTTTTCTCGTAAACGGAGGGTTTCAGCGAGCGGACGCATAGCCACTAGAAACTTTCCCCAAACGAATTCGTTTGGGGAAAGTTTCTAGTGGTGGAAGATTAAGCCTTCAGATCGGTTTCGATGGCTTTTAACTTCTCTGCGGTAAGTACCTGTGGGGCAAAGGGTGCGATTTGCTCCAGGCTCATGCCTATTGCCATGCTGATCTCTGGCGCGGCCAATATTTCGGGGATGTGTTTTTCGAGAATGGCTTTGGTTTTAGGGTTATCTAGCAGGCTTTTTAGTTTGGATCCGATGCCAAAGTTGTGTTCGGTAGCGGTGTCGCCAGTCCAGTGGAACCCGGCTCGCAGGCGGATGTCTGCCGAGGATGCGCCGACCAGCACCTCGAATGCTCCCGCTTCGGCGACCCAGCCTGGCACAGATGGGTCGTAGTAGGCCAGTGATTGACGGGTGAGGGTGAGGGTGAGGGTTTTACTTTCGCCGGGCTGGAGCGCCACTTTGCTAAAGGCTTTCAGCTCTTTTTCTGGGCGGGCCAGGCTGGCTTGCTCATCGCGCAGGTAAACCTGAACGACTTCTTGCCCGGCGCGTTGGCCGATGTTTTGCACCGTCAGCGTGGCGTGAATTTCGTCGCCGGGGTTGTAGGAGGTTTTGTCCAGGCTCAGGTTGCTGTATTCAAAGCGGGTGTACGACAGGCCGTAGCCAAACGGGAAGCGCACGTCCATTGCTTTCTTTTCATAATAGCGATATCCGACGAAAATGCCCTCGCCGTAGAAGGATTTGCCGTTTTCGCCGGGGAAGTTGACGTAGGATGGGCAATCTTGCAGGCGATAGGGGTGGGTGGTTGCCAGTTTGCCGGAGGGGTTCACATCGCCAAAGAGTACATCTGCCAGGGCGTTACCGCCTTCCTGACCGGGCAGCCAGTATTGCAGGATAGCGGCCACTTCATCGGCCCAGGGCATGGAGACCGGTGAACCGGCATTGACGACCACGATGGTTTTGGGGTTGGCTGCCGCCACGCGCCGAATGAGTTCGTCTTGCTGGCGGGGCAAATCCATGTTGGGGCGGTCGAAGCCTTCGCTTTCCCACTCGTTGGTTAGCCCTGCTACGAGTACCACAGCGTCAGATTGGGCGGCCAGTTCGACGGCTTCAGCAATCGGGTCGGCGGGCAGGCTGGGCATCAGGCTGATGCGTAATCCGCGCCACATTTCTTTGCCTGCAAAGGAGTATTCGATCAGGATGGGGTAGGCCCGTCCGGCCTGAAGTTGGGTGGCAGTCACTTTTTGGCGCATTTCTTTGTCGGTGCGGCCCGCCCAGTGGTCGAGCAGCAGGCTGCCGTCTAGAGTCAGGCGGCTTAGGCCGAGGCTGGTCAGGCCAAAGTCGTAGCTGCCGGTTTCTGGAACGGTAAGCGTGCCGGTGAATTTAACGGAAAAGGCTGCGGGGTTGGGGGCGGCGGTTTCGGTGTTGAACCATGAGAAGTTTAACCGGTCACAGTTCACCACCGAGAAAGGTTCTCCGAGCAGGTCGGCGTTAGTGTAGGCGCTCATTGTCAGCCCAGCCTGGCCGTCTTCGGCTTTGAACCAGGCGGCTTGGGCAGTTGGCAGGTTGCGGTGAGTTGGTGTCCCGATTGCGTAACGGACTGCGCCCTTTGCGCGGGATTTGATTCCATCCAGCGGTGTGACCACATAGGGGACATTGACATGGGCGCTTCCGCCACCGACGATTTGGGCAAAAACGGCGTTTTCGCCGAGGACTAAAATGCTTTGGGCTTCGGCAAGTGGTAGGCTGCCGTCATTTTTGAGCAGGACGATGCTTTCGGCGCTGGCGCGGCGTAGAACGGGACGGTGAGCCGGGTTATTGCTATTGGTTTCGGGTTGGAGGACGGGGTTTTCGAAGGCGCCAACGCGTTCGATGGTGCGTAACATGCGCCGGACTTTGTCGTTGAGCTTTTCTTCGGTCATGCGGCCCATTTCGAGCGCTTTTTGGACGTGCTCCAGGCTGGCCCAACGGGCCGGGCCGGGCATTTCCAAGTCGAGTCCGCTTTGGGCGGCTTCTGGGCCGTAAGTGCCGAACCAGTCTGACATGACGATGCCGTCGAAGCCCCAGCGTTCTTTGAGGATTTTATATAGTGTGTAGTCGTTGTCGGCTGCGTAAATGCCATTGATGCGGTTGTAGGCCGACATGACTGCCCAGGGTTTAGCTTTTTCGATGGCGAGGCGGAAAGGTTCCAGGTATATTTCGTGCAGTGGGCGTTCGTCGATTTCGGAACTGATGGAGTTGCGTTCAAATTCCTGGTCGTTGGTGACGAAGTGTTTGATGCAGGCTCCGGCTCCGTTTTTTTGCAGGCCGTCGATGTAGGCGCTGGCGATTTGGCCGGTGTGATAGGGGTCTTCGGAGTAGCATTCAAAGTTGCGCCCGGCTGTGGGGGTGCGGTGGATGTTGATGGTGGGGGCTAGTAAAATATGTGCGCCTTTGGCTTTCACTTCATCGGCCAGCACTTTTCCAACAGCTTCGACCAGTTCGAGGTTCCAGGTGGCACCCAGGGCTGCGCCGCAGGGCGCGCAAGCCGAGGTGGGGCCGGTACTCCCGGCTGCGCCGCGTGCGCCGTTTGGGCCGTCGGTGACTTTGATGACGGGCACGCCCAGCCGCTCGACCGGGACGGTGTGCCACATATCGGTGCCTGCCAGCAAGCTGACTTTTTCTTCCAGGCTCATTTGTTGAATTAATTGTTCGAGTTTTTCGCTCATGATGCTGTCCTTTTGAAAGTTGTTACGAAAAATGCGAGTTTCGCTCGCATGTAAGCGCTTACTTAAGCATATCATAATTTTCAAAAGTGCGTAATGGGTTTAGAAAGTAGTTTTGATGTAACGTGGCATCCAGCCTGGCTGGGGAATTATTGGGTCTTTTTGCTTTTGGTTTCTGAATGATTGCAGGTATCAAGAAAGCCTCTGTCTTTAAAGATAGAGGCTTGGGGTTGTGGTCTGTTGAATGAGAATGGATGTTAGGTACGTTTCGGGTTAGTTTTACTTGCGCTTTTTGTCATTTTTTATTTTTGGGTAGCAGTTGAGGCCGGGCGCGGGTGGGTGGTTCAACCATCAACATTGGCAGGGTAAAGAAAAACGTGCTGCCCTGGTTGGGTTGGCTTTCCACGCTCACCTCTCCGCCTAGCTTTTCGATGACACGCGCTACAATCGAAAGGCCCAATCCGTGTCCCTCTGCGCGGACTTGATCCAGGCGGGTAAATTGGATAAATAATTGTTTTTGCTCTTCGGGGCTAAGGCCTTTGCCATTATCGTGTACCCAAAAACGTGCCATTGGCCGCCCAGAAGCAGATTTTTGATAGTCTTTATCCAATCCAAGTTCCACTTTGGCCGGGCTTCCGCCATACTTGATGGCGTTTCCGATGTAGTTAATCCATACTTCTTCGATCCAGGCTGCGTATCCAATCACTTTGGGCCAGGTGTTGGTATCGGGGATGATTAACTCAACGTTATTATCGTTGATGGCGCTTTGCAAGCGCTGTTTGACCTGGCTGATGATTCCTGTCATTTGAATTGGGCCGGTTTTGACGGAGGATTGACGCACGGCTGCTAGCAGTAAGAGTTCCTGAATGATGTTGTTCATTTTCAGGCTGGTTCTGACAATGGTTAACAGGGCTTCTTTTTGTTGTTCGGGTGGCAGTTTGGCCTGATGGTCGGCCAACATGCTGGCAAACCCTAAGATGCTGGTTAACGGATTTTTCAGGTCGTGGGCTACGGTTTGGGCAAATGAGTTTAAGTCACGGATGAGTTGGTCTTTTTCGGAGCCATCCCGCTCAGAAACAACCCGTTTGAGGTAATCAATTTGAGCTTCTTTGCGGCTCAGGTTAATATCTGCTTCTTCAATCTGAAAGAGCATGATTGTGAATAGATAGGCCAGTGGAGTGATTAGCAAAAATGGAATGAATAAGGCCAGGATGTAATTAATAAGTTGAAATTCGGCCTGACTAATAAGTTGGGCCAGGGCGGTAATGAGCACCGCCAGTAATATTCCGGTAATGGAAAGGGCGGCTGTGCTGCCTGCAATTCCTAGTTTGATTAACCACTTGTTCCAGTTCATTGTTACCTCTTTTGCAGTCTGATAACCTTTGGGCATTATAACCGCTAAAAAGGAGCCCGGCTGCAAAATACGATGGCTCTTTGGTCGTCTTTTAAGCAAAACCAGGAAATGGCTGCCCACTTCCGGGTTTTGTCTGATCAAGTTTCGGCTAGAGTTGTTCTTTCCAGGAACTGAGTACTTTCATGTAATTGGCTCGTTCAAAGGCGGCTGGTTCGCGCACGGCGTTTTGGCTCATGCTACCTTGCATCTGTTTGATGGAAGCATAGTCGCGTTCCTGCATCCAGGATTCTACAACACTTAGAATATCTGGGATGCGGCGCGGGCCATTGGTGAGCAATTCTGACGCCAGCATGGTCACTTGCGCACCGGCCATCATCGATTTGATGACATCTTGCGCAGTGTGGACGCCGCTGGTCAGGGCCAGGTCGGCTTTGATTTTGCCGTACAGGATCGAAATCCAACGTAGCGGCAGGTTGAGTTCTGCGGATGTGCTCAGGTGCAGGGTGTGGATAACATCCAGATCATCCAGGTCAAAATCGGGTTGATAGAAGCGGTTGAAGAGCACCAGGCCATCGGCTCCGGCTTCGACCAGTTTTTGGCAGACATTGGGGATGGAGCTGAAGAACGGGCTGAGTTTGACAGCCAGTGGGATGGAGATATTGCTTTTAACATCGGCCACAAGTTCGACATAGGCGTTTTCCAACTCGTTTGAGGTCAGGTTCGGGTCGGATGCAACGTAGTACAGGTTGAGTTCGAGCGCATCAGCTCCGGCATCTTGAATATGACGGGCGTAGCTGGTCCAGCCGCCTTTGGAGACGCCGTTAAGGGAGCCGATGACGGGGACGCTGACTGTTTTTTTTATGGCGGTGATGTGGTCGAGGTATTTTCCGGGGCCGGTGGCGTAGCTACTGCTTTCGGGCAGGTAAGACATGGCTTCGGCAAACGAATCGGTGCCGCGGGTCAGGAAGTGGTCGAGTTCCAGGCTTTCGTGGATGATTTGTTCTTCAAAAAGGGAATACATGACGATTGCGCCAACGCCGGCTTCATCCAGTTTTTGGGCGGAATCGAGTTTTTTGCTAAGGGGGGAGGCCGAGGCGACGATGGGGTTTTTCAGGTTCAGGCCTAGGTAAGTTGTCGTAAGATCGGTCATGACTAAGGCTCCGGGTGGGTTTAGAAGATAAGGGTTGGACAGATTGAGTAAACGGGTAGACAGGCTGCGGGTGGGCAGTTGTGAGGTGGAGAGGCGCTTTCAGTGGCCTCTCCACCCTTTCCTATTTCGCTTAGCTTTCTGGTTTGTCGCTGACTTTGGCGAAATTCATGGCGGCCATTTGTTGATAATATTGCCAACGGTTTTTTACATCGGCCTGGGCAGATTTGAGCAACATTTCGGCGCGTTCTTCGTCGCTTTGGGTCAACATCCGGTAGCGGGTTTCGTTGTAGATGTATTGTTCGAGTGGGATGCTCGGTTCTTTGGAGTCGATTTGGAGCGGGTTTTGGCCGTTGAGGGCCATTTCGGGGTTGTAGCGGAAGAGCGGCCAATGACCAGATTGGACGGCCAGTTTTTGTTGGTCGAGGCCTTTGGCCATGTCGATGCCGTGGGCGATGCAGTGGCTGTAGGCGATGACGATGGAGGGGCCGTTGAAGGCTTCGGCTTCGAGGATGGCTTTTAGGGTTTGTTGGTCGCTGGCGCCCATGGCAACGCGGGCGACGTAGACGTAGCCGTAGGACATGGCGATTAGGCCGAGGTCTTTCTTGGCGATGCCTTTTCCGGCCATGGCGAATTTGGCAACTGCGCCGCGCGGGGTGGATTTGGAGGCCTGGCCGCCGGTGTTCGAGTAGACTTCGGTATCGAGTACCAGGATGTTGACATTGCGCCCGGAGGCCATCACATGGTCGAGGCCGCCGTAGCCAATATCGTAGGCCCAGCCGTCGCCGCCCATGATCCAGACTGATTTTTTGACGAGCATATCGGCCAGTGAGATCAGGTCTTTGGCTTTGCTGTCGTTTTTCAGGCCGGAGAGTTTTTCTTTGACGGCTGCGACGCGCTCGCGTTGTTGTTTGATGCCGAGTTCGTTGCTTTGGTCGGCGTTGAGCAGGCCGTCGATTAGTTCCTGGCCGAGTTCGGGGGTGAAGTGCGGTAGCAGTTCGCGGGCATATTCGGTTTGTTTGTCAATGGTCAGGCGCATACCCAGGCCAAATTCTGCGTTGTCTTCAAAGAGTGAGTTGCTCCAGGCTGGGCCGCGGCCCTCTTTGTTTTTGGCCCAAGGGGTGGTGGGCAGGTTGCCGCCATAAATGGAGGAGCAACCGGTGGCGTTGGCGATGACAGCCCGGTCGCCGAAGAGCTGTGAGACGAGTTTGACGTAGGGTGTTTCGCCGCAGCCGGTGCAAGCGCCAGAGAATTCAAATAGCGGTTGGAGCAATTGTGAGTTCTTGATGGTGTTGGGGTTAATGGCGGTGCGGTCAACCTCTGGCAGGTTAAGGAAGAAGTCCCAGTTGGCGGCTTCGGTTTCGCGCAGGGGCGGCTGAGCGGCCATGTTGATGGCTTTGCGGCCCACCTGGGTTTTGTCTTTGGCGGGGCAGGCTTCGACGCATAAGGTGCAGCCGGTGCAATCTTCGGGCGCAACCTGAATGCTGTAGGCCATGCCAGGGAATTCTTTGAACTTGGATTCCATGCTTTTGAAGGTTTCTGGCGCTTCGGCCAGGGCGGCCTTGTCGTAAACCTTGTGGCGGATGACGGCGTGCGGGCAGACAAAGACGCATTTGCCGCATTGGATGCACAGGTTGGGGTCCCAAACCGGAATTTCGAGTGAGATGTTGCGTTTTTCCCATTGCGTTGTGCCGGTTGGGAAAGTTCCATCAATGGGCATGGCCGAGACGGGGATATTATCTCCTTCAAAGACGATCATCGGGCCGAGCACGCTTTTGACGAAATCGGGAGCGGCATCGGGGACGGCGCTGCGCATTTTGACGGTACTGCTGGCGCTGGCGGGTACTTTGACTTCGCTCAGGTGGGCCAGGGTTTGGTCTACTGCTTCAAAGTTTTTACGCACGACAGCTTCGCCGCGTTTGCCATAGGTTTTTTCGATAGCGTGTTTGATTTCGGCGATGGCCTGTTCGCGGGGCAGAACGCCAGAGATGGCGAAGAAGCAGGTCTGCATAATGGTATTGATGCGGGTTCCCATGCCGGTTTTTTCGGCCACTTCGTAGGCGTTGATATTGTAGAACTTTAGTTTCTTCTCAATGATGACCTGTTGAACTTCTACGGGCAGTTCATCCCAGACTTGATCGGGGCCAAAGGTGCTGTTAATCAGGAAGGTTGCTCCGTTTTGGGCATATTTGAGCACATCGAAGCGCTCCAAAAAGCTGAATTGGTGGCAAGCCACAAAGTTGGCGGTGTTGGGGGAAATCAAGTAGGGGGCTTGCAGGGGTTTGGGGCCAAAACGCAGGTGCGAGATGGTCAGCGAGCCAGATTTCTTCGAGTCGTATACGAAGTAGCCCTGAGCATTGTTTTCAGTTTCTTCACCAATAATTTTGATGGAGTTTTTGTTGGCTCCTACCGTGCCATCGGCGCCCAGGCCAAAGAACAGGCAGCGCACCGTTTCGGGGTATTCCACCGAGAAGGTTGGATCGTACTCCAGACTGGTGTTCGAGACATCATCTTTGATACCAATCGTAAAGTGTTTTTTAGGCTGGGGTTTGGCAGCTTCGTCAAAGATGGTTTTGACCATGGCCGGGGTGAATTCTTTAGAAGATAGGCCATAGCGCCCGCCGAAGACTTTAATCGCCATTTCGCTTTCGGAAACGGCATTGACAATATCTAAATAGAGGGGTTCGCCTGCCGAGCCGGGTTCTTTGGTTCGGTCGAGCACTGCCAGGGTTTTGACGCTGGCGGGCAGGGCCTTGATAAAGTATTCGATGGAGAAGGGACGATACAGGCGAATGCGGATTGCGCCGACTTTTTCGCCTTGCTCGACCAGGTGTTTGACCGTTGCTTCGACAGTTTCTCCGCCCGAACCCATAAGCACGATGACGCGCTCGGCGGCGGGGTGGCCGACATAGTCGAACAGTTTGTACTGACGGCCGGTCAGCTTGGCAAATTTATCCATTTCGGCCTGAACTGCGCCGGGGACGGCTTCGTAGTATTGGTTGACGCTTTCTCGGCCCTGAAAGTAGACATCCGGGTTCATGGCGGTGCCGCGTAAAACGGGTTTGTCGGGGGTCAGTGCGCGGGCGCGATGTTCGCGCACCAGGTCATCGTCGATCATGGCGCGTAGATCGTCATCTTCGAGATATTCAATTTTGGCAACTTCGTGCGAAGTGCGGAAGCCATCAAAAAAATGCAGGAATGGGATGCGGGTTCGCAGCGTGGTGGCGTGCGCAATCAGCGCGATGTCGTGCGCTTCTTGCACCGAGCCAGAGCTGAGCATGGCCCAGCCGGTTTGACGGCAGGCCATTACATCCTGATGGTCGCCAAAAATCGAAAGCGACTGGGCTGCAATGGCGCGGGCGGCGATGTGAAAGACTGTGCTGGTTAGCTCGCCCGCGATTTTGTACATATTGGGAATCATCAATAAAAGGCCTTGCGAGGCAGTGAAGGTGGTGGTTAAAGCCCCGGTTTGGAGAGCACCATGCACAGAACCCGCTGCGCCGCCTTCAGATTGCAATTCGGCAACCAGGGGGACGGTTCCCCAGATGTTCTTTTTACCCTTGGCCGACCATTCATCAGACAGTTCGCCCATGCCCGAGGAGGGGGTGATGGGGTAAATGGCGATAACTTCGCTGGCGCGGTGAGCAATCGAGGCGGCGGCCTCGTTGCCGTCAATGGTAATCATTTTTCGTTTTGCCATTGTAAAAACTCCTTGAGAGAAGAGAATAAGAGCTAAGAATTTCCAAATATCCGTACAAGTTTAGTCCTGCAAGCTAAATCAGAATAGTAATATTCTGCATATAAAAAACCTGCGAGTTGTCATATATATTCGGACAATCTCTCGCAGGTTTGTGGGATTGGGGTATTGGGGTATTGGGTAGGAAGGTCGTGAAGTTTTTTGTGTTTTGGCTTATTGCGCTACGGGTATTCGGCGGAGCCTTATTTTTCTTGGATTCGCCAGCTTTCCCCCAGGCTCATGCCCAGGGTTTCGTAAATTTTCAAGGTGGCTTTGGAGCGATTGAGGGTATAAAAATGAATCCCGGCGGCGTTATGGTCGTACAAATCGAAGACTTGTTCGGTAGCCCAGTGAATGCCAATGCGCTCAACCGCCTCATCGTTTTCGGCGCGCAGTACTGCGCGTAATAATTTGGCTGGAATCCGCGCTCCCAGCGCCAGTTCTGCCATGCGGTTCATGCTTTTTGCGGAAGTCACGGGCATGATGCCGGCAATAATCGGAATTTTTATACCAGCAAAATCGCAACGTTCGCAAAAATCGTAGTAGTCGCGGTTATCAAAAAAGAGTTGAGTGCAAATATAATCTGCGCCTGCGTCCACTTTGGCCTTCAAATAGTCCATTTCTTTCAGTCGGTTGGGGGTTTCGGGGTGGCCTTCGGGAAAACCAGCTACGCCAATTCCGAAATGCGGGAAGTTTTTTTTGATGTAGTCCACCATTTCAGCCGCATATTTAAAACCATCTGGGGCAGGCGTAAAATCTTTGTTGTCTTTGGGCGGGTCGCCGCGCAGAACCATCAGATTTTCGATTTTGGCTTTGCGGTAATCTTCGAGCAGGGTGTGAATTTCAGCGCGGCTGGCACCAACTGCTGTCAGATGGGCTACGATGGACAGCCCGGTTTGCTGTTGTAAGCGCACGATCAGATTTTTGGTTAGCTCGCGGGTGGAACCTCCGGCCCCGTAGGTGACGCTGACAAATGAGGGCTGAATAGGCGAGAGAACTTTAATTGTCTCAAATAGCGCCAAAGATGTTTCCGATGTCTTCGGCGGGAAAAATTCGAAGCTAAAATGAGCTCCCGGTTGGCTTAAAATTTGAGAGACGTGCATTTTTTATCCTTTGCGTTGACGATAGAGGCTGGCATCGGGGACTGCCAGCATTTTTTGTAAATCTAGCGGAATTTCTAAGAAATCATACACCGATTGGATTTGCCCGGCAGGCGCTTTTATCAGGTTGTTATAGTCTACATATAAAACTTGCATATTGGTTTGATTTTTTAGCCAAACCCGCACTCGTTTGAGGTGTTCCTGAAAGGTTTCTGCCATTTGTTGGTCTTCTAGACCCGCTGTTTCGCCGCGCCGCAGCAGCATTTGACGTTGCGAAGCCAGAATTTCAGCGATGTTTCGGCGCATAAAGATGATTTTATAGGAATACTGTGTTGGTAAGTGTTGCAATAAGAATGAGATGATTTTGACAACTTTCCCTTGCGCCTGGGCAACCCACTCAGTATCCCTATCTGGGAGTTGTTTGACACGCTCAAACTCGTAGTAGCCTTTGGGGTTGTCATCGTCGGCGGTGCGCTGATGATCTGTCAAAATTTCGAGGCCGCCTGCTTCTAGAATTTTCATCATCATTGATGTGCCTGAGCGTGGTAGCCCAGAGACGATGATTATGGGGCGTTTTGGGGCTTGGATAACGTTGAATTTGAAGAATTTCATTGCTTTTCCTCAAATTTGGCATTTACTTCGGTAATTTTTTGCAGTAACTCTGCTTCCATTTCTTTTGCTTTGGCTGGTTGCTGCGGATAGATGTTGTTGGTTTCGCCTGGGTCTTCGGTCAGGTTATAAAACTCAAACTGCTGGTAGGTGGGGTATTGATATTGAGTTAAACGATAATTATCACGGGTCAGAGCAAGAGTATATTTTTTTAGAGGCGCAAAGGAGGCGTTAGTTTTTGCATCCATGCTGAATAGACTGCGGGCTGAGTTTTCTACTCCGCCTAAAGCGGGGAGTAGTTGTCCTTCAGCCCAGCTTGGAATGGAGTTGCCCGTCAGGTTGGCAATGGTTGGGAGGATGTCAAGGCTGAGGGTAGGGCTGTAAATATTTGTCTGTTGTTCCTGCCCAGGGGAGGAGACAATCAGGGGAACATGGATGAGGGGTTCATACATGAGTGGAGTGCTATGTCCAGATAGTCCACGCTCGTGCATTTCACCATGATCTGATGTAATGAAGATATGGCTTTTTTGACGCAGACCGGAATCTTCAAAAAATTGAAAGAGACGGGCTAGTTCTTCGTCCCAACTGGCCAGGTAAGCATCGTAGAGATTGAGAGAAGATTTAATCTGTTGAAAAGATTGAGGTTCTTCGGCCAGTGGGTGAACTTTTTTGAGCGGAGGCGTCCAACTGTCTTTGGAGAATTGACTATAAAATTTATGGGTAGGGCGATAAGGATCGTGGGGTGGGTGAAAATGAAAATAGACCAGTGACGGCTCGCTCAGTTGTTTAAGAGCCTGGATGAAGCCATCAATTAGGTCTGACAGTAGGAAAACTTCATCGCAGTTCGGTAAACCTATCGCGTAGTCATCTCCTCGGGAGTTTTCGACAATTAGTTTTTTGCGAAGGGAGAGGAGGCGCGCTAAAGGCCCTAGAAAGAGAGACCCATCCCTCCCTTTTCCGTGTTGAAAAATGCCGTCCTCGAAACTGGAAAAGGCTAGATAGGCATCATTTTTGAGGCCTGGGAGATCGTATGAGATGGTATTGTTTTGGTTGTATTCGCCAAAGGGAATGTGATTTTTTAAAAAAGGGCCTGCTTGATACAAAAGCTGATCGGCGTAAACATTTTGGGCGTATGCGAGGCTGTTGTGACTGCTGGAAAGAGCGGAAAAAATTTGTTTTTGCTGATGTTCTTTGGCGATTGCCCCTCCCAGGTTAATGGCGCGATGTGTCCAGGGGGATAAGCCTGTTAGCAGGGACGCTGTTCCTGGAACAGTAAAAGTTCCTGGCGAGTAATGCCGGTGATAAACGGTTGATTTTTGGGCAAATTTTTCCAGATTGGGCATTGTTAACCGCGGGTAGCCGTGCAGAGCCAGGTTGTTGGCTGACCACGCGTCGAAAACGATGATGATAATGTGGTTGGTGTTATTTACCAGCGAAGATGCATATTTAGAGAGTGGCTCAAAAGCAATACTGGCCGGGAGCAGAGCCAGAAGTTTTAGAAAATCGCGGCGAGAAAATGATTGATGAGTCATGATGTTTATAAGAAAATCCGCCAAATAATGATGAGCAGCGAGACCAGGCCAATGGGCAGGTAGAGATAGAGCATTACTGAGACTTGTTCGGCGATGAATATAATAAACTTGCGTAGAGATTCTACAAAATGTACGAGCAGAAGCAGGGCGATCAAACTCAACAGGGTAAGCGATACCCAGATCAGGAGGGAAGTTGCCCCAGGGTATTGGTTATTTAGCGAATCTTGTAGAAAAATGGCAGAGATGGTTCCCACCAAAAGGGTCAAGAACCCTTTGTAGTGGAAACCATCTCGATACCAGCTGCGTGGCAGCAGAGCGCTTGTCACGACCAAGCCACTTGTCACCAGTAAACTTTCTAAAAAAGCGAAAGCCATCATATAGGCAAAAACTGTGCTAATCTGTCCCAGATTCATGTAAAGCAGGAAGGATGGTACTTTGTAGATAAAAGTATTCAGTGACCAACTGTGGATGACAAAAAGAGCAGCGCCCAGTACCAGTAAAATTTCGTGGCGGGCCGGAAAAAATTTCTTAAAGGTAGCCAAGCCCCTTCATCCTTTCTTCCATTGTTTTTTGGTCTTCTCCGCTAGAGACAACCGGCGGGGTATTGGTATTGGAGTGGTCGAGATATTTTCCAACAGTTAGGGCTGGAATATCGCGGAAGCTGGGTTTGGGGAAATCTTCCAGAGACTGATTGGAGAAGATGACGCCTGGCACAAGCTGTGAGTCGATGCAATGGTCGGCTTCCCAGTGTCCTGTGTTTTCTGTGATTGTTTGGTTGGCCCATTTTCCCAGGCCGGTTTCTGACGATGCGCGGTAGCCGGAGGCATATCCTAGCACCAGGTCTGGGCCATATTTGATGAGTGGCCCGCTAAAGGCTTCGTGGCGCAAGTAAACCTTGCTAAAAACGGGTTTTCCATCGGGGCCAAGCCAGGCTTGTAGTTCAGTTTGAAGTTTTTGGGTGGTGGCTTCTAATTCTGCGAGTTGCAGAATACCCTGCCCTTCGCGTCCGGCCAGGTTTAAGTAGAGGCTGTTCAATCCGACAGCGTAAGCAATGCTGCGACTCCAATCGACTGCCGCCAGTGAGTTTTCGGTGGTGTTTTCTTGCAATACGAGATAATTATGTTCTAAAAGCCAGCGATTGATGTGTACTTTGTAATTAAAGTCGGCAAAGCCATGATCGGACAAAACCAATAGATGAACTGCCTGGCCGCTCATTTTGTTGATGAGGGCCAAAACGCGTCCTACAAATTGATCGAGTTTGATGTACCATTCATTTACGACTTCGGGGTGAGTGCGGCGGAACATGTGTTGAACTCGGTCGAGATCATCAAAAATGGACGCCAGGATGCCCTCGTTGAATTTTTTGAGTTGGTTAATCAGTATCTGTTCGCGGGTGCTAAAGATATCATCACATAAAGCCAAAAATTGTTCATCGCTGATACAGCCATCTTCCAGGCCGGTGGTGTCTTGCGGCCAGCCCAAAGAAAGGAAGGGGCCGGATGTTTTCCAGGTTTCTTTTACAAATGAGGGAGGCGTGCCATATCGCCAAACAGAATTGAGCGGGTGAATTTGTATAGGAAGAAAATAAAGCCGTACAGGGTTTAATGATGTGACGATTGCGCGGGTAATCGCCTGCACATTGAATAAAAACCCGGTTTTGAAGCGTACTTCTAAAACTGGGCTCCATTGGCCCACGGTCATTTCTGTTATCTGACGCTCAAATTTTAGCTGTACTGTTTCGTTTTTCAAAATTTCCAAGCTAAATTCCGCTTGGGCTGGCATTACCCCATTTTTTTGTTTCGTAAATGGACCGTTAAGGTGGCCGCGGTATGCCGGATATTGGCCGTCAAGTTGGAAGATCGGTGTTTTGGGGATGCCTGGCAAGGTTTCGGCCTCGCTTGAGAAAAACATCCCCACTCCTAACTGGCCGCGAATATCGGGAGTTCCCAGCCCTGGAAGTACCTGCACTGCCGAATCGGGTTTGGATGGGAACATGGCGGGCCACCACAAGACCGTTGCAGGATAGCCCTGGTCGATGGCTTCATCAAACAAGGTGTGGGCTTTGTAAGGGCGTACGAATTGAGTCCCAAAGGCGCTTTGTTGGGTGACTAAAATGGAGACAAAGGGCGCATAATTGGCAGGGTTACGATGGACGAAATCAAAAATGCCATGCTCGCCAGGGTCGGCCCCGGTGGCAATGCTTGTCCAGGATACTTCAGTTTGCGGTGGGGTACTTACTTTAAGTGGAGAATAGCCTCCTTGCGAGGCTAGGTTTTTTAAATTAGGCAACAATCCCTGAGCAGACAAAGTTTCATAGATGCCGGGGTCGAAAGAATCGAACCCGATAATTAATATGCGCATAGTATTGTTTCTTATTCTTGTTTGGTATCTTTTTTATTGTTTTCCTGAGCGCGTCGGCGCATTTTTCCAATTGTGGCCCGAATTCGCCCATAAAAAAAACCAAAAAAAGCCACTGACTACGGTCAGCAAGGCAGCAAGCGCTTGGAATAATATTCCACCAGAATTGGGGTCAATATACATTTTTGCTATCCTGAATTCTTGATTTTTTTACTTGATTTGCCTAGCTGCGCAAAGCAGAAGCCATTTTAGCACAATCTGGTGCTAAAAGATAATCGCCCTGGCTGGGGCGGCCGCAATTCCAAATGCAAGATTGTCTCTTCTTCAAAAGGGTTATTGCACGCTGGAGAGTGCCGAGAACGCTAAGATTTCTTGGGCATAGTTCATGAAAAGGTGAAAATTTTGCGGGTTTTGCTTTTTTTCTGCACATTCTCGGTGTTTTCCGCGTCTCCGTGGTGAAATGAGTGACAAACGGTTGTTTAGCCTTGGCTTGACCAATACACTTTTTCACATAATTCGTGCTCTTGTTTTGATAAAAATGCAAGTGCTGAGACCGGTTTCGTGTTTGTGGGCTGAAATCTTGTCCAAAAACATCCAGAATGAGCGGAAAAGAATCCTGGATGTTAAAAATTTTTCAGCGAACAGAGAGCGTAGCGCATAGTAAACCAGAATTTCTTAGTCGTGTGCCTAGCTTTTGCAAAAAATAGCGCATGGTTGAGGTCCATGTGACGAAAGTCGTGGAGTTTCAAGCCCTCTCCAGCGCACAAAAAAAGAGATGTTCAGGATTTTCCTGAGCTTCTCTTTTTTGTGCGATTTAACAAAGGGGTATTGTTTTATTTGAGCACTTTTGCCGCATTCTTAAAATACACTTTCTTGAGCACATTCTCCGGCAGGTGCAAACCGTAGATGCGCCAACGTCCCTGGCCGGGGACGGCTTCGGGGTCAGCGTCGTAGGCGAAGTATTCGTCAGCGCTTTCGAGGAAGCGGTAATGGGCGCGGTAGGTTTCGGCATTGGCAGGGTGGTCGGTGCCGAACAGAATGCGGTCTTGATTTTCGATGAAGAAGCGCTGAGCGCTGTAGGGTTGGCGTCCCAGTTCGGGGATGCGGGCGGAGATGTCCACGTAGAAATTTTGCGTGCGCTGAATGAGACTTGTCACCCAGCCGAGATTCTCCGCGTAACAGCCGACATGCGCGCCGATAAAGGTCGTGGACGAGTGACGGGTGACGAGATTGGCAAAGGCGCTGATGAGCGCGTCAAAAGTGGGAAACGGCGGGCTGGGAAAGTGCGCTTCGGGATGGGCGCTCAATTCGTCCCAGCGTTCGTTGCGTTCATCCAGCGGGGTGAAAAATGCAACAGGGTCGGCGATGTGAATCATGACGGGCAAGCCCAACTCGCCCGCCGCCTGCCAGAGCGGATTCAGGCGTGGGTCGTCAATTTTGACCAGTTCATCCTTTTCATCGCGGACATTCAGCCCGAACGGTTTCCAAATCTTCAGCCCCTGCGCGCCCCAGCCTTTTTGCACTTCCAGGCGTTTCGCCGCCCATTCGGGGAATTTCGCGCCGAGAGTTTGCCACTGCGCCCAATCCACGCCGCCGAAAATCTGAAAGCGGTCTGGCTCTTTGGCTTTGAATAAATCCAGATGTTTTTGCAGGAGCGTTTCGCCCCAGCCGCCGTCTAAATCTACAAATTTGCGGAGGTTGGCTTCATCGAAAACATCCAATAATTCAGACAGCGGCTTTTCATCCCATGCGCCGCCATAGGGCGCGGCGAGATGGTTGTGCGCGTCAATCACGGGGAAGCGCGGTTTTTCGATGCGGGTGGTTTGGGTGACGAGTTGAGGGAGGGGGCGGTAATCTTTAAGTTCCATGTTGAAGGTTATTCGAGGATGAGCAGGGCGTAGCGTTCAAAGGCGGGAAGCGTGACTTTGAGGGTGACTCCCGTTTGCGAGTAGGGGATTTCGATTTCGGAGTCGGGGGGGTAGGTCAGCAGGCTGGCGCGGGTCACTTTTTTGCCGACGGGCAGGCGCAGGCGGATTTTGGTTTCGGGGACGGGGGTATCGAGTTTGT
>DYPU01000005.1 GCA_020719725.1 Anaerolinea sp. | reverse complement strand
CTATTCATCCCGTTTTTCAGCCTTCCGCCAGCCCGTAATTGGCGAAGGTATTGTAGAGACGTTCAGATAGAACACCCCGCGCAGAGCAAGCGGGATAATGGAAAAATACTTACTGACATCATTGGCGATGCTAAAGGTGATCAGTGTCCCTGCAAAACAACCCCGGCACCATAACCAACCACTCGTTCATAATCCCCACTGGTGCTGCCAGAAGTGGCATAGTTCAAAATTTTAACTTGCTCGCCGCCCAGCGCTTTAGCGGCCCAAAACATAGTTGCCAACGCACCCAACCCACAGGCTTCAGCCAGGCCCCGGCGCTCTAAATCAAACAAAGCCGCCGGGTCGAAGGCTTCTGCTGCCTGGAGCAAGGCGCGATCCAGTTTTTCGGCGCGGGGCTGATTGTAAAAATGCGATAAATCAGTGGAGGCAACCAACAGACAATTTTGTCCGGCCAGGGTTTGGGCCAGGGTTTGGCCTAAAATCTGGGCAGTATCGGCATCCTGTTGGCGCAGCATAATCGGAATGAATAAAAACGGCTCGGCCAGAGCGCGTTGTAAAAATGGCAGTTGAATTTCAAGAGCGTGTTCGGGGTCGTTGGCGATGGGTGTTAAGCCAAAGCCCAGTTGGTCTTTCAGACGGGCAGATAAATCGTCCAAAAGATGCCGGGCAACCGGCAGGCTGCCGAGCGGGGTTTGGTAAAAAGCATGAGCGCTGGTGATTAGCGGATAGGGATACGGGTGGTGCATCGGCCCAATAACAGCAACCAACCTGGGGGTTAGATTGCGTGCAGCAGCAAACGCATGGCCCGCCACCCAGCCAGAATAGCGGTGTCCGGCATGGGGGGCGATCAATCCAATTACTTTTCCATCTGTTTGTGATGTTTTAGCGTGGGCCAGATACGCATCGACTGCGGCGGCCAGGCGTTGGGGCTGGCCTTGATACCAGGTCCCAGCCAAAACCATCGGGCGCACTTCGGCAGCTATGGACATGATTGAAAACGGGCGAGAATATGGCGGGTGGCCTGAAAAGCCAGGGCTGGTAGGGCTTGCGGGTCAAACCATTCGGCGGCATCCGCATCATCGGCGGGTTGCAGGCTACCGCTTTCGATTTCAGCGCGATAAAAGATGACAAAATCGGCTCCGCGTGGGTGTTCACGTCGGGCATAAATATCGAGCAGGGCCGTAATGCGAACGCGCAGCCCGGTTTCTTCCAGGGTTTCACGGATGGCGGCCTGAGCCGGGTCTTCGCCGCCGTTGACAAATCCGGCTGGGAGGGTCCAGTGGCCGCGATAGGGTTCATTGACACGTCGCACGAGCAGGATTTTACCGTTTTGTTGGAGCAGTGTGGCGGCTGCTACTTTGGGATCATCAAAATAGACCCAGCCGCAAGCCGGGCAAACCGGGCGCAGTTGGCCGAATTTGGCCTGGCTGATGAGGGGCGTAGTGCAACGCGGGCAAAAGTGCAAATCTTCGAGACGCATAGGATTAAAAAAAGAGCGGTTAGCCGCCCTTTTTAGAGGAGTGTTGGTGTTTCCAGTTTTGATCGGTTTGCCTGCGTAAGAGAAAAGCGACCATCCCGCTAAAAAGCGCCAGCCCGGCCAGGCTAAAAAGCGCCCAGGTCGGAAGGCCTGCAACCGCGGCGGGGGATGGTTCGGGTATGGCGAGTGCTGGTTCGGGTTGAAGGGCCGGAGCCGGAGCGACAATTTCCAGGGTAGGTTCAGGCATTGAGGGAACAGATTCCGCCAGAGCGGGTTCTGCCATGGTCTGTGGAACAGATTCTTCGGCGGTCATCACGCGTTCTGTATCGAATCCGCCGCCCTTGCCATCCGCCATTGACGTGAAAGCGCTTTGCGGGTGAAAAGCGGGTAAAACCAGGTTGCCGGTAAACGAGAAAAAGAAAAGCAGGCTGGCGAGTACCGAAACCAGCCGAAAAGCCGGGAAAAGACGCGGGAGCGGAGGGCGTACACGCGCGGCCACCGGGTTAAGGCTAAAATTGCGCGGGGCGCGGCGCTGGGGCAGGCGGCGCAGTAAGGTGCGGGCCTGACGCAGTTCGGTATAGGTTTGGCGCAGGTCAGCGTCAGAGTCGATCCGTTTTTGCAGACGCGCAACTTCTGCCGGGCTGAGTTTTTCATCCAGCAAAACAGATAGTTGTTCAACGTCATGGAAAGAGTTGTGTGTCATGAGTGACTCCCGTCTTCCAGACGAAAGGCGGCGGGTAAAAGTTCCTTGAACCCTTGCAAGCATTCGCGCAAGCGCAGCCGGGCGCGCGCCAAACGGCTTTTGATGGTTCCAAGCGGGGTACGAATGGACGCTGAGATTTCAGCATAATCGAGGCCTTGTAAATCGGCCAAAACGACCACTGTGCGAAAATCGGTAGGCAAGGCATTGAGACAGTGTTGAATGGCGTGTTCGAGTTCATCGGCTTCGGTTTTTTGCTCAGGCGTCATGCTCGAATCGGCCAGCCAACGCGGGGATTCCATCTCCTCGTCATCGTCATCGGTTGGTTCAAGCGGGAGGGTGGGGCGGCGCTGACGGCGGCGCAGTTCGTCGTAACAGGCATTGGTGACAGTTCGCAGCAGCCAGGCTTTAAAGGAGCCGCCGCGAAAGCTGGTGATATGGCGAAAGGCAGAAATAAAGGCTTCCTGAGTGGCGTCGGCGGCCTGGTCTTCATCGCCGAGAATGCGCAGGGCGGTGTTGTAGAGACTCACTTGATAAGCCAGAACCAGTCGGTTGAAGGCTTCTATATCTCCATTTTGGGCATCTTGAATCAGGGCAGTTTCATTCATATAAAATAAATTCCTGTTCTTGTAAACAGGAATTATTGTACCAGAGGTCGCCTAAAAGCCGGCAGATGGCTCTATTTTTATGGCGCTGGGGCAATGCTGAAGACAATTTCGAGGAAGCGATCGAGGCGCAAGTCTGTATTCAGACGAATTTGTCCGTTTTCAAACGTGGCCGATTTGGGTAAGACGGATTGGATTTGGGAGCCAGCCGGAAGTTGGATGGTTAGCTCGACGGGGATGGCAAGCGTGCCGGCTTGTTTTTGCAAGTGCAGGCGATAGGTAACAAGACCAGTTTCAGCATCAACTTGCACAACGGTGGGCGGCAAAGCAAAAGTAAAACCTGTTGTGATGGATTGTTGACCTGGAACGACAATCAAAGTTCCAAATGCCTGTACCCCGTCAATTTTTTCGTTCAAAATATCGGTGCGTTTCAGGGCGGTATCCCCAGGAAATACCCATTCGGCGGGGATTTCCTGGGGGCTGGAATCGGTCAGGATGGTGTTTTTGGGCAGATAAAAACGCAAGTAGGTTTTGTAGCAACCATCTATGTTGTAGTAAACCTGCGCCGGGAAAATCTCTTTAAGGCTGATTTTTGAGTCACATTGAGCGCGTTCATCGCTGTTATTCAAAATGCTCACATCGAGATGACTGCTGGGCGCGCTGAGATCAGTAAGGTTGACCTGATACTGGTATGAATTTTTAACAAGCAAATTGGTTTTGTTATAGCCAACATTGAAGTCTACGGCCAGGAAGTAATCGCTCTCCCCCAGATGCACAGCGCCATCCCAGGCGCGGCGGGCCAGGAGGGAAGCCGCGATCGGGTCATCGCTTTGGACAAGAATATGACGCTCATCTAGCAAGGTTTGAACGACGTTGCCCATTTCTTGCCAGGAAAAACCTTCTCCTGCCAAAATATGTTTGAGGACAGGGCCAGCCATTTCACCGATAAAATCTTTGCGATCCCACTCCGCCGAACGTTCATCTTCCGGCGGCGGAATTTTGGATTTACGCATAAATTCCAAGACATTGCTAGAGTTAATTGGGGTAGGTTGACCGGCTACTTCAACCGGGCCAATTAATTCGAGCAGTTTGACCATGGTGTACTGGTCAAAAGCGATGACGCCATCCACCGAGTGGTTATATTTGAGCGCGTATAAATACTCAACATATTCTGTTACATACGGGAAATCGGTGTACCAGTTCGAATCGCGCAAAACAAGGGATGAAATATTCATGTATTCGAGCAGTTGCCAGGGAGCGGAGGGATAAAGCTGCGTCCAATCTTCGAGGTAACTGGAGTTTTCAAAGGCAATTTTGACAAGTTTGCCATCTTGCACGACCATGGAACCAACGGCTGTAATAAAACCGCCGGTTGGACGCAATTCGTCTTCGTTTTGCATCAAAACCAGGTAGGTTTGCGGGCCAATTTGAGATGCGCCCAACAGGCGTGGAGCTGCCAGGGTGACTTCCAAAGCATCTTGCAGCAGATTCAAGGCCGGGTCGAGGTCGTCGAGTAGCAAGCGGCGAACGCGCGGGGAAAGCGCTTCAGGGTTGATATTTTGGCGGGCCGCCTGAGCTTGTTGTAGCTGTCTTTGGGCATATTCAAAATCTGGTTGGGCTTCCAGTAACAGCCCTGTCAGGTCTGTCAGGCTGGCGGAACCGTGTTCGGATTCAAAGGCATCCAGAAAGGGCAGGGTGGCCTGGTAACTATGCTGAGCGGCGGTCAGAGCGTAGTAAGCGGTGTCGAGCAGTTGAGCAGCTTGCAGAACTTCGCCGCTGTATTCAGGAATCCAGCCCAGGTAGGGTGTCAGCGGGAGGAAGGGTTGTACTTCCTGACGCAGGAGGGTTACTTCGGCGGTGATTTGATTGAGGGGGGTTTCGAGGGCGCGTAAGTCGGCGGGGGTTTGCAGGCTTTGGGTTTGCTGTTGGACCGTTTTCAGGTTTTTTTCGAGCGCGATTCCCAGGTGGTAGAGGCGCTGAGCTTTGAGTCCAAGCCAGGTGAGAGCAATCAGAGCCAGGGCCAGCACAGTAAGGGGCAACAATCGCTTCCAGAAAACGGTGGAAAGGCGACGGGGGGTGGGCGGCAGAACCAAGCTCACCGCTGCCGCCGGCTCCAGTAACGGGGAGGGCTGGTTAAGCGTTTGACTTAGATATTTTTCCTGAATCAGAAATGCTTCTGCTAGACGCTCCAACCCGTTGCGATTCCAATCGCTGAGGGTGCTGATGGGGGCCATATCAATAGCCGAACCAACCAACTGGTAGCGAGCGCGTTCTTCGGGAGATGGATTGTAGTTGACGGGGAAAACGAGGCGCAAGATGGCCTCGTCGATGCGGCCCCAGGCATCGCGCAGGGTGGGAGAAGCAGGCAGGCCCAGGGCGTAGGGGGCAAAATATTGAGCGGCTAAAATGCCAAATTCGCCCCAACGTGTATCCAGGCGTTTGCCGCGCCGGGGTGGGGCGGCAGGAATTGTTTTTTGAAAAATTTTATAGAGGGCCAAGGCCAACCCAGCGCCAGGGGCGGCTTGCGCTTCCTGCCTGGCTGCCAAACTGACTGCCCAGGGGTGTTGGGCAAGCTGGTCTGGATTGTTGATGTTTTCTAGCAGGGTTTTTAGCTCTGTTATTTGAGCGGCAGAGGTGGTCATGAGAATTAAGGTTGGCGCGGCAAGAGCACCCAATCGCCTTTTTGAACCAGGCAGTTTTGCGGGCAGAGGTTGTAATATTTGATTTGAGCCGAATCGACGCCTAGAATTTCTGCCAGGCTTTGCAAATCAATTTGAGCATCGGTAATTTCGTACGCTTCAAATTTGGGCAGTTCCGTGACATCTTCGGTATTAAGTGGGATGACAATAACATGGTTGACCCACAAGGGATAGACGGATTTAAAGTTGATGGCTTGAACGGCCTCGGGGCTGGTCTGATAGCGCCGGGCCACAATCGGCAGTTGATCGCCATCCAGAATGCGGTACATGATCAATTTTATGTCACCGCCAAGCTCACTTTGCAATTTGTGAACCCCTGGTTGAATCTGAGGTTCACTGGTAAAGGTGGGGGTAGGAATAGGGCTGGGGGTTGCTGTTGGCGACGGCTCAGGGGTATTGCTGGGGGTAGGTTGAACTTCAGTGGAGCGAATTTGCGGAGCCGGGAGGGCTGCGTCAACAGTGGCAGTGGCGAGCGGCGCGGCCACAACCGGTCGATTGTTTTTAGTGGCAAACAAAACAATTGCAACCAAAATAGCGCCGACCAGTAGAACAGCAGCGCCCCAAACAATGGGTGTGTTTTGCTGGGGCCGGCGCGGGTTAGTTGAAGGCAAAATCAGTTCGTGGGGTAATGCCGAGTCGGTTTGGGCTGGGCAGGTGGCGTAATTGGATGTTAGACAGGTACTGCTCTGATGGTGCAAAACAGGGACGCTGGGCGGGCTGCAACGATGGCAAACATTGTGTGGAGATGGGTAAGCAGCCAGGCTGCCGGGGTCTTCTCTCAAGCCCAAATAAGGGCAAAATAAGGATGTTTTATCTTTGGTTTTGGCGTTAGGAGACATAATTTCCGGGCTTTCTGGTGTGAGAATAAAAGAACGATGGCAACACTATCAAAAAATGCGAACTAATCTTACCACCAAAAATTATACTGCCAAAGAAAAAAAGCGAGGATAATCTGGATAAATCAAAAACACTGATCCCCAAACTTATTGAACAGCCACTCGTCAACCTGACGGGTATAATTCAGACATCTTTTAAAGGTGTATGAGGCATCAATGACATTCGACCGCTTTGGCAGAAAAATTCACTACTTACGCATTTCACTCACCGATCACTGCAACTTGCGCTGTATCTATTGTATGCCCGAAGACCAAACTTTTCGGGCCAACGCAGAACTAATGCAGGACGACGAAATTTTACTCTTCGCCCGTCTGTTTGCCGAGTTGGGTTTCGACAAAATTCGGCTCACCGGCGGCGAACCTACCGTGCGCGCTAACATCACCGAAATCGTGCGCGGCATCGCCCAAACGCCCGGTATCCATAGCCTATCGATGACCACCAATGGACTGCTCTTGCCGCGCTTGGCCGCGCCACTGGCCGCAGCCGGACTGCAGCATGTCAATATCAGCATCGATACCCTCGATGCGCTCAAATTCAAACGGCTGACACACTGGGGAAAGCTGGAACAAGCCTGGCAGGGGATTTTAGCCGCCGAAGAAGCCGGACTAAGCCCCATCAAGCTCAACGCAGTTATCGTCAAAGGCTACAATGAAGAAGATGTCATTGACCTGGCAGCCCTAACATTGCAAAAATCCTGGCAATTGCGTTTCATCGAAATGATGCCCTTTGCCGGAGTTACCACTGTCCAAACCCAACAAATCGTCACCGCTGCCCAAATTCAGGCCAAAATCGAATGTGAATTTGGCCCACTCGAAACCAACCAGCGTTACGATGGCGAAGCCCGCATCTTTCGCATTCGCGGCGCTCAGGGCGAGATCGGCTTCATATCTTCGGTCACCGTTCCCTTCTGCTCGGCCTGCACTCGCGCCCGGCTAACCGCAGATGGCGTTTTGCGAATGTGCCTGCTGCGCGAAAAAGAATTTGACCTGCTTACACCCCTGCGCAACGGCGCAACATTCGAAGACCTGCGTCAGATGATCTTGGGCGCAGTCTGGAACAAACCCTGGGGTCACGGCCTGGACGAAGGCGACATCCCACTCAACCGGGCCATGAACCAAATCGGAGGCTGATGCCAGCCAGCTTTTCAGCCTGAAACCCTTTAAACCAACCATGCCTACCCCAAAAGCCATCTTCTACGACCTCGACGGTACTCTACGTCACAACCAGCCCACCGGGCGCGACTTTTTTGTAGAACGCGCCCTGCAACTTGGATTAACGATCACTCCCGCCAACCGGCTGCGCTCAGCGCGTTGGGAACACGCCTATTGGGCCAGCTCCGCCGAACTTCGCGCCGACCTGGCCCAGTTTAAGGACGAACATGAAAACCGCACCTTCTGGCACAACTATTCTGAGCGACAGCTTTTGGCGCTGGGCTGTTCGACAACCTGCGCCAAGAAATTTGGCCCGCAAATCAGCGACTTCATGGACGAGCATTACCAGCCCCAAGATTCACTCTTTGCAGACGTCGCCCCAACCCTCACCAGATTGCGCCAGCAAGGCTATATTCTAGCCGTCGTCTCAAATCGTCATAAAGCCTTCGAAGACTATCTGCTCCAAAAAGAAATCTTACATCATTTTCACTTTGCGCTATACGCCGGGCAAGTAGACTCGTGGAAACCAGCTCCAGAAATCTTCTTGCACGCCGTCCAACAAGCCAATGTTCAGGCCTCTCAAGCCATCTACGTTGGCGATAATTACTACGCTGATATTATCGGTGCGCGCCAGGCTGGGTTGCTACCCATCCTATTTGACCCTGGCGATATCTTCCCCGAAGCCGATTGCCCCATAATCCAAACCCACTCTCAAATTTTCAACCTGATCGAAAGGATGTAACCATGCCCTGGGAACCGAAAGTGATGCGTACCGTTCGTTTTCGCAACGAACAAAGCGTAGGCGCACTGGCCCGCCTGCTAACCCTGATTGCCGATGAAGGCGGCAGCGTTGGCGCAATCCAACTACTGACAGAAACCTCGCTCAATGTGGTCCGCGATATTTCCATCTATGCCGATTCGCCCGAACACATGGAACGCATTCTGGAAGCGATGCGCAGCCACCCCACCGTCAAAGTCTTGGATGTGCGCGACGAAGTGCTGGAGCTGCACCTGAAAGGCAAAATCGCCATCCGCTCTCGCTACCCGATCACTTCCCTGGCCGTCTTGCGGCGAGTCTACACCCCCGGCGTAGCCGAAGTCTGCCTAAAAATTGCCCGCGACCCCAGCCTGGCCCACCTGTACACCTCCACCAGCCACATGGTTGCCATCGTGACCGATGGTACAGCCGTACTGGGACTGGGCGATATTGGCCCGCTGGCCGGAATGCCGGTCATGGAAGGCAAAGCCATGCTGATGGAAACCCTGGTAGGACTATCAGGCATTCCTATTTTATTAAACACCAAAGACACCGAAGAAATCATCCACACCGTTGCCAACATCGCCCCAACCTTCGCAGCCATCCAACTGGAAGATATTTCTGCGCCGCGCTGCTTTGAAATAGAACAACGCCTGCAAAAAATGCTTGATATTCCGGTCTTACACGATGACCAGCACGGAACCGCCGTCGTCACCACTGCCGCGCTGATGGTCGCCTCACGTCAAACCGGAACCTACCTTTCCAGCGCCAAAATCGGCCAAATTGGGCTGGGCGCAGCCGGATTCGCCACCGCCAAAATGCTGATGCGCATGACCGGCAACCCGGTCTGGGGCGCAGACCTGAACCCGGAAGCCATCAATCGGCTGGCCCTGGCAGGTGGAAAACCATCCAATCTACGCGAAATTATGCAAACTTGCGATATTGTCATCGCCACCACCGGCGCGCCCGGCCTGATTAAGCCCGAAATGGTACGAAAAGGCCAAATTATTTTGGCACTCTCGAACCCCAATGCCGAAATTGAACCAGAAGTAGCGCTGGCGCACGGCGCAGCCTTTGCCGCCGATGGAAAATCTGTCAATAACGTGTTGGGCTTTCCTGGCATTTTCCGCGGCGCAGTTGATTCTAATGCCCGTGAAATCACCTACGAAATGCTGGCCGCAGCCGCCTACACCATCGCCGATATGACCACCGGCTCCGACCTGGTGCCCAATCCGCTCGATAAAAGCGTCCACCAGGCAGTAGCCCGCGCCGTGGCCCAAAAAGCCATCGAACAGGGCGTGGCCCGCGCCGATTACGTCCCGTATGTAGATGATTAGCGCCTTCATGCGGCCCACACCAACCTCAGGATACCCCCATGCAGCCCCTTGCGCTTGCCATTTCTACCGGCACACTCCTGCGCTACAAAAACTTTCCAACCCAATTTCTCCCCGCCCGGCCTATTGATATCTGGCTGCCGCCAGGATACGAAAATTCAAGCGCAGACCGTTACCCGGTGCTCTACATGCACGACGGCCAAAACCTGTTCCTGCCCGAAAACGCCTACGCCAGAGAACCCTGGGCAATGGATCAAGCCATCGCCGGGCTAATGGAAACGAAAAAAATCCCGGGGCTGATTGTGGTTGGACTCTGGAATGTTGGTGAGAATCGCTGGGGCGAGTATCTACCCCAAAAACCGGCCCAAACGCCACAGGGCCGCGAATTTGCCGCTCGTTTCGCTAACCGTCTGCCCGGAGAAATCTGTTCAGATGTCTATCTGCGCTTTCTGGTCAATGAACTAAAACCCTTCATCGATGCCGCTTACCGCACCCGGCCCGAACAATCTGCCACTTTTATCATGGGTTCCAGTATGGGCGGCCTCATCTCACTGTATGCGCTGACAGAATATCCGCACATCTTCGGCGGCGCGGGCTGCATTTCCACTCATTGGCCCGCCGGGGAAAGCCTGCTAATCGATTATTTCGGCAGCGTTTTACCAAAGCCTGGCACACACAAACTTTACTTCGACTTTGGCACCGAAACCCTGGATGCAGCCTACGAACCCTGGCAAACCCAGATGGATGAAAAAATGCGGACTGCCGGGTATGTCTTCGGCCAGGATTGGGTTACTCAAAAATTTTCCGGCGCGGCCCACAACGAAATTTCCTGGCGCAAACGGGCGCATATCCCGCTGGAATTTTTGTTGGGGCCAATTTTGCGCCAGGATACCAATATCACCGGGTAAAAACGACAGTTTGAGACCTTTTGCAAAACGTTAAATAAAAAATCCGCCTGGTTGGGCGGATTTTTTATTTAACAACTCATATTTCTAAAACCAGTTGCTTTTGAAAACAACCTACTTGGCCTGTTCCACTCCGCCAGTGCTGGAGGGTTTGTTTTTTATACTTTGATAAATCTGTTGGCGCAGAGCATCGGCTTCGGGTGTGCGCTCTTCCTTTGCAGAATCACCTGCCAGGCTGCTGTAGCGCTCCGAGAGCAGCATTGTTAGCAAGGCTTCCATGATACTGCCAGAGGTGCCAGAACCGCCTTCCGCGTTGCCGCCGCCCGTCACCATAATGCGAGGCACCACGTCCACACCCGATTCTTGAATGGCCTCCGAGAAACGATTCAGCACTTGTTGTGTCACCTGGAACTGCGGCCCACCGTAAGCGCGGACTTGTTCCTCTGTAGCGAGGGCCTGGGCGACACCAATTCTAGCGATTTTTTCCGCTTCGGCTTCTGCCAAAGCGCGGATTTGAGCGGCCTGCTGAATGGAACGCTGGTATTCTGCCTTACCCTGATTGCTCTGGATATTAATGCTCAACTCGGCTTCCGTCATCTTGGTCTGCATCTGCGCGCGCGATTCAGCTTCGCGCAGTTCACGTTCTTTGACGGCGGCAGTCTGCTGACGATTGTAGGTTTCAACCTGTTCAGTGGCGACCTGCCTGGAACGTAATTGGGTCAGGATGGTCTCGATCTGAGTATCTCCAGCGGGTGAGGCCGGAGTTCCAATCAGCACTTCCTCTAATTGCAGGTTATAGTGCTCAAACTTCAGTTTCATCTCTGTGCTGGCCTGTTGCTGGATGGCACTGCGCTCTTGTAAAAGCTGAATAAGGGTGCGGGTCTGACCAATGTTCTTGAAATAGGCCGCAACCATTGGGTCAAGGGTCTGCTCAACCAGTTTTTTGATATCGCCAAAACGCTGAATGACGAGCGGAGCTTTCTGGTAATCAATATGCACAACAACCGAAAGCGGCAGAGATGGCTCAAAGGCATCTTTGGTGATGAGTGAAACTTCACTCAAGTTTTCATCGAAATTGTGCGAACCAACCTCACTACGAATCCACTTCAAGATAAAGTTTGTGGTCGGAACGGCAATGACTTTACCGGCGTAGGTGTTGAAGGCGTACTTGCCGGGCATAAGCGCCTCGCTCCAAACACCCCGGTTACCCTTGAGCACCAATTCTCCATGCCGATATTCTGAACCCGAAAGGTCTGCGCCGGTTGTGCCGGTATACGAGACCACCACGCCCACATTACCAACCTCAATGATGGTCTTCTTGATCATTTCGACGGTTGCAAACAGGCGGTTGACATAGTAGGTGCCTTCCACCAGCACTTGCAACTGACGCCCCCGCATACCACCAGCTTGCAAGAAATGATCAGCATCCTGAAATTTATTATGATAAGTTTCTGCTTGGGCCGGGTCATCTCCAACCACCGGGGCGATGATCTCACCCTGTCCGAGCGAAAGGCCATCGTGAACGGTGACGATACCGATCATGTCATCGGTATCTTTGATGACCACCGGGCGAAAACCGCCGCGCTCTTTGATCACTTCGGCCATGCGTAAGATCACGTCACTATCTTCACGGCTAAGGGGCAAAGAAAAAACCCGTTCTTCGGTAATCACCACAAATTGAACCAGGTTGAAAGCGTAGGTACCTTCGCGCAAAATGCGGCGCTGTGGGCCACGCTGACCGCCATTTTTCAAGAAGGCTTGCACATCCTGAAAATCCTGAACTGTGGCATTCGAAGCCAGCACCTGCGCCGGATCAAGCTGCAACCCATCGCGGGCAAAAATATACCCAATTTTGCCCTGAGAAATCGTCACCAAGGGCATGGTATGAACGACATACTGGATTGGCATTAGATAATGCAGGCCACCGCGCAAGACTTGCGGCTGATAACCAGCCTCGCCGTTGAGCGCGATCAACCCCGATTTGACAGACCCCTTGCCGCTAAATCGTTTTTCGACCAAACCGATGCGGTTATTGGGGATAAAACGGATACCAGACAGCAACAGAAAAAACAGAAAAACAACAAAAACTGTCAGGCACAGTAGAGAAACTGCTGCAATAGTCATTCTTTCTCCTTTTTTGCGCATTTGCGCCAAAAGATATACGCGTCACAAACCAATCACGTTGTAAAAAAGGCGAAGGTCAAAAACCTTCGCCTTTTTTTTAATTTTCGGCCAAAACGATAATCTTATCTTCGGCTGTAAACGTAATCACATTAGATTTTTTGGGATTGGTGTAAACCCCATACGACTTTTTCGAATCACTATGTTCGGTCTCGATCCGATAGCCAAGGGCTGTTTCTCCGCGCCGCCGGGCTGCTTCGACCACCGTGTAAAAATTGACCGGTTCCCCTAGCGCCACATACTGTTCAATGGGTTTAAGATAGATTTCAGACCCTTCAGGATCAAACAGGTCTGTAAAGACACCCATCAAATCGGCATTTTCGGAAAGCTGGGCCGTCATCAGCGAAATCAAATGATCGCTGACGATAAAATCATCTACCTGGGTCACTTCGGCCAATTCGCGGTTACGCAGATCGAGCATTTCGCTGACAATGGAGAAGGGAGTCTCATCGCGCGAGGCAATGTCGCGCAGGTGTAGCAGAGTCACCAGCGTACGCGCATCCGAGTCTTGCACCGGCACAGTGGTGTCAGCCAGCACAATGACATGATCGTAGTCTTCAATTTTTAGTGAATCGAGCAAATCGCGGTCGGTGGTATCTCCAGCCAGGAAATTAACTTTCTGGCTGGAAAGTTTTACGCAAGCCCGAACATCTTTCTCAAAGGCTTCATCTGCCACAATCAGCGCCAGCGAACCTTTGGCAACATACGTATCCAGCTCTTTCAGGATAATTCCCGCGCGCGGATTCCAGCCCAAAAGCAAGGCTTTTTCAGCAATCGGGGTGGGCGGATGTCCATTGGCACGCAGCGCGGCCTCTTGAACGGGAAACAAATTCAGCCCAGAAAGTTTAACGGTATCGTCATCTGCCGAAATGGCAATTACTTTATCGCCCGGCTCGTAACGGGTGTCCATTGGCGGGTTAAGTAGAACCGAGCCGTTCGCGCGGCTAATGCCCATCACCGTTGAATCTTCAAATGCCAAAAGCGAATCGCCAA
This sequence comes from Anaerolinea sp., assembly GCA_020719725.1. GTDB lineage: Bacteria > Chloroflexota > Anaerolineae > Anaerolineales > Villigracilaceae > UBA8950. Next base: position 43,849 of record DYPU01000005.1, on the reverse strand, counting down.
AAATCCGGCCTGAAAGGGAAGGTTCTTCCTTAAAGTAAATCTCATCGCCGCCAAAGTTCATCATCTCGGTATAAACCACCGAAAGCCCCGAAAGCCGCGAGGTCTGCGCCGTAACGCGCGCAATCAACTCGCCCATCATGACCGCGTTAATTTGGTCGCGCATCCCAATCATCTTGACGACAGTCTGATTTTTCTGTTCGCGCAGTTGGGTCACGATATGATACGGCCCAGCGTGCCGGTTGGGATTATTGGTGATCGCCAAAACGGTCTTAATGACAAAGGTGTCGGGGGAATCGCTATCGGGAGGAATGACGATAATGGAACGCGCCGAATGCGGGCTGACAAGTTCCAAATCCGTCGGATCCATCGGATTGCCGGAGCGGCAAATAATGCGCGTGGTTTTCAGGTTGAGAATTCTGGCCCGAATTTCATCTTCCATTTCCACTTTATCCATCTCGGACAAAATGGCGATGGAAGCCCGTTTTTGATTGCTATTCGATTCAACCAGCTCTGAAATAATGGTAAAAACCTGCGGCGACCAGCCCAAAATAACCGTATGACCATTTTCCAAGACCACCGAGCGGCCTTTGCGCAGTTCTTCCAGCTTGCTTTCAACCCCGGCGCTCAGCACACCGATCAGGCTCGAAACGACAAAAACACCCCCCAGCGTGACCAGCAGCATCACAAAACGGAAGCCTGGCCCACTATCGCCGCCCATCGTTCCAGCGTCGAGAGTACGCATCAGGCTCATCCAAATGGCTTCGCCAAATCCCAGCGGCGCGCCATCTTCCTGCGTAATACTCAAAATGCGGATAACAGCCCCGGCCACCACAACGATCACCAGCGAAAGCAGCGCCAGCATCCCGATCATGGCCGGGGTTCCGGCAGCCATGAGGTTATCGAACAAATAATTCAATTTCTGTTTTAAACTTGGTTTTTGAGACATAAAGCACTCCTCCAACTAAAAAATGAATAAACCTACTCAAATTTCAATGTCTGCAAAATATCTTGCAGACAAACTGCAAAAATTTCTTGCATAATCGCCTCGTCCACACGGTACGGCCCGCCAAACGAACCATCCCCATAGACCTGCCGGGCGGTTTTTGCATCCATAATGCCCGGCACATGCGGCGGAATTTTGGCATCGGTGGGCAAATCGGCCACAATTGTAAACGAAAACGCTTCCAGCCAATTGGCATGGTTGGGTTTCAACCCGTGTTTTTCAGCAACGGCTTCTACAGAATGAGAATTCCACCATTCATACCAATCCAGGCGGATTCCCGGTAAATTGTTTGCCACTTCTGCCAGCCGGGTTCTGCCCGAAGCATTCCCCCCGTGGCCGTTCAACACCACAATCCGCCGAAAACCAACCTGGTAGGCCGAGCGCAACAGGTCTTCAATGACATCCATCAAAGTCGTAGCGCGCAAAGAGAGTGTACCCGGATATGCCAAAAAATAAGGCGACGCGCCGAAATTGAGCGGTGGAGCCACCAAGACCCCACTCTGCTGGCTGGCAGCATCGGCCAATGCCAGCGGAATTTTGGCATCGGTCAGCAGCGACAAATACCCATGCTGTTCGGTTGCGCCAACCACTAAAATCAATCGGTCATCGCGCTCCAAATAAGATTCGACATCCATCCAATTCAATTCTTCAAGCCGCATATAGGTTTTCCTGAAAGTCAAATGTTTATAAGATCCCAAGCTATAGGGTTAATTTTTCTGAATCTGGAACAATAGGAAAACTGGCTAAAAAAGCGCTCAAAAAACCCACCGCTGGACACAGATTTTGCAAAGTCTGGCGGGGTTTCAAGGATTGGCCTAAAAGGTTTTGACTCAAATTGAGTTCAACACTCAAAGAAGATATTGTACCCGTAATATCCGAATGTTCAATAAAAGTTCTGCCTGCGTTCTTGCGAGCAACTGTCAGGCCAAATGCAACGCCTTTATGAGAAAAAACTACTTCCGCTCACCAGAGAACAGAAAAGAGCGCATCACAACGATGCGCTCTTTTCTGTTCTCGTAAACTTACTTGCCCAATTTCTTCTTAAACGCCTCGGTCAGGGCAGGAACCAGTGTAAACAAATCTCCAACCACGCCATAACGCGCAGCCTGAAAAATAGGCGCTTCGGCATCTTTATTGATAGCGACAATCAATTTACTGGAACGCATACCCGACATGTGCTGAATAGCCCCAGAAATGCCCGCCGCAATGTATAAATCGGGCGAGACTACTTTACCGGTTTGTCCAATCTGATTGGCGTAGGGAATATACCCCGCATCCACCGCCGCGCGCGAAGCGCCAACCGCGCCACCCAACACTGCGGCCAACTCGGCAACCAGCTTGAACCCTTCTGCCGGGTCATTGCTGACGCCGCGACCGGCTGAAACCACCACTCCGGCATCGGTCAGGCTGACGCCCTGCTCGCCCGCGACAAAGCCTTCAATCACAGCAGCGCCGCCAGCCTGGGCCGAGACTTTCTTAATCTCGCCAGCGCGTCCGGCTTCGGGAGTCGGCTTGGGGAAGGCGCGCGCCCGCAGGGTGACAAGTTGCGGACTGGCCGAGCAGGTTGTCTTTTCGAGCAGTTTGCCTTCGTACACCGGGCGGGTGGCAATCACCCGCCCGTCGGCCAGTTCGAGGCCGGTGACATCGACCAGGACTCCGGTAACCAGGTCAACTGCCAGCATGGCGGCCAGTTCACGGGTGCGGGATGTGGTCGGAAACAGAATCAAGGCTGGGGGTGAATCCGAGGCCAGCGCGGCCAGGGTGCTGGTAAAGGCCTCTGGGCTAAAAACGGCCAGGGCCGGGTCATCGGCCAGTAAGACAGAATCCGCGCCATATTCCAAAGCGATTTTTGCCAGCGCTTCGACATTTTGCCCAAAAACAAGGGCAGTTGCTGCGCCGAAGGTTTTTGCCAGGCCAAGTGCCTCCCACGAGGCGGGGGCGGGCTGACCGTTGAAGTGATCGATATAGACCCAGGTGTTCATAGCACTTTCTCCGCCAGAATTTTTTCAACCAACGCTTCGGCGATGGCTTCGGGGCTGTCAGCCTTGATGATTTCACAATGGCTATCATGCGCGGGCGGGTTGAGCAGTTCGGCGCGCCAAACGGCCTGGGCCGGGGCTGCAATTCCCAAATCTGCGAGTGTCCAGACCGGGATGGTGGCTTTGCCCGCTTTGCGAATGCCCATGAATGAGGGGTAGCGCGGCTCGCCAACGCTCTGCATAATGCTCAACACAGCAGGCAGTTTGGCGCGGGCAATCTGTTTGCCTTCTTCGATGGTGCGCTCGACTTTGATCTCTGCGCCTTCGACGGTCATCGCGCCAACCAGGCTGAGCAGCGGCCAACCGAGGACTCGCGCCACCTGGGCCGGGACGAGGCCGGTGCCGTTGTCTATGGTTTGGCGGCCAAAGAAGACCAGGTCGGCATCGCCGATTTTCTGAATGGCAGCGGCCAGGATGCGCGCAGCCCCAGCCGAATCGAGTTCTTCAAGGGCCGGGTCACTGACCAGGATGGCCTCGTCCGCGCCCATTGCCAGAGCGTGTTTTAGCGCATCGCGGGCCGCTTCAGGCCCAATGCACAAGGCGGTGACACTGGCATCAACGGCTTCCTTTTGCTGAAGTGCGCCCTCCACAGCGTACTCATCAAACGGGTTGATGACCAAGGGCGCGTCGCCCCAGGATGGCTGCCCGTTCTGGGCCGTCAATTTGGCTTCAGAATCGGGGGTTTGCTTGACACAGACAACAATTTTCACGGTTCCTCCTTGGGTTGGGAAGCGGGATTTCTTTTTTGTACCCGGACGGATATGGTAAAGACGGGGCACGACAGAATAAGGAAAAAAATTCAAAACCTACAAACTTCGCCACAAAGAAACAAAAAACGTTGTGTTCCGTCGTAGCCGTCGTGGTAAAAAAGATTTTTCTGTGTGAATCCGTGTACTTTAGTTTTCCTGCCAGAACGTTTCATCGTAAGCGGGCAGTTCGCAGCGCAGGGGCTTGTCTTCGCGTTCGCCAAGCGCGTAACCGGCCTGGATCAGCGTCTGAATTTCAGAACTGCCTTCGTAGATAATCGCGCCGCGGCTGTTACGCAGATAACGCTCCGGGTCGTATTCATCGCTAAATCCATACGCGCCATAAATCTGAATGGCCTGATTGGCCGCCTCAAACGAGGCTTCGGTCGCAAACTTTTTGGCATACGAAGTTTGCAGGGTGGGCCGCTGGCCCTGGTTCTTCATCCAGCCCACCTGCCAATACAACAGACGCGCCACTTCATAATCTTGCGCCATTTGAGCAATCTTTTGCTGAATTAATTGATACTCACCAATCGCTTTGCCAAAAGCCTGGCGCTCGTGGGCATAGGCCACGCTGGCCACCAACGAAGCCCGGATCAGGCCGGTGGCACCCGAAGCAACGGTATAGCGACCATGATCAAAAGCCGACATGGTGATCTTAAAACCCTCGCCTTCGTGGCCGAGCCGGTTTTCGAGCGGCACCTGCACATCTTGAAAGGCAATCCAACCGGTCGAACCGGCCCGCACGCCCAATTTGCCGTGCAGGTTGCCGCGCGTCACCCCTGGGCTATTCAAATCTACCAAAAAGGTTGAAAGCGCCTGGGATGGTTTCTGAGCCAGCGCGTCGGTTCGGGCGGTGACAAGGGCATAATCGGCCACACCCGCCAGCGAAATCCACATTTTTTCGCCATTTAAGAGATAGACATCTCCCTCACGCCGGGCGGAAGTCTGCATGGCGGCCACATCCGAACCCATGCCGGGTTCCGTAAACGCGCCGCACCCGATTTTTGCTCCGCTGGCGAGGGGCGTCAGTAAACGCCTTTTCTGTTCTGCTGTGCCCCATTGCAACAAGGTCATCCCACACAGCCCAGTGTGAACCGACATCGCCACCCGCAGCGCCGTATCGAGCGCTTCGAGTTCTTCACAAGCCAGGCCAAGAGACAGGTAGTCCATGCCTTGCCCACCATAGCGGACGGGAAAACAGATTCCCAAGATGCCCAGTTCGCCCATGCGCTTGAGCATGAAGGGAATCGGTTCCTGCTTGCGGTCATAATCCTTGATAATCGGCGCAATCTCCTTTTGGGAAAAATCGCGCACCATCTTTTGTGCCATAAGCTGTTCGGGAGAAAGGGAAAAGTCCATTGTTTGACCTCGTGGCTGAGATTATACCAAACCTACCGAACGGTTGGTAGGTTTGGTCAAAAAACTGCAAACGATTTCCTCAATTTTTACAGCCTAACCGGCTCCGCGTCTAATACTGTTTGCACGGAGACTCACGCTTCCAAGTCGTTTGACAATATACCCCAAGTTAAACACTGGGCAGGGTAAAGTAAAAATAACTGCCCTGGCCTTCCTGGCTTTCGGCCCAAATCTTGCCGCCGTGCGCTTCTACCAGATGGCGGGCAATAGACAGACCCAGGCCGGTTCCACCGCTGGAGCGGGCGCGATCGGCTTTGTAGAAACGCTCGAAGATGCGGGGCAACATTTCTGGCGGAATGCCCGCTCCGGTATCCTGTACGCCAAAGCGAATGTAGCGCTCGTCTTGCTCGGCAGTTAGGTTGATTTTTCCACCAGGAGGGGTGAATTTGACAGCGTTGTGAATGAGATTGACCAGAACTTGCTCCAGGCGCGGGGCATCGGCCAAAACTAGCGGCAAATGGGCTGGAAGCTGAATCTCTATCGTCAGGCCCACTCTTTCAGCCTGGAGTTTCATGCGGTCGGAGGCAGAGTGCAGCAAACGGGTGGGGGCAACTGGTTTCAAATCCAGCGGAACCTGGCCCGATTCGATGCGGGTCAATTCCAGCAGTTCGTTGGTCATCTGTGTTAAAGCGTCCACTTCGGTTTCCATGCGCCCCAAAAAGCGACGGGCGGCGGGCGGGTCTTCCAGTGCGCCTTCATTGAGGGTTTCGGTGAGCGCTTTGAGCGAGGCCAGCGGAGTGCGGAGTTCGTGGGAAAGGTTGGATATGAAATCGCGCCGGACGGTTTCGAGGCGGCGCAGGCGGGTCAGGTCTTGGACGAAGAGTAGGCTGCCACCGGGGATGAGCCGGTCTGGGATGGCGTTGAGTTGCAAAAACTGGCGGCGGGCAGGTAATTCAATCGATTCGTTTTGGGCTTTACCGGTTTCGCAGCAATGCTGCCAAATTTCGACAAGTTGGTGATGGCGCAATACCTCGGCAACCGAGCGCCCAGCCAGGTTTTTAACATTGAACAGGCGACGGGCCGCCGGGTTGGTGAGGACGACCTGGCCTTCAGGGTCTACAATGAGAACGCCGTCGGTCATTTGGTCGAGTACGTCGGCCAGGCGGGCGCGCTGGTCTTCGAGGTTTGCCAGTTGAGATTGTTGAGCCAGGGCCAGATTGCGAACAGCGTTGGAGAGTTCTTCGAGGCGGCGCTCGTTTTCGGGCAGGTTGAGTACCGGCCAATCGCCTTCGGCGGTTTGGCGGACGATTTTGGATAAGTTTGCAAGCCGGCGCTGTAAATCGCGGTAACGCCAGCCCAAACCAGCTAAAGCTAGCAGGGTAACGGCCAGGAAGAGAAAAGGGACGATTTGAAAAATGGTCATAGGTGTTTTTATAAAAAAACGATGCCTGGCGGGGTGGGCCTGCCAGGCGATTGGGTTCTTAGAGAAGGTTAGCCTTCAAAGCGGTAGCCGCCGCCGCGCACGGTGACGATGCGAACGGGTTTGGCGGGGTCGTGCTCAATTTTTTGGCGCAGCCAGCGCACATGGACATCTACCGTGCGACTGTCGCCAATGTAGTCCCAGCCCCAAACTCGCTCCAATATAAACTCGCGGGAGAGCATTTGGCCGCGATGTTGGGCCAGGAACAGCAGTAGTTCATATTCTTTAGGCTTGAGTGCCAGCGGTTGTTCGCTCAGCATTACTTCGCGGCGGGTTTGGTTGATTGCCAGGCTATCGAACGTTAAAATGTCGTGGGGTTGGTTTTCGGCGTTTTTGAGTTTTTCGAGTTCTTCGCGGATGAGGGAGGAGCGGCGCAGTTGGGCCTTAACCCGCGCCATCAATTCGCGCATTGAGAAGGGTTTGGTCAGGTAATCGTCTGCGCCGACTTCCAGCCCAACCACGCGGTCAATTTCATCGTCGCGGGCAGTTAGCATTAGTACCGGCACATTCATTTCGCGGCGCAGAATTTTGCAAACTTCAAAGCCATCCATGCCAGGCAGCATGATGTCGAGCAAAATCATATCTGGTTTAAATTGACGCGCCAGGTCGAGCGCGGCGCGGCCATCTCCTATGGCCTGAGCTTCATAACCTTGTTTTTGCAGGTTGTAGAGCAAGGTTTCCTGCAAGGCGGGTTCATCTTCCACAACCAATACTTTCTCAATCATCAAGTTTATCCAAATCTGCCGGTAATGTAATCTTCGGTCTTTTTTTGTTTTGGGGTGGTAAAGAGGGTTTTACCATCACCAAATTCGATCAATTCACCTTGTAAAAAGAAAGCCGCATAATCGGCGGTGCGGGCGGCTTGTTGAACGGAATGCGGCACTAGAATGATTGTATAGTCTTTCTTCAGCTCTTGCAATGAGGCTTCGACTTTGCCGGTAGAAATGGGGTCGAGACCACTGGTGGGTTCGTCGAGCAAAATCACATCGGGCTGGAGCGCCAGAGAACGAGCCAGGCATAAACGCTGCTGCTGTCCGCCAGAAAGGGCAATGGCCGGGTCATCGAGCCGGTCGTGGACTTCTTCCCAAAGGGCGGCTTGTTTGAGGCTGCGCGAAATAGCTTCGTCGAGGCGCGATTTGCGGTTTTCTCCAGCCAGTTCCAACCCGTAAGTGAGGTTTTGACGAATGGACATGGGTAAAACAACCGGGCGGGCAAACACCATGCCCACTTTGCGGCGCAAGCCAATCACATCGGCTTTGGGGTCAAAAATATCCTGTCCATCCAATAAAATTCGTCCAGACCTATTTTGGACATCGGCCAAATCATTGAGGCGGTTCAGGCAGCGCAACAAAGACGACTTTCCGCCGCCCGCCGGGCCAAAAAGGACAGTGACGGCATTTGCAACAATCTCAAGGTTGATATTGCGCAGGGTTTCGGTCCCGTCCTGGTATTGCAGGGAGAAATTTTCGATCTGGATTTTCATGGTTCTACCACTGGCGGCGGGCGCGGGCACGAGAACGGACATAGTTGGCAATCAGGTTCATTGCCAATACAAACGTAATCAGCACCAGGGCTGTGCCATATTGGATTTGGATGGGCATTTCGGGAACCTGGGTCGAGATAACAAACAGGTGGTAGGGCAAAGCCATTGTAGCATCAAAGGGTGAACCCGGCAAACGCGGTAAAAAGAAAGCCGCCCCGGTGAATAAAATGGGCGCAGTTTCCCCTGCCGCCCGTTCCAGGCCGAGAATAACGCCAGTGATAATACCAGGTAAGGCTTCGGGCAAAACAATGCGGCGAATGGTCTGCCAACGGGTAGCGCCCACCGAAATCGAAACAGTACGAAAAGCCTGAGGCACAGCCCGTAAAGCCTCTTCGGAGGTGCTGATGATGACCGGCAGGGTCATAATTGAAAGTGTCAACGAGGCCGAAAGGATGCTGGTGCCAAATTGCAAAAAAAAGACAAAAAGCCCCAGACCAAACAGCCCATACACTACCGAGGGAATGCCCGAGAGATTGATGATTGCTAATCGAATCAGGCGGGTGAGGCCATTATCAGAGGCGTATTCCGAAAGATAAATGGCCGCCGCCACCCCCAGCGGAACCGAGAAAATAGCGGTTCCCAGCGTCAGGTAAAAGGTGCCAACGATGGCAGGCCAAATACCGCCAGAGCGCATCCCGCCAAATGGAAAACCAGTGATAAATTCAACCGAGATGACTGAACCGCCCTGTACAACAATAAAAATAATTACCAAAATAATTGGCAAAACGGTTAGAAGCGCCATAAAAGAAAGCAAACCAAAACCCAAACGCTGTACCAGGTTTCGATTCATCAGGAAAGCACCCTTTCTGCGCGTTTCTTCTGGCGAAAAACCACGCTCGAAGCGGTGATATTAACCGCCAATGAGATAATAAACAAAACCATGCCAATAAAAAACAGGGTATGGTAATGGATGCTGCCGCTGGCAACCTCTCCCATTTCGGCGGCGATGGTGGCGGTCATGGTGCGGACCGGGGAAAATAAGGCCGATAGGCTGGTCGCCAAGACCGGAGCGTTGCCAGTGACCATCATCACGGTCATGGTTTCACCAATGGCGCGCCCCACCCCCAACATGATGGCCGTCAAAACGCCGGAACGCGCCGCGGGAAGCGTCACCCGCCAAATCGTCTGCCAGCGAGTTGCGCCAAGCGCCAGGGCAGCATCACGGTACGAACGCGGAACAGAATCGAGCGCATCTTCGGCAATCGAAACCACCGTGGGCACCGCAATCGCACCCAATAGCAGTGAGCCGGTAAAAGCGGTTAGACCGGTGGGCAGGTTGAGCAAAATTCGCAAATTAGGCGAAAGCACCAGGATACCCAAAAATCCGAGAACGACCGAAGGCAAGCCACCAAGCAGTTCCACCAATGGCTTCAGGATTTCACGCGCCCAGCGTGGCGCAATTTCGGCAATAAAAATTGCCGTCCCCAAGCCAAATGGAACGGCAATCAGCGCCGCGCCAATGGTGACAATGAGCGAACCGCTGATGAGTGGCAATATTCCAAAATAGGATTCTATCGGATACCAGCGGGTACTTAATAAATTTTCCAGTTCCACCTCGCCCAATGTGGGCAGGCCTTCCCGAAGCAGAAAATAAAAGATGAGCGTCACAAAAACAATGGCCGAGTAACCAGAAGCCTTTACCAGCCGGGTAATAATAAATTCGCCAAGCGATAGGTTTTTTTCCATAATTCCTGCCTGGTTTCTCAGCTACGGGTTGGAAGAAGCGGCCACCGGCACAAAGCCCAGGTCGGCCACGATTTTCTGCGCTTCGTCTGAGAAAATCCAATCGAGATATTCTTTTACCAACCCGGTCGGCTGACCGGCGGTGTAGATGTACAAATCGCGCGCGATCGGGTAGGTGTTGTTATTGACCGTCTCCACCGATGGTGTGACAAAAACACCGCCGATCTTTTGAGCAATTGCCAATACCTTTAAGTCGTCGGGCACATAGCCCAAGCCATCGTACCCAATCGCATTGGGGTTTTGGCGTACTTCGTGAATAATGCCTTCAGATGAGGGTAAAAGCAGCGTATCCTGCGAAAACAGTGTTTTGTTTTCAGAATCGCCCAGCCGCAGCACGGTTTCCAAAAAATAAACATGAGTACCTGAGTTGGTCTCACGCGAAAGGCGCACAATCGGACGATCTTGACCGCCAACCTGCTGCCAATTGGTAATTTCACCGCTGTAAATATCTGAAATTTGGGCCAGGGTAAGGGCCTGCACCGGGTTTTCCGGGTGGACAATGACCGCAATTGCATCACGCGCCACCACAAATTCAACCGGTTCAACTCCATTAGCGCGGGCAGTTTCAATTTCTTCCGCTTTGATTTGGCGCGAGGCATTTGCCAGGTCTACCGTGTTGTTGAGCAAAGCGGCTATTCCGGTTCCTGAACCACCCCCGGTAACAGAAATCTGCACCCCGGTCTGCACCTCCTGATACTGTTCGGCCCAGGCCAAAGCCAGGTTCACCATCGTATCAGAGCCTTTATTTTCGATATAAACCGCTTCTGTCGTCTTAGAAACGGTTTGGGTCAGGCCAGTGGCGCAAGCGCCCAGCGCAAAACTAAAAAAAAGGAGCAGAAAGGATTGTTTTTTCATCGGCCTGAATTATACCCGCTTCATCCTGACACAAATCCAAACGAATTTCGCAAATCTTAAACCGACCAGAATAAAAATTCTCTGTTAAAATCAAAACCATGTCCGAGTCAGTATTTTCCATCCAAACGATGAACTTCTACTACGGCTCCAAGCGCGCCCTAACCAATATTAGCATGGAGATTTTGCCTAAAAAAGTCACCGCGCTCATTGGGCCGTCTGGCTGTGGTAAATCCACCTTCCTGCGCTGCCTCAATCGCATGAACGACACCATTAACGGCACCCGTGTTGAAGGTCAGATACTTCTGCAAGGACAAAATATCTATGCTCCAGAGATGGATGTCGTCAACCTGCGGCAGCGCGTGGGCATGGTTTTTCAAAAACCCAACCCGTTTCCCCAATCTATTTACGACAACGTCGCTTTTGGGCCGCGCGTCTTGGGCCAGGGGCAAAACAAAACCGACCTGGAAGAAAACATTCAACGCAGCCTGGAAGCCGCCGCTCTCTGGGATGATGTCAAAGACAAACTCAAACACGACGCGATGAGTCTCTCCCTCGGCCAGCAACAACGACTATGTATCGCCCGCGTCCTGGCAATTCAACCTGAAGTCATCCTGATGGACGAATCCACATCTGCGCTCGACCCAATCGCCACCCTGCGCATCGAAGAACTGATTAGTGAACTCAAAGAAAAATACACCATTGTCATCGTAACTCACAATATGCAGCAAGCCGCCCGCGTTTCCGATTGCACCGGCCTATTCTGGCTGGGCGAACTGGTCGAATTTGCGGCCACCACCGAAATGTTTACCCGCCCCCGCCAGGAATTAACCGAAGCCTACATCACCGGACGGATGGGATAGCCCCACCTTTATGGTATAATTATCGCCCTGTGACTGGTCCTGCCAGGCGGTTCACGCTGCCGGCATGGAGACCTGCACCATCTCGAACGAAAGGAGAAGCATACGTCATGCCACTCGAAAAGGAAGCAAAAACCCAGGTTATTGGTGATTTTCACCGCCACGACACCGACACCGGCTCGCCCGAAGTCCAAATCGCCATCTTAACCAAACGCATCACCCAGCTTACCGAGCACCTGCGCAGCAACAAACACGACCAATCCTGCCGCCGCGGTCTGCTCAAAATGGTTGGTTCACGCCGCAGCTTGTTAGCTTACCTGCGCAAAACCAACTACGAACGTTATCTCGAAGTGACCGAGCGCCTTAACCTGCGCCGCACCAAGTAAGGCCAACCATGAAGACCCTAAAGGTCTACCCGACCTTTAGGGTCTTTCTCAAACCAGGTCCGCCGGTTGGGAATTGAAAGGGGTCAACAACGGCAAACCACCTCCACAAAAAACCGTTGTTCATCGCTTTCAGTCCCTAACCAGGCGGGAAAATCACCGGAGTACAAAGTCCTTCGACTTTGCGCCGGTGACAGGAGTCATCGGACTCCACAACATAGGAGACAAATTAATGAAACCCGAAACAAAAAGCTATCCCGCCATCAGCGGGAGCCGCACCATCACCTTTGAAACTGGAAAATTAGCCCACCAGGCCGGTGGAGCCGTAACCGTCCGCCAGGGCGACACCGTCATCTTCGCCGCCGCCACCATGGGCGGCGTGCGCGAAGGGCTGGATTTCTTTCCACTCAGTGTGGAATATGAAGAACGCATGTACGCAGGCGGAAAAATCCCCGGCTCCTTCTTCCGACGCGAAGGTCGTCCCAGCACCGAAGCCATCCTGACCGCCCGCCTAACCGACCGCCCGCTGCGCCCACTCTTTCCCAAGGGCATGCGCAACGAAGTTCAAGTCATCATGTTCTCGCTCTCAGCCGATACCGAAAACCCAATCGACGTACTCGCCATCAACGCCGCCTCCGCCGCCGTGATGATTTCAGACATCCCCTGGGATGGCCCAGTCGGCGCAGTACGCGTCGGCATGGTCAACCGTGAATTCGTCGTCAACCCAACCTACTCCGAAATGGAAGTCTCATCACTCGACCTGCGCCTGGCCGGAACCCGCGACGCCATCCTGATGGTCGAATGCGGCGCGCGCGAAATCCCCGAAGAAACCATGGCCGCCGCCCTCGATTTTGGACACCAAGCCATCCAACCCCTCATTGACGCCCAGCTCAAAATGCAAGCCGAAATTGGCAAAACCAAGCGCGAAGCCCAATATTTCGCCATCAACGCCGAACTCGACCAAAAAGTATTTAACCTGGTCAACGGTCCGATGAACGAATTACTCGACAAACCGCTCTCCAAAGCTGAATTTTACGCGGGCATGGACAGCCTGACCGCCGACATGGTTGCCAGCCTGACCACCGTCCCCGAAGGAGCCGCCCCAACCGACTACCCGTCAGTTGCTTCCGTCAAATCCGCATTTGGCAAAGCCGAACACGCCATTGTCCGCGAACGCATCCTGGCCCAGGGCAAACGCCCCGATGGCCGCACCCCCAAAGACATCCGCCCCATTTGGTGTGAAGTCGATCTCAGCCCGCGCGCGCATGGCTCCGGCCTGTTCACCCGTGGTGAGACCCAGGTATTAACCCTGACCACCCTCGGCACCATTGGCGAAGCTCAGGAACTGGATAACCTTAGCCCCACTGACACCAAACGCTACATGCACCACTACAACTTCCCGCCCTACTCCACCGGAGAAGTCAAACCCCTGCGCGGCCAGTCCCGCCGCGAAATCGGACACGGCGCACTGGCCGAACGCGCCCTCGAACCGGTCATCCCCGCCGAAAAAGACTTCCCCTACGCCCTGCGCCTGGTCTCCGAAGTTCTGGCATCCAACGGTTCTTCCTCTATGGCCTCAGTCTGTGGTTCGACCCTGTCGCTGATGGACGCCGGTGTCCCGATCAAGGCCCCCGTGGCCGGTGTTGCCATGGGGCTGATCACCGACGAAACTGGCCGCTACCAGATTTTGACCGACATCCAGGGCACCGAAGACCACCTCGGCGACATGGACTTCAAAGTGGCCGGAACCGAAGCTGGCATCACCGCCCTGCAAATGGACATAAAAATTAGCGGTTTAAGCGCCCAAATGATGAAAGAAGCCCTGGGCCAGGCCCGCGAAGCACGGCTCTTCATTTTAGGCAAAATGCTCGCAACCATTGCCACCCCGCGCGCCGATATGAAACCGCACGCCCCGCGCATCATCACTGTCAAAATCCCGGTCGATAAAATCGGCGCCCTAATCGGCCCTGGCGGCAAAAACATCCGCGCCTTGCAAGAAGAAACCAACACCAAAATTGACGTGCAAGAAGACGGAACCATCTACATTGCCTCGACCGATGGAATTGGCGGCAACCTGGCCCGTGAGCGCGTTGAAGCCCTGGGAGAAACCGCCCAAATTGGCCGCATCTACACCGGCAAAGTTGTACGCATCGCCGAGTTTGGCGCCTTCGTCGAAATTTTGCCCGGCATGGATGGGCTGGTTCACATCTCACAGCTCGACAGTGAACGCGTCAACAAAGTGGAAGACATCGTCAACATGGGCGACGAAATCACCGTCATGGTGACAGACATCGACCCGGTTGGCAAAATTCGCCTGTCACGCCAGGCTGTCCTTGAAGGTTGGACCGCCGAAGAAGCCCGCGAAAAAGACGCCAAAAAAAGCGGCCCACGCCCTGGCGGCAGCCGCCCCAGCGGAGACCGTGACCGTGGTCGCAGCGGCGGCGGGTTTGACCGTCGGCGCTAAGTTAGATTAGCCAATAAAAAAGAGACCGTTTTTAGCAGCGGTCTCTTTTTTATTACATCATCACCTCTCCCAAAAGCGGTGAACCATGCAGTTCAGGAATAGTACCATTTAAAAATCTGATCATAAATTGCCAATAAGGCTTTCCTAACCGGCAACAAGTTTATGACGCGCTGAAAAATCGATTTTCGACTGGTTTTTAACGGTTTTTGAGGGCTGCCGCGCACATAATCAATCGTATTCGATAAATTCATCACTAATGGGTCCGAAACCATAAGACGCAAATAGCCAGCCGCATTCATGCGCTGATCAAGCTGTTTAACCTGCCCCATCGGTTTGTCCATTTCAAAGGGGAGAAATTGCGCCAGAGTGGCTTTGTAGGCCACAAACTGCCAATGCGAAGCGCCCGCGTAGGCCACCACATCGTTCAGCGACAAGCTGATTTTCCAGTCTCTCGTCTCAGAATACACCTTGCGATTTTCAGCTTCATCCTGCCCAAGCGAACGATTAAACTCCCAAAAAGTTTCCCAGGAAACAAACTGACCCGCTTCGAGCGTGGCATTTTGCGCGGCCCACTCACGAGTAGCGCTATGAAATTCCGGGTTGGTGCGAAAAGGACGCGCCGTAACCATCCCTACCCTGGGAAAAGTTTCCAACAATTCCACCGAACGCGCCAGCCAGCCAGAGGAATAAAGAATGTCACTATCGGCATAAGCAATGATTTCGCCAGGCGCGCCCGCCAGCATAATATTCCACGCGCCGCCTTTGCCCATATTTTTTTCGGAAAGAATCAGCGTTTGGATGCGCCCGGATTCTTTTTCGGCAATGAGATAATCACGCGCCTCGGGGCAGCTACCATTATCGAAAATGAGCAAGTCGAAGGGTAAACCCGCCTCCACCCGCAGCGACTCCAGGCTAACTTTGAGTACATCCAACGCTTCAGCGTAGAATCCGCTCAGAAAGGGGATATAGTTCAGCACCGCAACGGTAATCCGCTGCGGTCGGGCGACTTCTTTGACAAACTTGGCGGGATTCTGGCCTTTTCGCATGATGTCCTGTTTTAAGTTTTAAGGAATAATTTTCGCAATCGCCACAAGAGATTCGACAGGCGCGCCGAACCCAGCCTGAGCAGCGGCCAGGCTTCGATGCGCCGCCAAAATCGGGCCAACGTGATTTTTTGCGACAGGAGGTGGCCTTTTTCGAGGCGATAATCGCTATCCAGCAGGGTGAAGCGAGTTACTGCGCGGCCCCCAGCCAGACGAACGTTATCGTCTGTTTCGGGGTGTTTGTAGTGGGGCTGCCCGCCAGGCAAATGGGCATAATCATGATTTTGGTGGACAATCATCACGTCGGCAGTGGCATCAATGGCCGGGAACTTGCTTTTGCGGGCCTGATAAATCATCCAGTTGTCCCAACCAGCCCGGCCAACAATAAAAGCGGGAATGGTTTGATAAGCGCTGGCCGGAAAAAGAAAATAATCTGATCCCACGGGGCGATGCAAGAAACCGTTGGTGTGAACCTCACTGCGTAAACGGGATTGCCAGCCAGCAGAAAAATCGAGCAAAGTGCGGATATCCATGTCCCAGCGCTGACCCATCAGGACGAATTTTTCTTTCTGCTGCGCCACTTTTTGAGCCGCTTCGACGAAATCATCAAACAGGATAATATCGGCGTTGACAATGGCGTAAAGTGGGCTTGGGCTGGCCTGACGCGCAAGTTGGAGCATGGCATCCATCAGCGGCGCTCCGCTGGGGCTGCGCGGAATTTCACGCAGATGAGTCACGCCCAGTTCGGCAGCAACTTCTGCTAAACCAGGTTCATCCCCCAGTAAGATGACGTTGACATCTGGCAGTTTCGTCCAGGAGAGAATGGCATTGCGCTGAATGATGGCAATGTGGGGGTTGGTGAAAGGTTTTGGGGCAGAAAGAAGGGTTAGAAGGGCCATTTTTCAGGTATTAGCGCGGGTTTTGGTCGGCAATTTTTGAGCGGTTATCCACTTCGGTCATGGTTTTGTGTCGAATCTCGGCATTGATTTTTGCCAGTTCCGGCTCTTTTTGGACAATTTCCAGCACATCGTACCAGCTAAAGTCCTTTTTGTCACCCAATCGGGCAAAAATCTCGCGGATAAAGGTTAAGTCTTCGGGGGTGTCCACCGTCCAGCGCAATTTTCCACAATCAGGTTGGTGTTGAAGTTGGGCAATGCCAAATCCGCGTGGGGATGTGCCAAAGAACGCGGTCGATGCAATTGGGCGCGGGTCCGGTTCGGTTTCGGTTTTTGGCTCAAATTTTAGGCCTTCGTACAGAAATGGCATAACATGTTCGCGGTGGAAAGTTTCTGTCGCTTGGTTCCAGGCGCGTTCCAGAGCGGAAAAAGTGCAGGCTTCAACGTCTAATCCAATGGGAAAAGTACGGCTGAAGGGCGGCGGGAGACGATTGCAGGAAAAATCCACCTTTGGGCTGTTGAATGCAGAGGGGTTTTTGAGCAGTTCGACAGTTTGGTCGATGACGGCAGGGTCAATCAGCGGGCAATCGGCGGTGATGCGGACGATGAGATCGGCGCGCGCGGTTTGCGCTGCCCGATAGTAACGATCGAGGACATCGTGTAAGCTGCCGCGGAAGCAGTCAATTTCCATCGAAGCGGCGAAATCAGCTAACGGGTCGTCGGACGGGTCGGTGGTGGTAGCCAGGAGTACGGTATCCAGGCTGCGGGCGCGTAAAGTCCGCTCGATGACGTGTTGCAGCATCGGTTTTCCGTCAATAGCTAAAAGCACTTTGCCCGGCAAGCGTGAGGAGCTCATGCGCGCCTGGAAGATGGCAGTTGTTTTCATAGTCTTTTTTGTCTTTTTAGCAGTTGCCCTTCGCGGACAACGAGCCACAGCAGGATGAAAGCGGTCAGGGTTGTTAAAATCAGGCCTGCAATAAGGACTTGAAAATATATTGGATCGGGGTGGTTTTGAATCATCTGTTTCGTAAGCTGAATTGGTATTTCGCCAAAATATTCAGCCGCTTTTTTCATGCTCCAGATGCGGGTATGACTCAACAGGTCATTGAGTAAGAAGAGCAGTCCAAGGCCGCCAAGCGTATGTGAGGTCTTTTCTGGCTGGCTGTCGTACCAGGCCTGAAAATAGATGGCCGATAGGATCAACATAAAGCTCACTGGCAGGCTGATCATACGTGAAATGACGCGTTCGCTGGCAAAGAGCGGTAAGTTAAACAAGGTGTATTCGTACAGAAATCCCATGCAAAGTAAAAAGAGAATTCCAAGAGGCAGGATGATGTCTGCAAATTGTTTTTTGGGGTCTTTGACCCAGGCTATAAGGCCAAAGAGGAGAAAAGCGCAGCCCAGCAGTCCAATGAAATAATTATATTCCCAGTATCCGGTCACGAAATTGGGCGCATACACGACGTAGCTCAGCGGGCGGATGTTGAGAAAGGCCGAAAACATTTCTACCAAGCCAGGATAGCCAGAGCGAAATTGGAAAATGCTCCCCTTTGTGGCAGCTCCGATAATGAAAACCGGCGGCAGTAAGCGAATGGCGCTAAGAAAACCGGCTGAAAGAATGGCGGCCATGATCCACTTGATCCGTTTGAAATGCGCCAGTCCCAGCAAGGCCAGGAATAACATCATCCAGGTGAAGTGGTGCTGTGAGCCAGCCAGGATTATGTAAAAGGACAAAAAAGCTACTTTTGCCACCCAACGCCAACCGACCTGGTTCTGGATAAATTCTATGATGAGCAAGAAAAAAGCAGGAAAGAGGAAATATCCGGCCCAGGTGGCGTGACCAACGCTGTAGTGTGCAATGATATAGCCGTTGAAATTGAATAAAAAAAACAAAATTGCATAAACAAAGAGTGACAGGTTAAATCGTTTTCTGATGTAGAGCAGACCAATCGTTGCAATGCTGTAGTGCAGCAGAATATCCAACAAGGCAAAGGTATCGCTATCAAAAGCCAGGAGGAGAAGCATCTGGGGGGTTGTAATGACATCGGGCAATGCCAGGAAACGATCTGTAAGATTGTGTAACGTAGCGGTGTCTAAAAGATGCAGTGGCAGGATACCCTCTGTCAGGGCTTCTTTAATCACCTGAATGCGAGGCATGTTGATTACGGCCCAATCGTGATAGGTGAGTGCTGTTTGACGCCAGTCGAAGGCTATTCCCCATAAAACCAACCCAACCAAGTAAATAAAAACCAGCCAGAGCCAACCTGTTAGCGGGTGTTTTTCTGCTGTTTTTCTCTCAAAAAAAACTCTTAAAAAAACAGCTAGCATTAATCACCGCCCAGGCGGTCGATTAAAAATTTATCGTAATACTTAAATGTCTTCTCTCTAAATTCATAATGGAAGAACGTGTTCCAAATCTGCTCGCGGATGCCGTGTTTATCGCAATTTGAAAGTATCGTAAAAGGAAAGTAGCCACCAAAGGTAATTGTCATATAGTCTTTTTTAGCGTTATAGTCTACTGCTTCAATTGTAAATTGAGTATCCCAAAGCGCATTGTAGTAAACGTCATAACGCCTGGCACCAACATTAAAGAGCATATTTAGCGCAATCTGCACATCCTGCAACTTATCGCCGGTGCGAATGCGTTTGGAAATGATCGGTTCCACTTTGATGTCGCCACAAGCATCAAGGCGGCCCTTTTCAGGAATGATCAGGTAAAAAACGATGTGCGTTTTGAGCATTTGACCAATCGTCTCGGTGCTGGTAGCGGTTGGTTCCAACGTGGAGGTTGGGCTGGGCTGGGGTGAGGCTGTCTGACTGGGGGTAGCGCTCGGCGCTGAGGTCTGAGTCGGCGGCAAATGGGTTTCAGTTGCGGCGACCTGCGTCGCTGTGGCAGCAACCGCAGTAGCAGTGAACGGCGCAGGCGTGGCGGGTGTCGCGCAAGCTGTCAGCAAAACGAAGAAGAACAGAGGGATTAGCAGTCTTTTTGGCATTGTTCAAGGGTTCTCTGGTATGTTTTTAGCAAAATTTGCACATTTTTAGGCCAATTCGCCTTTTCTTCGGCGCACATCCGCGCGTTTTGACCAATTTGCGGCAAGGTTGCGCGCGTTTCAATGACAGCGCTAATTTTCGCGGCCAGGGCTAAGGCATCTCCATCCGCAAACAGCCAACCATTATACCCGTCTTGAACCCATTCCTTGTTGGCTGGAATATCCGAAACAAGGCAAGGCAGGCCGCAGGCCAGGGCTTCCATCAACGAAACGGATGAGCCATCTACATGCGAAGGGCTGATGTACAGATCGGCCATGTGATAAAAGCGTGGCAGCTCGCGGTTTGGCATGTGACCAGGAAATGTGACACGATCCAGCAACCCGGCGCTGGCAAAAATTTGGCGAAGAAGCGGCCCTTGCGACCCGCCCCCCAGCAACATCAGCGAGACATCTTCCCGCTGCCTGGCTACCGTTACAAAGGCCTTTGCCAATACGTCCACGCCGTAATTGGCTTCCCAAGAACGATTGCAAAACAAAGTAAGCCCGCGCTCCGGCTGACTTATTTCCCATTTTTTTGGGGTAAAGTGTTCCAAATCTACGCCCCAGGGAAAGACAACCGTTTTATCGGGATTCATGCCATACTTGACCGCCATCTCACGGGTAATGTTGGCATCAGATGTAAAAAATGTAGAGCGTTTGAGGGTGAAGCGCGTGGCAAACTCCCACCATTTGCTGCGGCGGACATCTTTCATCAAATCAAAACCCCACGACATCGTCAGGATGGGGCGAAACCCACTCAAAACAGCGATAAAAGCGCAGGTTTGAATTGGCCCGGCATGAATCAGGTCTGGTTTAAGTTGACGAATTAAACGCCAAAAGTCGAAAACCAGCCTGGGCAAGTCGCGCCATTCAAATGGCTTTTTACCACCCGCCCACTGCACCATTTCAATATTTTCCGGCACAGGTCGGTCTTCGGTCTGACGGCTGCCCCGTTGCAGGCGAACATAATAAACCTGGTGCTCACTGGCAGATAAAGCTGCGAGAAAGCGCTGGTCGTGAGGAGTGTAATCGAGAGAGAAGTAAATAATACGCATACGGCTAATTTAGCATTTTCTATTTTTGTAATTTGATAATGGCTACCAAATAGCCATTATCAAATTATCCCAAATCCGTCCAGCACAGCTCTTTGCCCATCGGCATATCGGCCAGGGCCTTTGTGCCAAGCACATTTTCGATCTGATCGGGCTTAATCGCGCCAGGGGTAGCCGGACGCAACACATCAATCATCTGCCGGGTGAAGATTTCGCCCGCCTTGATGTTGCGAACAGCCCGCAGACAGCGCCGCTGCACCACACTGGTATCGCGCTCATTATCGGCAATAAATTTATCGGCTGAACCGAGAGCGCGCTCCAGCAGGCGGGTTTCTTCAACCATGTGCGCCCAGGCTTCAGGATTGAGCGCGAATTTGTGGTCTGGCCCTTCGCGGTCGTTGCTGTCGGTGAAGTGGCGCTCCACCACCCGCGCGCCGAGCGTGACCGCGCCCAGCACAGTCGCATTGCCGTGGGTGTGGTCAGAAAGTCCCAGCACCACATCCGGGAACATGGCGGCGTAGGTTTTGAGCACATTCAGGTTGATGAAATCATAGTTTTCAGGGCTGGCGGTGTAGTTGGTGTTGCACTGCATCACGCACAACTGCTTATTCATCTTCAAAATTGCGTGGACGGCTTTCTGCACCTCGCCAATGTTCGATGCGCCAGTGGCGATGATCATCGGCTTGCCCTTTGACGCCATGTGCTCCAGGGCCTCGATCCAGTCAATTTCACCGGAACCGACCTTGAAGGCCGGGATATACGGGTTGACATGCTCAATCGAATCGTAATCGTAGGGCGAGGTAAAAAAATCAATCCCAATTTCATCACATTCATCTTTCAAAATCGGCGTCCAATCCCACGAAACCGAAGCCTCGGCATACACCTGCGTGACCGACTTCTTCCACTTGGCCTGGTGAGAAACCTGGGCATTCATGTGGGTAAAACCATACTCCGAGACGATTTTGGCCGCCTGAAAGTGCTGGAACTTGGCGGCATCGGCCCCGGCTTCTTTTGCCAGACGAATGAGCATTTTGGCCCGCTCCAGATCGCCATCGTGGTTGGCGGCAATATCGGCGATAAAGTAGGTTGGGCGGTTGGAGCCAACGACATGAGATCCAATTTTAAATTCCATAGGTTCCTCCGTTTATTTTCCGATCACGCCCAAATGCGTGTTCTGGAAAGAATCCGAATGTTTCAGGCCATAGCCAAGCGCGCGGTCCAGGTTGGAATGGCCAAGCAGGATTACGCCAGCCAGTTGTAAAAGCGGCAGTCCCAGAAAAAAGCCCAGGATGTACAAACCAAGAGAGAGCGCATGATGATGAACAAGATTATAAACAACAGCCCCCAGGCGCGTCCCGCCCTGGTAGCCCAACTGCGAAAATAAAAAAATGGACAGCCCAAACAGGGCCAGCCCTTCGAGCTTGATTAAGGTTTTCATCTCACTCCTGTTGATAACTGCGCATTTTCTGTGGATAACCCTGTTGAGCCTGTGCATAAAACCGGGCAATTCCAGTGGATACGCCGGGGATAGGCTGGCCCAGGTCTGTGGATAGTTTGTGGACAGACAGCCGCAAGTTGTGCGAACGTTTAGCAGTCAGTTCGCTTTTTTCTACGGAAATGGGACGAATCAGCCCTTCATCGAATCCAAATTGACGCGCGATTCTGACCCCGAACTCGTACTTCGAGAGCGCTTCCGACCCGACGACGTGATACAGTCCCGAAAGGCCTTTGTCCAACATCCCAACCAAAATCTCTGCCAAATCCCCGACAAAGAGCGGGCAGAAATAAACGTCGGTGAAACCGTTGGCGGGTTGACCCGCTAAGAGTTTGTTGTAGAAAAACTCGGAGAGTGAGCGCGTGCCGGAGAGGCTCCAGCCAAAAAAATTGACGCGGGCAACGGCGGCGGCAGGGTTGGCCGAAAGGACATTTTGCTCGCCGAGCAATTTGGTCGCAGAATAGACGCCGGGCGGGCTTGGGGCATCGGTTTCAGTGTAGATTCCGTCTTTCGTTCCATCGAAAACCGCATCGGTGGAGATGTGGATAAAACGGACAGAGGCCAGGGCTGCCGATTCGGCCAGGATGCCGGGAATCTCTGCGTTCAGGTAGCGGGCGCCTTCGGGGTCGGCTTCACACTTTTCGAGATTGGCTAAAGCCGCAGTGTGGATAACCGCGTCAGGCTTAACGATGTCGATTAAACGGGAGGCAGCCGCCGGGTCATCGAGATCCGCGTGGATTAACTCGCAGGGGGTACCATGCAGTTTGCCCCGGTCGAGGCCGAGCAGGGTATGAGAGTCCCAATTTGCCAAACAGAGATTGAGACCAAGCAGGCCGGATGCGCCGGTGATAAGAATTTTCATGGGTCACCTGTCGTTGCGAGGGCGTTCTTTGCCCGAAGCAATCTCCCTTTGATGAGGAGATTGCTTCGCCGCAAGAACAGCGGCTCGCAATGACATTATCCTTCAAGAGTTCCGTTGACAAAATCGGCTTCAAACGGGGCGATGTATTTTTTGATGCCTTCGACATCCAGCCATTCGGAGTTGTTGTCGCTGGTGTAGCTGAAGCCTTCGGGCAGGGGGCTGCCTTTGTCTTTCCACGAGTAGCCAAACCAACTGGCTTCGGCGGGCTGGACAACGTACATCGTGTCGAGTTCGATGCTGTGGCGGGCTTCATCGTCGGAGAGCAGGTCTTCGTGCAGTTTTTCGCCGGGACGAATACCAATGATTTCGATTTGGGCATGGGGGGCGATGGCGCGGGCCAGGTCCACCACTTTGGTGCTGGGGATTTTGGGGACGAAGACTTCGCCGCCTTCCATTTGCTCAATGCAATTGATGACAAAGTGGACGCCTTGCTCGAGCGAGAGCCAAAAACGGGTCATGCGCTCATCGGTGATGGTGATTTTGCCATTTTGGCGCTGCTTGAGGAAGAGTGGGACAATCGAGCCGCGCGAGCCAACCACGTTGCCATAGCGGACGCAGGAGTAGCGGGTGGCGGTTCCGGCAGCGTAGGCGTTGCTCTGGATGACGAGTTTTTCGGCGACGAGTTTGGTGCCGCCATACAGGTTGGCCGGGCTGACGGCTTTATCGGTGCTGAGGGCCAGGACTTTTTCCACTCCGGCGTCGAGCGCGGCCTCGATAACATTGCTGGTGCCGATGATGTTGGTTTTGATGGCTTCCATCGGGTTATATTCGCAGGCCGGGACCTGTTTGAGCGCGGCAGCGTGGACGACGATGTCGACGCCGTGCATGGCGCGCACCAGGCGCTCACGGTCGCGCACATCGCCGATGAAGTAGCGCAGGCGCGGGTCGTTGTAGCCGGCCACGCGCATTTCGTGCTGTTTGAGTTCGTCGCGGCTGAAGATGATCACCTTTTTGGGGTTCTTTTCTGCCAGCAGGGTTTTGAGCATTTTTTTGCCGAACGAGCCAGTGCCGCCGGTGATGAGTACAACTTTGTTGGTCCAGTCCATGAGTGCTCCATAAATGGTAATTTGTGAATGGTAAATGGTTATTCGGTGGGGTTGATTTTGAGAAAGTGGTATTCCGGTTTTTGCTCAAAAAGCGCCAATTGGCTGAGTTCGATGGTTTCCAACTGGGGTTCAGGGTCGTAATTGAGCACAATCGCTTCGAGCATTGGATTGCGATTTTTCTCACTCGCGCCAACGTGATAGAAATGTTCGCGGGTAAAAACAGTAAAATTCTGGGTGTATTTTTCCAGTGCAAGATTTTTGCGATATTGGTTGCTGTGCCAGGTAGAGATAATGAATTTGGCTTTGGTTTTTGCCAGCAAATCAAATAAATCCTGCTCATCCTGTTCAGACCAGCCATTAAAGTAATCGGTATGCCTACCAATATAGGGTGGATCGCAGTATATCAGGTCTTTTTCGGTTGCCAAAGCCAGTGTTTGGCGAAAATCGGCGCAGGTGAATTGCCAGTCGTACATACTCAAGGCCTGGCTAACCTGCCTGATCTGATTGATGATTTTTGTAACATATGCTTGAGCAAAGCGCTCCGGTTTGTGTCCAAAAGGAACATTGAACTTACCACTTTTATTGAAACGCATCACACCGTTGAACGATGAACGATTGAGAAAGAGCAAATCGAGTGGTTCGGAAGTTTGGTTGAACCGCTCCCGGATAGCGTAATAGTGCGCTTCGCCTTTTTCTCGCAAGAAAGAGCCTTCTTTTTCGAGAAATTCTTTGGCAATGCCCGGCGTAATCTGCCCATTTTTGATGGCGTTGTATAAATTGATAATGTGCAAATTCGTATCTGCAAAAACAGCCTTGGGCGGACGAACATTAAAACCAACTACCCCTGAACCCATGAATGGTTCAATCCACGTTCCACTCTCTGAAAGTGAAACATGGCCGAGAATCCACTCAACCAAGTGGGTTTTGATTCCCTGGCATTTCAGGGGTGGTACGGCGATTCTCATACCCGTTTTTTCCTGGAGGGTTTATTGCTCATTGGATTTGCCAGAGCATAATCCAGACCACGATAAGCCAGATACTCGCGCAGTAAAGTTATCTTTTTAACCTTACCGCCAGGAGTGGTCATGGTAATTTTGCCATAATTCATCCAATAATCATCAAACCAGTTTTCCCCCAGGTTTTTGAAAACGCCATTGCCATTCAGAATATCATCGACTTTGGTCAAACTACCGATATTGGCAGTATTAGAACTGCCCTGTTTGTCGCTAGCAATTTCCCATTTCTCGGCAACAAAAAACTGGAAATCTCGAATGACAGATGAAATGGATTGCAATTCATTTAGGTGAAATGTCCGGGTTTCATCGGCTTTTTCTGAGCCAGTTCGCGAGTAAATAATTCCAAGACAAAAATGCCCTGCGTATTCGCCATACGGAAATTGAATGTTCTTTCGACTGGCGCGATTGATGAAATATTCGCCATGCGAGCCAAGCGTGAACCCATTACAAAAGTCAGGGTTATCAGGCAAGCGGTATGTAGTTTTCAAGTCCACAGCAAACTTGATAGTTTCATCATCTGCTTTAACAAAAGATACGTCGGGATAATAATTTTGTTGTTCTGCGAGAACGATGTGATAGCCGTTTAGATGGGCAAATTCCAGAAGTTTTGGAAAAAGATGAATCTCCAGAATTTTGGAAACAATTTTTGTGTCGGCAGAAATGGTGTAGATGTTGCGAAAAACATCAATAAACCCTTTGACTGTCCAATCCCCGTCAGGCGTAGAGATATGGCTTTGCAAAATGTCAACAAAGGCTTTCAGGCTACGCTTAAACTCAGCTTTGCTTTTTTCATGTTTTGACATATCAACCTCTATCGTGCCGACTAGGCAGGTCAAGACCGGATAAGGGAGATTTTCGGAAAAATTCAGAAAATTTTTCGCTTTTGTGCGCCAGAAACAGCCCGGAATCTTTGGTGATGTGGATGGCGCCTTTGGCTTGCAGTTCGGCGGTCAATTCCTGCTCCAGTTTGGCAAAGACGGCTTCGGGGTTTTCGCCGTAACTGGTGGTCGATTTGAGATAGGCCATCAGCGGCGGGAGTTCGGTGATGCGCAGGCCGTCGGGGTAGCGCAGGGTTTGGATGTCGCTGAAAAAGGGCTGGAGTTGGGCGAGGCCGTTTTCGAGGGTAAAGGGACGGCTATTGTATGAATCGAGGCCAAGACGTTCAAACCATTCATCCATCTCTTGCAGATGTTTCATGCCATTGGTGGCTACAACCAAAATCCCGCCGGGACGCAGGATGCGCCGAATCTCGGTCAGGGTTTTTGGCCGGTCTGGGACATGGTAAAGCATGGAGTTTGCGATGACTATATCGAAGGTCTCATCCGGGTACGGAATCGATTGGGCATCAATTTGCTCGAATTTGAATCCGCGACCGAGGGTGACGAGGTTTCTCCAGGCGGAATCCAGCATCCCGGCAGAGAAGTCGCTGAGGGTGATGCTCCACCCGGCGGGGATTCGTTCCGGGCAGGCCATCCACATCGCACCGGAGCCACAACCCAACTCCAGCACTTTTGCTTCGGCGGGCAATGCTGACAGCACATCCCACACCCACGGGAACCAGCCTTGCGGATTGGTGCTGAAGCGCTCGTGAATAGCAATCCGCGCGTTCAGGTTGTCCGCGTTGCGGTACTGGTCAGTTTTCAAATAGATGGGATCGGTGAATTTGTGCATAGCGTTTGGAAAGTAGAAAGTTAGCCTTTTCCACTTTCTACTTTCTAATCACAATCATCGGATACTGCCCATTTTCCGCAAAAAACTTGGGAAAAATGCCTTCGATCCAGAAAACGAAACGCAAAAAGGCCTTACCACCAAATTTGGGCTGGACGAACCAGCGCAGGATGCGCGTCGAAAGACTGCGCCAGGGGCGGATTTCGAGCGGCATTTTGCTCCCGATTTCGCGTTTGAGCCATTCTGGCGTCAATTTGGCGATGAAAGTGCCTTCGGGGTCGGCTTCGTTGAGCCAGTCTTTTTTCTTTTTGGCGCCTTTGCCCGAGAGACGGCGCATCAGGCCAATCAGCGGCTCGGCGGCGCGAATCAGCAGCGGTTCGTGCCAGCCATTGACGATGACGCCAGTTCGACCGGGAGCGAGCACACGGTAGAGTTCGCCATAGGCTTTGGGGTGTTCTTCCAGCGCCAGGTGATGAATGGCGTGCATCGAGACTTCGCCATCAAAGGCATCCGCCTTGAAGGGCAGGTTGGCCAGGTCGCCGACGACGAACAGGCCGTGGTCACCGAGGCGGGTGCGGGCTTCCGTCAGGGCCTGGATCGAAATATCGAGGCAGACGCGCTTCTGGTAACCTTTGGAGTAGGGCAGGTAATCGTCATATTGCACCGGGCCAGAACCGGCATCTAGCAGGAATTTGCCCGTTGGGATCAGTCCGTCGTTGACGCGCAGCCGCGTTTTATGGATGTATTCCGCCGAAACGGGGCGCAGGTCTTCATAGCGGGCGTTCTGGTAATTCCCATCCGCTTCCTGCTGCCAGCCGATTTCATCGTAGAATTCGCGTACTTTTTGTTTTGTGTCGGTCATAATACCTTTCGTGGAGGCCAAGCAATGCTTCGCTTCTACCCTTATTTGCTAATGAGTATTCATTCTTTCTTTTGCCCGTTTCCAAGTATTCAAAAACTCATTGCCATCCATCAAGACAATCGGTTTTCCTTTTGCCCATTCTTGGGCCGCCTTGGAATAGGTACCGGTTGTGATAATAATGCCTCGGTCGGCCTTTTCGTGTTGCATAGCACCATAAAAATCGCGCACCACTGGCTCGCCAACATAACCACGCCAGCGTTTGCATTGTACAACCCATTTTTCACCCTTTTTGGAATTAACCACAACATCAATACCATGATCGCCAGTCGAACCTGTGCGTTTGGCGCTATGACCTGCCATCTGGAATAACTCAACTGCCATTTTTTCGAATTGAGCTGGCGAAATATCTAGCAAATCACCGGGTATTTTTGCATTTTCAACTGTCTTGTGCAACTTCTCGCGTTCGCGTCGTTTGAGAAAATAAGATAAGCCAAATAAGATAGCGCCAGCCACAAAAAAACCAAGCGTATTCCAAGGTTCAGGGATACCCAACAAAGATGGTAATGGCTCAACGAGGAAAGCCAACATGCGCCCGCTAAATAAGAATACCCACATAGCCAAAATGGCATTTATCAAGTTTCGCACTCGCTGACCCAAAGGAGCCAACAACAGAATCGGCCAAAAACTGAACACAATGCCGAAAACGTAAGCCAGAATTTGAATTAAACCAGGCATTCCAATTCTCCGAATTTACCTGACACCTAATGCTTTAACACTTGGCACTTATGCACTTGGCACTCAATATTCCACCGGTTCCCCGGCCAAATAATCGAACGCCTTGCCAAACTCGGCCCGGCCCTCGTCAGAGAATACCCGGCCCAACGGCCAGATTTCATAATCTTTCCAAAAGTGCATCAACCGCCAGGGAAAGGAAATCGGATACTCAAAGAAAAAGCGATAGGCATATTCCCAGGCCGTCTCCACCTGAGAATCGGTTAATCGCTCAACCTCAGAACCGGCTAACAACCTGTCCAGCATCCCAAAATACTCAGCATAAGTCGCCGGGTCAAAAGTAAAACCGCGCTTACGGTAATGGGTCTCGCCGCAAGCCACAACCGGAATGCCCTGAATCGCCATCTCCATGCCGGTCGTGGTAGTGTAGACCAACCCTAGCGCCGTAATTTCCATCAGATCGTAGGTATTAACCTTCTCCAGCGGCCCAATCACGCGGATATTCTCTGGCAGTTCGGGCAGAGCCTCATGCACCACATCCACCATCGACTTGCCATGCGTCAGCCGCTCACCAGGGTGGATGCGAATCACCAGTTGGGCATCGCTGCGTCTGGCAAAAAACTGCGCGGTGCGCGTGATCCACTCTGCCATCGACTCGGCAAAGATATTTCGTCCAAGAGTCAGGCTATCGCCGAGTACGTTTGTAGCGAGCAGCACCACCGGGCGCGCATCCAACCCCAAATCGACGCGAATCTTCCCGCCGCCGACCGTCTCCACATCCTGCCACTTGCGCGCCGACTTGCCAAACGCGCGCCCACCCATGCGGGCCGCCTCAAGCGCTTCAATTTTTTGGCGCTCTTCCGGTTTTAGCGCCTGGCCGCCGCGCGCCGACCAAAGCAAATCGGTGTTTTGGCGCATAACTTCGTCGTTATGGGCAATCCAAACCTGTTCGCGCTGGTCATTGAATTCATAGGTGACGGTATCGATGCCAAGATGACGCGCAACGCGATAAACCGCGCCAAGTTCTGTGATGGTGCCGTTGGGGATGAGTACCGTTTCGGGGCGTTTGTCTTGTAAGATGTGCAGCGCCGCCAAAGCAGCTTGTTCGTTACGCGCCACCCGCAGCCGGTACAGCCCGGAGTCCTGGTCAACGTTTTCTTCCTGATTGGTGTACATCGCGTCGTAAGCGGATACTGTTTCGACGGCGCTTACAAGCACTTCGGGCAGTTTCCCGGCGGCTGGAACATCCAACAGCGCGACGGTGCGAATCAACCCCTTGAGCGGGGCCAGCACCCGGCGCGTATACAACTCCTGGCGGCGCAGGTCGAAGGCGTTAACATCTTTACGCCAATCGCTGTAAGGCAGGTAAGCAATCGTGACCTCATGCCCCATGCCGCGCAGCGCCAGGCCAATGATGGCCGCCTGCTCGACCCAGTAATGCAGGGTGGCGAACAACACAATCCGTTTGCCGGTGGGCGCTTTGCCGATGAGTGGGCGCACCTGCTCAACCGCCACAGGCAAAAGCGCCTGCAACTGTTCCAGGTTATACCGCGTTTTGGGCCGCACCGGACGAATGGCATCGTACAGGTCGGCGGAGTAGGGGATTTTGGCGAGGATGTTTTTGATGGTCATGGCCAGGGATTATTTTTTTACGGTCTCAATTACCCAATCCAGCCGCGGCCTGATCGGCCCCTGGCGTTGTTCGGCCCATTGCATACCAGGCGCGCCCATCGGGTCGATGTTGAAGGCCAGGGCGTTTTCGTCCATGAAATAGCGCTTGACGCCAAAAGACGAAGCATTGACACCCAAAATGTAGCGGCCTTCGTTCAGTAAATCGCCGGGAATTTGGCATTTGCTGACGTAATGTCCCGGCTGCCGGGTGGAGTATTGCTCGTATAGGTCAGGTTGATCCACATCGAAGGATGTAAAAACGTATTCGCCGCGCACCGTGCTCAGGTAAATACCCACCCGCAACCCGGTAATGGGCGCAGACAGGCGGTATTCCAACTCTAGTGTAACTGGCTCTGGAGAGCGGAAACTATCGGCGACACTGCCGCGCTGGTCTTTGACACGCAAGCTAAGAGGGCGGAATGGGGCGGCATTGGGCGAGACTTCGTCTGCTTCCCAAGCGCGTTCGCCAGCCTGGGCCTGACCGGAGGCCAGGTAAAAATCGACTGCGGCGCTGGTCGGCGCACGTTTGACGAGTTGACCCTTTTGCATGACAATCGCTTCCTGGGTCAGGCGCAAAATGGCGCTCATGTTGTGGCTGACAAACAAAACCGTCCGGCCCTGGTTGGCGACATCGTTCATTTTTCCCAGGCATTTGCGTTGAAACTCGGCATCGCCCACGGCCAGCACTTCGTCCACGACCAGGATTTCCGGCTCCAGGTGGGCGGCAACCGCAAAAGCCAGCCGCAGGTACATGCCTGAGGAGTAGCGTTTGACCGGGGTATCGATAAATTGAGCCACTTCTGAAAATTCGACAATTTCATCGAATTTGGCGGCAATTTCGGCGCGTTTCATGCCAAGAATCGCTCCGTTCATAAAGATATTTTCACGCCCGGTCAGTTCGGGGTGAAAACCGGTGCCAACTTCCAGCAGGGAGCCTACCCGTCCGCGCACGGCGACCGTGCCGCGGGTCGGTTCGGTGACCCGCGAGAGCACCTTGAGTAGGGTCGATTTTCCGGCTCCGTTACGGCCAATGATGCCAAGCACGCGGCCTTCTTCCAAATCAAAAGAAACGTCTTTGAGCGCCCAAATGTAATCGATGCCGGCCTGGCCTTCGTTACGGCGAAAAAGTTTGCGCGGAATGGCGGCGATCTGGTCGCGCAGCATTCCATAGCGGAATTTGCCCGGCGCAGTGCCGATTTTGTAACGTTTGGAAATGTTTTCAACTTTGATGGCTATTGTCATATTGATTTACCCTGGGGCGAAATTTTGGAACTTTTCGCTGTCAAGCTGCTGGAAATGCTTGCTGCCTAAATGGTATCGGCAAAAGTACGTTCCATGTTGCGAAAGTACACCAACCCGGTGATAAGTACCCCCAAGGCGATGACAACTGAAATCCATAGTTCCACGCTGGGGCCAGTTCCGATGCCTAACAAGGCCCAGCGGAAACCGTTGACCACGCCCGCCATGGGGTTGAGCGAGTAAAGAAGCTGCCAGTTGCCCGAAATAACTGAGGATGAGTAAGCGACCGGGGTAATGAATAGCCAGAACTGGGTCAGGAAGGGCAGGGCGTAGCCCACATCCCGGTATTGGACATTAATCGCAGAAAGCCAGAGCGCCACACCCAGCGCGGTCAAAATCGTCAGCAAGAGAAAAGCCGGTAACGCCCACCAAATGTGAGCGGTTGGCGTTACGCCGTAGTAAATCATCATGCCAATAAGAATCACAAAAGCGATGGCAAAATCGACCAGACCACCCAAAACGGAAGCCATGGGCAGCACCAGGCGCGGAAAGTAGGTTTTGCTGATCATATTATGATTGGAGGTCAGCGACCGGCTGGCGGCGTTGAGCGCAGTGGAAAACATTCCCCACGGCAAAAGCGCCGCAAACGAGAACAGTGGATAGGGAATGTCTCCGTCGATGGGCAGCTTGGCGATGCGGTCGAACAGAAAGGTGAAAACCAGCATGTTCATCACCGGTTGAATCACCGCCCAAAGTGCGCCAAGCGCTGTCTGCTTGTAACGCACTTTGATGTCGCGCCAGATCATAAAAAAGACCAGCTCACGGTAGGTCCACAAATCGCGCAAATTGAGGGCAGCAAAGCCTGTGGTGGGCTTGATGTAGATGGTGATGGGATCGTGTTTAGAGAGTTCAGTCATAGTGGGTGAGGGGTGGGGCAATCCTGCAAGGCCATTGCGGGTTATGCTCGGTGCAGATTTCTTGTCTGGCACGCATTTTCGGCCTGCAAAATTATCGAATCTTATCCCGATTGGCCTTGAACCAGGCAATCGTGCGCTGCATTCCTTCTTCAAAGCCCACCTGGGCGCTCCAGCCAAAACGTTCTTTGGCGCGTGAAACATCCAGTCCGCGGCGGGGCTGGCCGTTGGGCTTGGTGGTATCCCAAACCAGCTTGCCTTCAAACCCTACCATGCGGATGATCATCTCCGTCAGGTCTTTGATGGAAATTTCATTGCCCGAGCCCAGGTTAACCGGGTCAGACGAGTTGTAGAATTCGGTGGCGGTCAAAATCCCCTCGGCGGCATCTTCAACGTATAAAAATTCACGGGTTGGTGACCCATCTCCCCAGGCGATAATTTCTTTCGCGCCGCTTTCCTGTGCTTCAATTGCCTTACGAATCAGCGCCGGGATAACATGCGATGATTTCGGGTTAAAGTTGTCACGCGGGCCGTATAGGTTGACCGGTAAAACAAAAATCGAGTTAAAGCCATATTGATCGCGGTAAGCCTGCGACTGCACCAACATCATCTTTTTTGCCAGGCCATACGGGGCATTGGTCTCTTCGGGATAGCCAATCCACAAATCATCTTCTTTAAACGGAACCGGCGTAAATTTAGGGTAAGCGCAAACCGTGCCAATGGCGGTAAATTTGCCCACGCCACGCTTCCAGGATTGGTGCATCAATTCCACGCCCATCATCAGGTTATCGTAGAAAAACTCGGCAGGATGCTCCAAGTTTGCGCCGATTCCGCCCACATTGGCGGCCAGATGGATGATGACCAAATTTTTAGGGTCAAAATTCCCAGACAGGGCATCATCTAACATGCGTTGAATATCAGAGCGTTCGGTCAAGTTGTAATTTTCGATACGTGGAATAAAAATATCCGTCACTCCACGCTGGTTTAGTTTTTCGATCACAAACGAGCCTAAAAAGCCCGCTCCACCAGTAACAATCACACGTTTGCCTTGCCAAAAGTTTTCAGTCATAGGTTCTCCTTTTTACAAACTTTCCAACGGTTAAAGCCGTTGAACTCTGAAGAGCAGCTTATTGAACGATAAAGCGCGCGTTGCGATAATGTTCATCAAGCGGATTGCGAATCAGGCCAAAGCGCAAGGCATTGACCAGTTCACGCACGCCATCATCGACAGAAAGGGTTGTTTTGAAACCCAATTCATGCCGAATTTTCTCAAATGAAATGGTCGGCATATCGCGCCGGTCGCCGCCAAAGGTCAGATTTTTGTATTGAACAATGGTTTCCGGCATTCGCTTAATAACAAACGCCACCAGTTGATCTTTGGTAAAGTTGCCGGTTTCACTGCCCAGGTTGTAGGCCGCATTGGGCGCATCGGCCCCCAGCAAAAGCGCCGCCACCACATCCCGCACATGCACAAACGAGCGCGAATAGCCACGCTGGTAAATGAGCAATTCACGCCGCAAAAAAGCATCCAGCACAAACTGGTTCACGGTCAGATCAAAGCGCGTGCGCGGCGAAAGGCCGAACAAACTCGCCAGCCTAAAAATAACCGCTCCCGCCGGGCCAAGAAACTCTTCGGCAGCCACCTTGGTTTCAGCATACAAAGACTGGGGATTGAGACTGGATTCTTCGCTGAGAGTCGCATCTCCTTCTGGCGTTCCATACACGCTGTAGGTAGATGCGTATAAAAAGCGGGTTGCGCCCAAGCTGTGAGCCTGCTCGAAAACATTTTTCGTCGCTTCGACATTGTAGCGCCAGGCCACCGACTTTCCAACCGACTGGCAAGCAGGAAACCCCACAATCCCTGCCAGATGAAAAACCGCGGCTGGTTTTTGCCAACCGCGCGGCAGCGCATCACGCAAACTACGGGATTCGGCCACATCCGCCTTGGCAAAATGAAAGTTGGGATGCGCAATGAACGGAACCAGCGATTCGCCGCCATATAAAAGCGAATCGACCACCGTCACCCGGTTTCCAAGCCTCAACAATTCCCCGGTCAACAGCGAGCCGATATAACCCGCCCCGCCAGTCACAATCACATGCTGTTCAGTCATGCCGGTCTCCAGAAGAGTTACCCAAAAATGACGGGGATGCCAAATCGAGCGGTTTGGCAGCGCCCGGAAAGGTGAGGGCCACGCTCAACCCGCGCACTTCAAAAATCGGCAAAGCAGGGTCGTCCACAATCGTCAGGCCCTGCTCCAGGCAAGTCAAACGGCAAATATCGGCCACATCCCCCTCGCCAGAAAGCCCCACCCGTTCAACCCCATCGGCGCGCAGTTGCAGAGCAGCTTCTTTCACCTTGTGCCGCACCCGGCGATACAAATTGAACTGCTGTTCCACATAATCCACCATCAAACGCGCCCGCAAGGCCAGCCCTTCTGGCGTAATAATATATTTCAGCTTGCGGCGCTCGGCGCGTTTGACCTTAACATAACCCTTCTCAACCAGTCGTTTAAGATGCCAGTTAATAGTCCCGACCGCCACCCCTAGCTGGGTAGCCAGGTCAGCCTGAGTAACATCGGGATCGCGCTCAATATTTTCGAGCAAAGGTAAATCGTGGGAAGAATCGCTTTGGGTTTCCATAATCAAAATTCAACTGCTGAATTATACCCTAAATTCAAGGGTTGAATTTTGGCTAGGGGCATTCTTTTCCCGCCTCGCGCGGCACATAAATCACAATTCTATCCGCGGCAAAAACTTGATCGGCGCGATACCAGCACAAGACCGGCTTAACCACTCGTCGCGCCCAGGCGTTGTTTTCCTCGCCCATTTCGTAAGAACTACCCAACAAGTTAAATTTTAGTGGGTCCACCACAATCACTGCAAAACGCTGAGCGGCCACGTCTTGCTCAAACTGCCGCAGATAAGTATCATTTTGCGCCATTGCCATTTCCATCAGGTCTTCGCGCTCATATTCGGGGATGAGAACCACACCCTTGAGCATGTTCATAGAAATAAGATGTCGCTGGGTGATAAAAAGCACCTCGCCTTTGGTCACATCCACCCGGCGCTGGAGGGCCGTTAAAGTAGCCTGACTGACTGACTGGTCGTAATGCGCTACGCCACTGTTGGCTTGTTGCCCAAACCAGGCGACAACCAGCACGAGCAGCGCCGCCACCGGCCAGGGAATGGGCTTTTCGGTGCGAAAAAAAGCGTAAGCGGCCACAATCAACAGCAAAACGGCATACGCGTCCATGTTATGCAGGTCAGCCCCGCCGCCGATCTTCAGGCTGACAAAGATACCGCCAATAAAAAGCGCGAACAGCATGGCAAGAATCGCGAACCGCTGTTTCCACATTCTGCCGCCATTGAATTCGTTCACAATCAAAACCCACAAGGGCAAAGAAAACAGCGCAATCCCCGGCAAAATACCCAACCAGTAGGTTTCATTCGGCCATAAACGATACCAAAGCAAATCAGAACTCAGGCTGGTGAAGAAATCTCCGGGCGGGTTGGCTGAAAGCGCAATGTAAACCTGCGAAACGGCATACGCCACACTGGTTCCAACCAAAATCCAGGCTGCCGGTTTCCACCAATAGAGCAAGAGAGAAGCCAGAGACGGCTTAGTAGTTTTTATCTCGCGAGATTCACTTTCCAGCAAATAAAGCGCCGCAAGGATCAGCCCCGGCATAGGATACCAGTTCAGGCGGCTAAGTCCGGCCCAAATCGAAGCGAGAATCAGCAAGACCCAGGTACGGCGCTCCCGGTTGATGCGAAAAAACCATAAAATGGGAAAAACCATCAGCGGCAAGTGCAGGTAGAGCGGTAAATTGAAAAGGTAGACCACCATCCAGGCCAAAATCAGCCAATAGCGCGCGTCACGCCGAACTTCTCCAAAACGCGCCAGCAGCGCCGGGGCAATCAGCCCAACCAGCCCAAAGCGAAGCCCTATTTGCCAGGCGCGATGCGCCCAAAGCGGGGCATTGAACCAATAGGGCGGAGTGAGTAGCAGGTGCAGGCTGGGATGCAAAATCGGCCAGGGGTAAACCTGTCCATAGATTTTTTGCGAAAGAAACAAGGATGGAAAATAAAACCGGCTGGTTTCAGACCAGCCCAACGCAAATGGATAGGCTGTCAGGGCGGGCAGGTACGAAGCCAGCCGGTTGACTGCCGCTTGTAAAATGAGCGCTGCCGCCAATGTCACCGGAAATCCCCAGGCGGGGCGCGCCAGCTTAAGGATAAACATCCCGCCCAGGCCCAAAAGCCAAAAAATGAGAAAGCGAATGGGGCCTGCCTGAAAGAGTTTGGCAAAAGCGGGTTGAGCATATAAAACCGGGAAGCCAAGCAAAATCAGCCCAAAGGCCAGCCATGCGCCAAAACGGAATCGGCTGGAGGCGGGGGGGTTCAGCGTGGTAACTCTCGTTTGACGGTGGCCGCTAAAGGTGAGCGCGAATCCGGCGCTGCTGGTCAAAAGCGTCAGCGTGAAAAAGGCCAGCATCCCCAAAATAGTTTTGCTGGCAAAAGGGCTTACCGCTAATTTTTGGGCCAGTTGAAAGGTGTTGGTGATGGCAAAAACAGCCAGCGCGGCGGTGAAAGCCAGGAGGGTGCGCCAAAATGCAGGTTGAGAAGGGGAAATCATGGCGAAATTATACCAATCCGTTACAATAGGCGTATGAAAATTGAACACTATCAGGATGAAATTTTACAAAATAATGCTTTTTGGGCCAAAAAGCCACTTTTGCGCCAAATTTATCGTGGTTTTCACGGGCAGATTGCGGCGCATCTTTCGGGCTTATCTGGGCCGCGTGTGGTGGAATTGGGTTCGGGGATTGGCAATATTAAAGAAGTTATTCCAGCTTGTTTACGAACAGATTTGTTTGTCAATCCCTGGCTGGATGTGGTTCAGAATGGATATACCTTGCCCTTGGCCGCAGAAAGCCTGACCGACCTGATTTTATTCGACGTTTTTCATCATTTACGTTACCCCGGTACGGCATTGGCCGAATTTTGGCGCGTGCTGCGCCCCGGCGGGCGGGTGCTGGTGTTTGATCCTTATGCGCTTAGTCTGTTGGGCCTGGTGACGTTTGGCATGTTGCACCGTGAACCAGTGGCGCTGCGCGACAAGATTACCTGGCTGGCCCCGCCAGATTGGTCGGTGGCAAACCATGATTATTATGCCGCGCAAGGCAATGCCGGACGTATTTTTGCCACCTCCAATTTTCAATCGTTGCTGCGTGATTGGCGGGTGGTAACGGTGAAGCGTTTTGCGGCACTTTCGTATGTGGCAAGCGGGGGGTACTCCAGGCCACAGTTCTACCCAGATTCTTGGTATCCGTTGCTGCAAAAGGTAGATTTGATCTTGAATGGGCTGCCGCTATTATTTGCAACCCGCATTTTGGCGGTATTGCAAAAGAAATAGGCTTTGTCGTGTGAATGGAAGGAATGACCACAATGCGCCTACCCACAGAGCCTTTTTAGTTAATGCGGTAGCAATCCAATTTAATGCCACACACTTGATCCTGGCTGTAGCCTTCTGGCGTTTCGTCTCCATCAGGGCCAAATGATCGCCAAAGAGGGTTTTGAAGCAAAGGATGGTGAAGTGGTAAACTGATTTTGTCTTTCCTTAATGGCTTTGGCAAAAATATTATGACCAGCAGGGCTGCCCAACTGTATTGCTTACTCTTCTTCTTGCGCAGATCGGTCATTTTCTGAAAACAAGCATACCAATTGGGTATTTGGCCAACACCAATTCTACCGAGCGGGGGCTTTTTGTCTACCTGTCAAACTTTCTTGAGAACGCCAT
Organism: Anaerolinea sp.; assembly: GCA_020719725.1. Classification (GTDB taxonomy): domain Bacteria; phylum Chloroflexota; class Anaerolineae; order Anaerolineales; family Villigracilaceae; genus UBA8950. The sequence goes on along the minus strand of DYPU01000005.1, from coordinate 5,992 downwards.
CGCAACCTTCCCATCCTTTGAAAAATTGAACCACGCCCTTGATTAATTAGGTAAAATCTGTATAATTGCCTTTGTCACACGACAGGATGCCCCCCTCATCCTGTCGTGTGACATTTTTAATGAGGCCGTTTGACCCTAATTCTACTGTTTGGGATTTTCACGTTTGGGATTTTTATTTTTGGTGTTTCGATTCTTTCCATAATTTTATTGGATTGCTCTAGGCCAGGGTGATTTTTTCCGGGCCGGGGTTGTTTTTGTGGGCTGATGGGGGGGGGCAGAGACATGATGGTTCTCCTTTTTTTCGTCTTAAGTAGCTTTTAGAGGGTATCAAGGAAAGCATCCCTACTATATTTCGGTCAGGTCTTCAAATGATTTGGCATCAACATTCCGGGCAAATGCTATATATTGCTTTTGCTCTACAGCCAAACCCAAAGCAGCCACAGCCCAACCATGGTGGTGCCAATGGCAAACAGTGCTAAAAACGTCCAGCCAAAGCCAATCAAAAAGGCTTTGCTGGAAGCCATGGCCTGGGTTCGGTCTTGCAAGCGGCGATATTCCACCAGGTAGAGTGTGGCCGGAGTAACGAGTAGGGCTGAAAATGGTGTAAAAAACAGGCTGGAAACCAGACCTGCCATAAAGGCGATCAGGATGGATTTCCAGGGAGTACCGGTCTCGCGTAATTTGGCTGTTAGGATGATGTTATCAACCACGGTGCCAAAACCACCGAGCAGGGTGATCAGCACAAAAAGAAACCAGTCCCAGCCTGTCATTGATCCAGCCAGGGCGGAGATGACAGCGTAGACCAGCGCTGAAAGCCAGATGATGACTATTCCAGGAAAAATCGGAATGACAAGCCCAAGCAGGCCGATCAGCATGAAAATTAGGGTGATGGTTTGCAGAAAGAAAAAGCCAAATTGCGACCAATCCTGCATGGCGGCTCCTGAGTATGAAAAAGTAAATGGAAGAAATATTATAACGTAGCTCGTGTTTGGTTGGTTGCACGCGGAAAATCTAAGAGATGGCGCTCTCAAGAAAACGAGTTTTGCTGAATAGGTAACTCAAAGGCTTACAAAACCATCGGCGACCTTTCGCGGAATTTGTAAAACCTGCGCGTTTGAGCAAACCAAGTATAAAATTATGAGCAATTGTAATTGTCGTTAACCAGTCTATGTCTAATTCTGATGGTTATGTTCTTGTCGAAAATATCTTCGTCTCAGACCAGATACCTTTGGAAGAAAGCGCGACATCCACCTCGTCAACTTTTGGGGCGATAACAGATTCAAAGCAATTCCAATTTCTTGCGACATCTGCCAAACTAGCCAGTTTTTCTAAAAGAACACTTTCTTTTTTGCTGTGGAGTATAGCTACGGGAGCCTTGTTACTTTTTTTGGGCGCAATACTGCTTCAAACCGCCACAGGAGGATTTGGCAAATAGGCTATAACTATTCAGCCCTCCATTTCGACAGTACACCATAAGACCCTGTAAACAGGGTCTTAATCCCTAAAAATATATTAATCCAGTCCCAAAGTCAGGCTTATCTGGTATTGCTCAGAGCCAGAGGGCTTCAGCTTCCGTTAAAAGCATTCAAAAAGAAAATGAGACTGAATAATTACGATAAGTTTTGTTTTTTTGCAACACTCTACGTGAGGGCTGAAAATTACTACTACCGCTATTCCTGGCGCATCCAACGTTTAACGGCTTCGATCGGGTGGGTATGATGTCGCATTTGGTTAAGCAGAGCCAAGGGGTCAGCGGCGATACTGAGCATGTTGCGATGTTCGCTAAAGATAAAGCCTTCACTAACAGCTTGGTTAATCATCTGGATAAGAAAATCATAATAGCCCAGGGTATTCAGTAATCCAATTGGTTTTTGATGAAGGCCAATTTGTCCCCAGGTGATGGTTTCAAAAAGCTCGTCAAAAGTGCCGAACCCGCCCGGCAAGGCAATATACCCGTCGGCAAGTTCGTACATACGAGCTTTGCGTTCGTGAATTGTGGAGGTTACTTCCAACCGGGTTAGACCAGCATGGGCCAGAGCTGGAGTGTTCATACTTTCGACAATAACACCAACCACCTCGCCACCCGCTTCCAGCGCACCGTTGGCGATAGCGCCCATTACACCGGTTTTCCCGCCCCCAAAAATTAAACGGATTCCGTTTTCAGCCAGAATTTGGCCCATTTGACGGCCAACCAGATTGAAGTCGGGGCGGATTGCTTCAGCAGATCCACAGTAAACACAAATTGATTGCATGATGATCTCTCCATAGCTTAGATTTGTTCGGTTTGATTGGGGGAAATTTGCTCTTGCTGAAACGGCCAGATAAAGACAAATAAAATTGCCAGTGCGAGCACAAGCGTGACGGCCAGGCCACCTTCTGGCCCAAAGGGGCCGCCGGTAAACCAATCTGGGCCGGTTTCGATCAGTTTCAGAAGGGAGCCGCCTTCAGGGTTGGTTCCGCTGACTTCAAAGCCAAAGATATTGCCCTGCACCCAGTTCCAAGCAGAGTGAATTGCGCAAATGCCCCAGAGGGAACCTTCTCGTAGTGCGTAAAATGCGGCAAATAGCCCAAAAAGCGCCAAATTTACAAATGCAATACCACTAAGATTGGGGTTAAAACTGTGCAGGGTGGAAAAAAACAGGGAGGATACCAGGATTCCGACCCAGGGTTTGTAGCGCGCGCCCAGTGCTGGTAACATCCAGCCACGGGTGAGAACTTCTTCGGCAGCGCCTTGTACGAACCAGCCCAACAGCACAATCCCAACCCCTGCCGCGGCAGCCAGGCCGATGTTGGGTGAAGCGATTGGGTCTATTTCCACAAAACCAAAGGCAACCATCAGCGCCACAGCCAGGGCAAAGAGTAGCACGCCAAATAAAAATCCACGAATATATTTGTACAAGGCCTGATTGGGTTCAAATCCAAGGCTGGAGAAGGGCCTTTTTTCGTAAAAACGTATCCAAAGCCAGGTGAAGACGAAAATAAGCGCAAAACTGCTGATGAGGGTAAGCGCCATCCAACCGCCAGAGATGAAGCTGTTTTGGTTGAGGAGGCTGGGGCCGCCTTCAGGAAAACCATACAAGAACATTTGTGTAATGATGACCGGGATAACGGCCAATTGTGCGGCAAAGGCAAAAACAAAGCCAAGAATGATGATGGCGATGATGTGTGGCAAGCGCTTGGCGCGTTGGGCTAAAAGAAATAAACGACTTTCTGCAATCCAATTAAACATTTTTCTCCGTTTTTGTTGCGCGTGATGTTGTGATGGGCTTGTGCAAGGTGGTACAATCGTTGCATTTCCATTACAAACAGGAGTAGCTATGGCCAATTCGGCCGAAAGCGGTACTGTGCCACCTTTTTATAATAAGCCAACTCAGCCTCAGCGTTCCATGCGGGCTACTCGTTATCGAATTTTAAGTCAGTTTGCCATGTTGGTAGGCTGGGCTACTTTGACGATTGCCATGGTGGGTGGCGCGAAATTTCTATGGGACATTTTAACCGATGGGCTAATTTCTGCGGGGGTCGTGGCAAAAGTTATTTCTTTGGGATTGGCTTTTTTGTTGGGTTGGGTGGTTTCGGTGGTGTGTATACGCGCTCTGGGTAATCTGGTTTTGCCCTCAATCATTAATTTTTATATTTTCCTGACAACCTGTGGGATTTTGGTCTTGTATGGACGGGTTGTTTTTAAGCTATATGATGAGGCTTTTAAACCAGAGCATTATTTGCGTTATTCTTTAGCGCTCGGAACTGGTTTTGCTGTGCTGATTGGGTTACACTTATTGATTGAAGACCATGATCTGAGGCCATTTTCAATTCCAGTGTTGTTGGGTGGCGTGATGCATCTTTTTAGCATGGTGGCGCATTATGTATTTTTAGAAGGAAACTCTACTTATATTTTGGGCGATATGTACTTTTTTGCAGTTTTGATGGTGATCGTAGCCTTGATGCTGGCCCATTTTGGTATTTTTAATTTGATCAGGCGCATTATTGATGGCTTTTTTGTCAAAAGTGGAACTTCTGTTTAGCTGGTCCAACTGGAAAGCGGCTAAAATTCCGCTGGAAAGCGGAATTTTTTATTAAAACAAGAATTTACTGCACCTTTTCTTGATAATTTTGGGGAAATATCCATTTCCTAAAGTTTTTTGCCAGCCAGGGAAATCTTTAGGGTCTTTGCGATTTTTTAGGAGCCTAAACCTTGTCAGAATTATCTCCCAATAGTTCAGCCACCTCCGATTTTCTTGCTGCGTATCAAAAAGCGACGGTGCAGGAGATTCTTTTACGTTTGCAGGGCAAATCTAGTCAATTGCTCTCTTATAACGAGGTAGCCGAAAAACTCAAACTCCAGGCGCGTTCAGATCGCGGCGTTCAAATGATTCCGCTGGAGGCTATTGTAGGCAGTGTTGGGCGTTATACTGACTTTACCCGCACGTTTTTGCCACGCAATTACAATGACAAGGAACGCTGGGTGCGCGTTAAAGCCCTGTTTGACGATCCACATGGCAGTGGCTATCCGCCTATCGATGTTTACAAAGTGAGTGATGTCTATTTTGTGTTGGATGGCAATCATCGCGTTTCAATTGCCCGGCAGGAAGGCTGGCAGTCCATTCAGGCCAATGTCATAGAAATTAAGACCAGTATCCATCTTACTCCCGATACTCAGCCCGATGAATTAATTATCAAAGCCGAATATGCCGATTTTCTAACCGAGACCAGCATCGCCAACCAGCGCCCCAATGTCGATTTAAGCGTCACCATTCCCGGCCAATACGAAAAACTGACTCAGCAAATTCATATTCATCGTTACTACGCTTGGACCGATAAGCAACACAGCCTTTCGTTTGATGAGGCTGTGCTGGATTGGTATGATGCTATTTACATTCCATTGGCTGAAACAATCCGCGATCGAGGCCTGATGCGTGGGTTTCCAAATCGCACCATCACCGATTTTTACCTGTGGGTGACAGAACACCGCGATACGCTTCAAAAAGAATTGGGCTGGGCGATTCGATCTCAGGCGGTGGCGGATGTTTTAGCCCAGCAAAGCGGGCACGCTCCCAGCAGCCTGGAAACCGGAACCTGGCGCAAATCCAAGCTGATGGAGCGCTATACCGAAAAGCTCTTCAAAGACATTCTGGTTCCACTCAGCGGAGAAGATAAAAGCTGGTACGCGCTTGAACAAGCCTTGAAAGTTGCCCAGCGTGAAGGAGCGGTACTGCAAGGCTTACATGTTGCTGAAAATGAGCAACTTTTGAACACCCCCAAGGTGCTGGCCCTGCAAGAACAATTTGGTAAAAGTTGCCAGGCCGTCGATGTACGCGGCATGTTGGCGCTGGAAGTTGGCGACCCGACCCGCAAGATATTGGAGCGCTCACGCCTGGCAGACCTGGTGGTAATAAAGATCAGTTATCCGCCCTCGGCAGGCATCTCTGGTTTGGCTTCACCCTTACGCACCATCATCGACCGCGCCTCCCGACCTATTTTGGCACTACCAGCTGGTCCCAGCCCAATGCAAAACGCATTGCTGGCCTTTGATGGCAGCTCGCGTGCCAAGGAAGCACTCTTTTTGGCAACTTACCTGGCCGAACAATGGAATACCCGCCTGACAGTTTTCACAGCCCTGGAAAACAAAAAATTAACCGCAATCATCCAAAATGAAGCCCGCGATTACCTCGAATTTCACGAAATCGAGGCCAATTACCTGATCGAGCCTGGCGCAAACGACTCACTCGATCAAGTCATTGAAGAACACGGCATAGACCTGCTTCTGATGGGCGCTTATAGTGGTTCTGCGCTAAAAGAAGTTTTTACTGGTAGCGCTGTCAATTGGATGTTGCGCAATACAAAAATTCCAATTTTAATTTGCAAATAGCGCCAAATTCTAAGTTCGAATCATTGGCAGAAGCGTTTTAAATCGCGCGGGGGCTTTTTAAGCGTGAGGCCAACGAGCGAGTCGTAGAATGGCCCGACTACTTTTCAGGGCCACAATAAAAAACAT
>DYPU01000062.1 GCA_020719725.1 Anaerolinea sp. | reverse complement strand
GGAGCCGGATGATTTGCTCGTCATAGACCTGGAAGGCAACCCGATCAAGTCTGACCCACGCAAAAAGCGCCGCGCCTCTTCAGAAACCCCGATGCACCTCGAAGCCTATCGGCAGCGTTCAGATATTCGGGCCGTAGTCCACGCCCATCCGGCGCACGCCACCGCGCTCACCGTGGCCGGAATCCCGTTTCCTGAAGATGTCCTCCCCGAATTGTTGGAAGGCCTTGGCCCGGTTCCCACCACTGGTTTTGCTACCCCCAGCACCGCCGAAAACGCCTATGCCATCCGCGGCCTGATTGGCAGTCACGATGCCATTTTGATTCGCAATCATGGCGCAATCACGGTGGGAAAAGATTTGGACGAAGCCCTTATTCATCTGGAACGGGTTGAGCATGTTGCCAAAGTCATTGTTATGGCGCAAGGATTGGGCCAAATTCAGCACCTGCCGCCAGAAATTGTTGAGAAATTGCACGAACTACACAAAATGATGAAGTCATGACCCAGATGCGGCGCTTGCTCCCCTATGTTTTATTTGGGTTGCTGGCTCTTGTTATGCTGCTGGCCGTCTTGCCCGATCCCCTGGCCGCTTTTCCCTCACTCGATAGCGGCTATTACTTATACATCGGTCAGCAAATTCTACAAGGCAAAATCCCCTATCTCGATTTATGGGAAAGCAAGCCGCCTGGTATCTTTTATCTAAATGCGTTTGGGCTTTGGCTGGGACGTGGAACTCGTTGGGGTGTTTGGGGGCTGGAATTGTTTTTCCTGCTGATCTCGGCTGCGTTAAGTTTTCTGATTCTCAAAAAAAAATCAGGATTTTTCCCGGCCTTGTTTGGCAGCGCCATTTGGATCTGGGGCTTGCAGGGCACTTTGCAAGGCGGCAACCTGACCGAAGAATATTCCTTGCCGTTTGGCTTTGCGGCAATCGGTTTGTTTGGGCTGGCAATTCAAGCGCCGCGCCAAAAACGCTATCCTTTTTGGATTGGGATGAGCTTTTCTTTCAGCTTTCTCTTGCGCGCCAACAACGCAGGAGCGCAAGCCGCCATTGTTTTGGTCTGGCTGGTATTCGCGCTGTGGCAGCGTGATTGGCGGCTCTTGTTCTTCCGTTTGTTCTGGTCAGGCCTCGCAGCGGCGCTGACTCTTGGCGCAGTGGCTTTGCTTTCGCTTTGGCAGGGCAATTTGCGCGAAATGATCGAGGCGGCGCTTCTCTTTAACTTTTACCTGACCGGCGCAAAAAAAGACTTTCTCGCCAGCCTGCTTGGCGGAATCAACTTTATTGGTATTCCTGCCGGGTTGGCGCTACTGGGCTATTTATTTTTGCTGATCACTGCGCCAAAAAAAAATGAATGGATACTGTTTCTTTTAATTCTCTTTCCGCTCGAAATCTTTCTTGCCGGGCTTTCCGGGCGTGGCTATCCCCATTACTATATCTCGTGGATGCCCGCCATTGGCCTGCTGGCCGCAGAATTATTTGAGAGCCTGCCGCAACTTTCTGCCAGACTCGAGCGCCGGCGCTTTCTTGTTAGCCTGAGCATATTTTGGGTGGTTTCCATAATTCTTGGGGCTTCATTACAAGAAAGAAGCCAAAACCTTTATCAATTTGCCTTTCAACGCCAGAGCGGCGTAGAAATTGGACACCCGGTTGCCAATTACCTGCGGGAAAACACAACACCCGAACAAACAGTCCTGATATGGGGTGGCAGGCTGGCTTTCAACTATTTGGCAAGGCGCGCCAGCCCTTCTTCGGTCTTGTTTTACCCGCTTCTGGTAGATTCGCCGCTTTCAACCAAGCTCTCCGAACGCTTCCTCGCAGAGATCACAGCCAGGCCTCCAGCGCTGATTGTAGATACCCACGCCGTCAATCAAGATTTACTTCCCGCACTGGCTGTTGAACTGCGCCTCGAACAAGAACAATCGGGCAAATTATGGCAAAGTTTGCCCGAAAACATCTCCGAATTTTATAAATTTGTCGCCCAAAATTATCAAGTGGAAACCACCCTGGGCGATTATGTGATTTATCGCCTGCAAACCCCGTGAAATGAGAAAAACATGGAAATAACGCGTGTTACCAAAATCACCGATGAGATTATTACCGCCTTCGAGCGGCTAATTCCGGCACTAACCAGCAAAACTGCCCTGCCGACACGAGCCGCACTGGAAGATTTGGTCCGTTTTACTGGCAGTACCCTGTTTTTGGCGCGAGATTCTGCCGGGGAGATTGTTGGAACTGCCACCCTGACGCTGGTTTGTGCTCCGACAGGCCTTCACGCCCGCTTGGAAGATGTTGTTGTCCTCGAATCTGCGCGAGGCCAGGGGGTTGGCGCGGCGCTGACAGAAGCGGTCATCTGCGCCGCGCGTGAATTAGGCGCAAATTATCTGGCGCTCACCTCCAATCCGCGCCGCGCCGCAGCCAATCGGCTTTATCAGCGGCTCGGCTTCAAGCCTTGGGAAACCAACGTCTACCGCTTGGATTTGTAAAACTCGACCCGAATCAAAACCGGGAGCGTTGCGCGCTCCCGGTTTTGATTTAGACTTTCGTCATCGTCACAAAAACCAGCGGACGGCGCTTGGTCTCGTTGAAGACAAAAGAACGCACCACGTCCACAATATCCTTTTCCACATTGAAACCGCCATTGTGGATGACATCTACAACACGTTTACGGACTGCCGGGATGAGCGTTTCAGCCTCTTCGGCAGAGACAAAACCGCGCGTAATGATTTCTGGTTCTTCAAGCAGGCGATTGGAGTATTTATCAATTCCCAGATTGACCAACATAATGCCAGAACGCGCCAATTGCTCCCGTTCTTTCAGCAAGGCTCGATCCATTTCTCCAACCGTGCCGCCTTCAACAAAGACATAGCCACCCGGAATGCGCTCCCCCAACTGCACGACCCCGTCAATCATTTCAATCACCTGTCCATTTTCAGCCACAAAAACCCGCTCATTGGGAATGCCAACCTGCCGGGCAAGTTCAGCATGGCGCATAAGCTGGCGCAATTCACCGTGAATGGGCATGAAATATTTGGGCCTGACCAGATTTAGCATTAATTTTTGCTCTTCCTGGCTGGCGTGCCCCGAAACGTGAACCGAGGCGATTGAATCATAAATCACATTGGCCCCGATACGCAGCATACGATTGATGGTTTTGCTAACAGCTTCTTCGTTACCGGGGATGGGGTGGGAAGAAAGCACCACTGTATCGCCGGGTTTCAAGTCAAACTGACGATTGGTTCCCGCCGAAAGCCGCCCAATGATTGAGGACGGTTCGCCCTGTGAGCCGGTACACATCAAAACAACCTGTCCATCTGGAAGATTCAGCGCATTATCTATGGCGACCAGGGTATCATCTGGCACTTTGAGATAGCCCAACTTGCGCGCCATTTTGGCGTTATCCACCATACTGGTGCCGACAAAAGCCAGTTTGCGCTTATTGCGTACCGCGGCATCGGCGACTTGCTGCATACGTGAGATGAGCGATGCAAATGTTGCAATAATGATGCGCCCTTTGGCATTTTCAAAGACATCGTCCAGCGCTGGATCAATGACTCGCTCTGAGGGGGTCCAGCCAGGTCGTTCGGAGTTAGTCGAATCGGACAGCAATAAATCCACGCCGCGCCGCGAAAGTTCTGCCAGTTTGGCGTAATCGGTGGGCCAGTTATCGACCGGGGTTTGGTCAAATTTATAGTCACCCGTATGGACAACCATACCCGCCGGGGTGCTGATTGCCAGCCCGACAGCGTCGGGAATGGAGTGGCTGACGTGAAAAAATTCCACTTTAAAAGGTCCAATCTGGACAATTTCTCCAGCTTGGACCTGGCGTAAATCTGCTTTGGAAGCCATGCCATTGCGGGCCAATTTGACTTCGACCAGCCCCAGCGTGAGCGGTGTGCCAAAAACGGGCACAGGCAGTTGGGTGAGTACATGCTGAATTGCGCCGATGTGGTCTTCGTGGCCGTGTGTGATAATGATGCCAGAAACTTTGTGGCTTTTATCGTATAGATACTCAAAATCGGGAATGATGTAATCGACGCCCAACATGTCATTATCTGGAAACATCAAGCCGACATCGACTACTAAAATTTGGTCATTAAATTCGTAGGCCATCATGTTTTTGCCTACTTCCCCCAGGCCCCCCAGGGGAATAATTCTTAATTTTTTATTTTGCATAAAGTGTTTTCACCTCTCCAAGATGTAGTTTTTTTATCCGCGTATGCGGTTGAGTTCAGTTTGAATAAAAAATCCCTCGTATGTGTTGCCGAGGGACGCTTTGTTACAAGATTCGCTTCGCAACACTGCCAGTGTTTGGCAGGTATCTTTCGGGTACAAAGTACTTTTCAAACCAGAAGAATAAGATTAAGACTTTGCTATTCTAACACAGTTGCGTCCATCTTGTTTTGCCTGGTATAGGGCATGGTCTGCCGCGGTTAATAGGGCGTGCCCATAATCTCCGTGCTGCGGTAGGCTGGAGACACCGAGGGAGATGGTGGCTTGCAAGGCCAGTGTATCGATTCTGACAATGGTGGATTTGAACAGAATCCTAAGTTTTTCCGCCATTTTATTGGCGGTTTCGAGCGAAGTGTTGGGCACAATAATGGCAAATTCTTCTCCGCCATAGCGGCATGCGATTCTATTTTCGCCACATTCGTCGATCAGCAGCGCGCCCAGCGCGATTAGTATTTTGTCGCCAGCTGGGTGTCCGTAGGTGTCATTGATGGATTTGAAAAAATCAATATCGAGCATGATGACGCTGAGGGGTTTTTTCTGTTTTTGGCATTTGCCAATTTCTTTGGGCAGTACCTCTTCGAGATAGCGACGGTTAAATAAGCCCGTTAACCCATCTCGAGTTGCCTGCTCACGCAATTGGGTTTGCAGGGTTCTAATTTCGCTCAATTGCTTGGTTAGCTTTTTATTGGCGCGTCGCAAGCGGGCCTGAGTGCGCTTGCGCTCTTCCAATTCGTGCAGGCTTTTGGTATACAGCCGGGTATTTTCAATTGCAATGGCGGCCTGGGCGCTAAAGGCTCTTAGCTGCTCGGCATGAATATTGTTAAAAAAACCAGGGATATTGCTGTCCAGTCCGATAAACCCAACAACCTTATCTTTGATGATGATTGGTGAGGTCACATGCGAACAAATCCAGGCTGAACTTGGGGTTGGGTACCAACTGGGATATTTACTTACATCGCTGATGTAAAGCGGGCGTTTACTTTCGTACACTTTTTTCAGGTTGTAGACTTTATTAAGCGGAAAGTGCAACTCTAGAATAGCTTGATTGGGAACGCCTTGTTTTTCATAGCCTTTGGCACGCACAAAGTTTACGACTCCGCCTTTGATGAGGCTGATATTGGCTGCATCATTTTTGACAACTTTATCGAGGTTATCAAGAATTCGATCGAGTACTTCTTCAAAATTTAGCGTGGATGTTAATGCAACCGATGTGTCATATAGGGCCTGGTTAAATTCGCGGTGTTTCTTATCAAGTTCTTCTGCCAGGCGTTTTTGGGTAATATCTTCGCCAATGCTGGCGGTTCCAATGACTTTGCCATTTTCAGCTCGCAGCATAATGCTATTCCAGGCCACGAGCAGCCGTTTTTTATCATGGGTTGTAATGTGGTTTTCATGTCTTTTACCGATAATGCCGCCGCGCTCTGAAGCGCGTGAGAAGTTTTGACGTCCATCGGCTTCTTTGTTGGGCATAAAAATATCGAACCAGTTTTCTCCCAAAATTTCAGGGCGATGCCAACCGGTTGCCAGCAGAAAATTATCATTAATAAATGTGATTTTTCCTTCTGTATCCAACATGACTGCAAAGAAATCTACATTTTCAAGAATTTCTCTGAAGCGGCGCTCTGTTTCCCGCAAGGCGTTTTCTGTTTGTTTTTTCTCGGTGATGTCACTCACAAAGCTGACGATGGATTCTATTTCGCCGTTTTCTTTTTTGATTGGGGTGGCCGAAAGAATACTCCAAAAGTGACTGCCGTCTTTGCGGGTAAAACGTGGTTCAAATTGATATTGTTCGATATCTCCAATGATGAGTGATTCGAATAAATGTCGGCTGTACGGAATATCATTTTTTAGAATGAAATCGGATTGGTTCTTACCGAGTAATTCATCGGGTTCATAGCCTAGCATTTCTGCCCAACGCTGGTTGGAGAAGGTGATGCAACCGCTTTGGTCTAAGAGGTGAATACCTGCACCAGAGTACTCAAAAATATTTTTTAATTGAGCGCGGCTTTGCTGTAATTCTTCTTCCGCTTTTTTTCTTTCGCTAATATCCACTTGCGTAATCAACAAGGCTTCTTCGTTGTTGTATACAATACTGCGTAGTGAGGTCGTTGTCCAAATAATGGTATCGTTCACCGTTCTCATTTGCAATTCGGTATTGTTTACTTGGCTGGTTTGCTTTAGGAGTTCTACTAATTCGGTGCGGTTTTCCTGGTTTTTGTAGAAATCGGCGGCGCGCAGCGCCCTTACTTCTTTTTCGTTAATATCATATAGTTTTTTGGCGGCAGGGTTGATGTATAGAATGTGTCCATCGCGCGGGTTGGCTACGGCGATCGGGAATGGTGCGCCCTCAAAGACGTTTCGTAAATTTTCTTCGCTTTGGCGCATTGCAATTTCGGAGCGCATCCGGGCGCTGATATCTTGAATAGAGAGAAGTTTGCCGCGTATCTGGCCTTGTTTATCAAAAATGGGAGTGAACATCACTTCCAGATATAAATCCACCGGTGCGGGGATGTGAATATCTTGAAAGGGCATGTCGGATGAACTTAATTTTTCCTGAATTTCGGGGATGTGTCCGAAGGCTTCTTTGAATGTTTTGCCAATAATGTTTTTGTGCTCGCTGACTCTAAAAAGGTAGCGCGCGGGCATGTTGATATCAACGATGTGTTCGTTGCGGTCGAGGACGATGATGCCGTAGAGCATGTTTTCGATGATGATATCGCGCGCTATAGGGACAACATCGAAAAGTTGATAGCGGAAAATGCCCCAACTGATGATGATAACGCTTAAGGTGTAGGCAACTGGGTGTAAGCCGGATTGCCAGGGTGCCAGTTGAGCAAAGGGGCTAAGCTGGTCGAGCAAGTTTCCCATCCAAATGGCGATGGCTCCGGCGAGTAGGGCATTGGCTTGCAGGCGATAAGTGACCGGAAAACGCACAATGGCCCAAGTTAGAATAATTGTGGCGGAGATGCGTAAGCCGTAATAGTAAATGGTATGAATCCAATAGAGCGGCCCCGGCAGCAGGATGAAGCGTTGGGTGAGAACATCGTAACGGTAGCCAGACCAAAATGCAAAGTGGAATTCGTTGCTAAAGGCCAGGGCGACGCTGATGAATGGAATAATCCATAAGACGAGCCAGGCGCGCCGGTTGAGGAGATAATCTTGCCGGGTGTATTCCAGAATGAATACTAAAAATAACCCAGCGGAACTTGTTGCGCCGAGTATGCTTAGTTTTTCCAGTAGAATGGCTTGTGCTGGAATTTGGGCAACATTTTGCAAGATAGACGTGATCCCCCAGGCGGTTGTGGCGATGGCAAGCAACGCCAAAGGCACTCCACCGGGTGTTTTCCGGTGTTGCCAAACGAACGCGGCTGCAATTGATGAAAGAAAAGCTGCCACTAGCTGGAGCATAAATTGCGATGTTTCAGACCAGTTTGCCATACTACGCTTTCTGCGTGCCTTGTATTGTGCTGCTGGCCTGCGCTAATTTGCGCGGGCTTTCCCCACCGTTTTTATGGCTTGCATTTAAATTTTTCAGGGTCAAGGGTTTGGCTAATGTTCCAGATGCGCTCGAATTCGGCCAGGTATTGTTTGGCGATAGCCGGATTGTCAATGATGATGACGTTTTCGTTATTTTTGCTATTGGCGCTGTCGCTAAAGTTGAGTGAACCGGTAATTACATAGCGTTTGTCGATGATGATGACTTTATGGTGCATGAAGGCAAAGTTGGTATCCTGGCGCATTTGGCCGCCTGCGCATTGCAGGGGCAGCATTTGGCTGTATTGGGTGTCGCTGCCCACGGTTTCATAAACACCTTCAACTGTAATTCCGTTTTTGATTCTTTCCCGCATGGCCGCGCCCAGGTCTGGCTGCGTATATGAAAAAGCCAAAAAGCGGATGCTGCTTTGCGCGTTTTGGATGTAAGGCAAAATAGATTTAATGGCATCGTCTTCTGGTGAGAATAACACCTGAATTTGGGTGTCTTGCACGGTCACCCGCTGCGCTTCCACGTCAGACGGGGAACGCGCGCCCATTTCTCCGGCCCACATTTCTGCAAACTGTTGCTCGTAAATGGCCGCCAATTCTGACGATTTGATGATAATCAGGTTGTTGTCTTGTTCAAACATGCCGCTGATGGTGATGTTGGTAGAACCAGTCCAAACCACTTCGTTATCAAATAGCCAAAATTTGTTGTGCATCAGGCCGCCGCGCTGGTCGTCTATAATTTCTATGCCGCGTTCTTGCATCAATGCAAATTGACCATGCCCTGGTTCTTCGTCTGATTCCAGGCCGAATTCGTCATCGGTAATCCATTGTACTTCCACGCCGCGTTCGTGGGCGCGGATCAGGGCATTGGCTATATCGACGATGTCGGTTTCGAATGAGGCAATATGAATGCTGATTTGGGCCGCGTCGATGTATTTGATCAGCTTTTCAGTCAGAGACCCTTTCAGCAGGTTGGCAGGAATACCCTTGCTACCATATTCTTCTTCTTCTGCGGCGCGCACCCGGATGGGGCTGACAAATCCCACCTCGTACCAACTGGCTGGGGCCGGAGTCTTGGTCGCGGGAGGGGCTACGTTGGCCTGGGGCGCGGGTGTATTGGTCGCGGGTGGGGCTACGCTGGTTATAACGATGGCAGGGGCCGGGGTAAAGGTTGGCACAGTTACGCGCGTGGCGGTGGCTCCGTCACCAAACAATCCCAGCGGGTCGCTTCCGGTTCTGGCAAAATAAATCCCCAAAACAATCACAACTGCCAGAACAATCAGCGTTCCGATGGCGCTTCCGCTCTGGCTCTTACGGGTTGTACGAGGCATGATCTTCTCCTTGGTGGTTGGTGCTGCTTTCAATCATCTGGCGCAGGCCGTTAATCAAGTCAACTTCAGACCCAACCAAAAAGATCAGCCACAGATCATCGTCAACTTGTTTGGGGGCTTGCCACGCAGCGCCGTAAACGATGCGGGCAAGGTCAAAAATTTTTAACAGTGTAATTTGTTTTTGATCTGAGGCGTCAGCCTGGGTTACCAGGTTTTTTATGGCAATCAATAGTTTACGCAAGGTGCGCATTTGGGGGTAAATAGCTGCCTCTGCGCTTTCATCGTCCAACTCTGCGGTTTCCAGCGTTAGGCGCTCGGCGCAAGAAATACCCCAATTTAACAAAGCGGATTCTGCTTCCTGGCTGGCAAGTCCACTGCGCAAGGCTTCATTTTCCAAAATACTTTCGGCTGCCATGCGTAAGCGTAGCTGTAAATTTTGCATACCCTAATTCTCCAGAGCTTCTAAAATCATCTCAAGCAAGTCGGCCCAGGTTGCACGCATTCCAATCAGGCTTCCGGCAAACATGGCGCAGCCTGTTAACAAAAGACTGAAAGAATAAGAGCCAAGATTATAAACAAAGAACAAAATATTGGGTTGTGTGAGTGGGATTGCATTTGGCCCACCAAAAAAATTTAAAAAAGGAATAACCGCCGCAATCGTGCAGGCCACTCCACCCAGCGCCGTCATGAGCGCCAGCGTAAAATGCCACGGAATTTTGGCCCGCTCTAGCTGTGGCTGTTTTTCATTCTTTACCCGCAGCACCAATTCTTGAGCATCGCTCCAATACATTCCGCTTTTCTGACAAACCGCCAGCACCACATCCTCAGAAGATTTATGCTCTCTGAGCAATTGATAGATAAATTCGTGTAAGGCTGAATTATCCTTTTCCATCCATAAAAGTATATCGGATTTTTTACCAAAAATAAGTTTAAATTCATATTCAGTTGTCTCTCGCCCCATTTCATTGTAAACTTGAGACTGGAGGTACCTATGGGATATCATTACATTATTCTTGGTTCAGGTCGGCAGGGCACAGCCGCCGCTTACGACCTGGCAAAATTCGGCGAAGCCGAAAAAATTATTTTGGCAGATTTTCAAGTGGACATGGCAACTCAGGCCGCCCAAAGGATTAACCGATTAATCGGGCGCGAGGTTGCCCAGGGCATTTTTCTGGACGTAACCGACGCCCCCTCACTTGCAGCCTGCCTAAAAGGCATGGATGTCGCGTTGAGCGCCGTCACCTACTACCACAACCTCGCCATTAGCCGGGCCTGTCTCAAGGCTGGCGTTAGCCTGTGTGATATGGGTGGCAACACCGAGGTCGTCTGGCAGCAACTTGAACTGAACGAACCCGCCCGACAAGCTGGAATTAGCCTGTTGCCAGATTGTGGCATGGGGCCGGGCCTGATCAACAACATGGGTGTTTATGTCATGGACGCGCTCGACACCCCCCGCGAAGTTTATCTTTACGATGCCGGTCTGCCCCGCGACCCTACCCCGCCCTGGAACTACTACTGCACCTTTCATTTGAATGGCCTGACAAATGAATACGACCACGAAGCCACCTTCATCCGTGACGGAAAAATCAGCCTCGTACCAACCTTCACCGAGCTGGAAGAAATCGACTTCCCACCGCTTGGCAAGCTGGAAGCCTTTGTGATCTCTGGCTCCATGTCCACCACTGCCGCCAGCCACCTGGGCAAACTCCAACGCTACGAAAACAAAGTACTGCGCTACCCAGGCCATTTTCAAACTTTTGAAGGCTTTAAACGCCTCGGCCTATTCTCCGAAGAATCCATTGAAGTTGATGGCCGTATGGTTAACCCGCGGCACTTCTACCATAAACTACTCGAAGGTAAAATCACCGCCCCGCAGGTGGAAGATGTTTGCATTATGCGCGCGGTTGGACTGGGGCTAAAAGATGGACACGAAACCCGCATCACGCTCGACCTGATTGATCAATATGACCCTCAAACCGGTTTCACCGGCATGGAACGTCTGACAGGCTGGCACTGTGCTCTAATGATGGGCTTTCAGGCGCGCGGTGAAATTGCCCCTGGCGCGCATCGCGTGGAAACCGTCTCTGCCTCCAAAATTATGGATGAACTGACCAAGCGTGGCATAAAATGGACCGTGACAGTGACCAGACCCTGATGAACGGTGCCAGCAAAATAAAAGACAAAAACTGTACCACCGGAGAATCAACATGACAGACCTGCTTTACCAAACAGATGCCTATCTTAAAGAATTTAGCGCCACCATCAGCGCAGTTGATGAAGCTGCCCGCGCGGTTGTTCTCGACCGTTCCGCCTTTTACCCGGGCGGCGGCGGACAACCCTGCGATTTTGGCTCACTCACTGTGGGTGATTCCACCTACCCGGTCACTTCTGTCAAAAAGAACGGCGAGGAAGTGTTCCACTTCCTCGGCGGCGATACTCCGTTACCGGTAGTGGGCGCAAATACTCACGGCGTGTTAGACTGGCAGCGTCGTCATCAGCTCATGCGCACTCATACCGCGCTGCACATCCTGTGTGGCAGTGTTTTTCGTGATTACGGCGCACTTGTCACGGGCGGCAACATGGATCCACTTGAAGGCCGCATGGATTTTGAATTCGCAACCTTACGCGCCGAACTCGTCGGCGAAATTGAAGCCGCTGTCAACCGCGAGGTGGCAGCCGCCCGGGCCGTGCGCGTCAGCATCCTGCCGCGCGAAGAAGCCTTCCAAATTCCGGATCTAATTCGCACGAAAATCAACCTGCTGCCCGAAGGTATTGCTGAAATCCGAACCGTTGAAATTATTGGCCTCGATTTGCAAGCTGATGGCGGCACCCACGTTCAGAACACCTCCGAAGTGGGCACGATCAAGGTTGTCGATTACAAATCGAAGGGTGCCATTAACAAGCGCATCTATATCAAAATCGAGAATTAAAAATCGGTTAATACTCATAATGCGCCTCAAAGCCGATCTTACTTTGCTCCTGGTTGCCCTGGTTTGGGGCAGCGCTTTTGCCGCTCAACGCTTCATCGGGCAAATTGGCAATGTGTTTTTATTTAATGGCGCGCGTTTCTTGCTTGGCGCTCTATTCCTTTGGCCTTTCTTAAAGGGCAAACCAGGCCTGTCACGCCCGGCCTGGAAGTGGATTTTAGCCGCCGGAACGGTGCTTTTCATTGCCAGCGCTTTACAGCAGGCCGGGCTGGTCTCCACCAGTGCCGGAAATGCTGGCTTTATCACCAGCTTGTATGTTGTTCTGGTTCCTTTGGTGCTTTTTGGCGGTTGGCGTGAGCGCCCGTTTTGGACGCAGCTTGTCGCTGTGTTTTTGGCTATTTCGGGCGGTTACTTGCTTAGTACCAATGGCCAATTTCAGATTCAGCCCGGTGATCTATTAGAATTGACTGGCGCTTTCTTTTGGTCTTTGCATGTGGTTATTTTAGGGAAATTTGCCGCGCGGTACGACGCTCTCCGGTTTTCAGCCGGTCAATTCCTGGTCAGCGGACTTTTTAACCTGGCGTTTGGGCTGTTTTTTGAAAATTTCCCCGCCTCGCAGGTGCTACTGTTTAGCGGTGCAGTGCTATACACGGCTGTTTTTTCGGTCGGAATTGGCTACACCTTGCAAACCTGGGCGCAGCAGCACACGCCGCCCACCGACGCGGCCATTTTGCTTAGCCTGGAAGCGGTTTTTGCGGTTATTTTCGGTTGGCTTATGTTGGGCGAAGTCCTTTCCCCAATTCAAACGCTGGGCTGTGGCCTGATTTTTGGGGCAGTGCTTTTGGCGCAATTTCAGCCTCGTCGGTCAGGAAACTCCTAAGATATGCCTCAATTCAGCCCATCCCTTAGCCTGGCTTTGGCGCTTGCGCCTTACCCATTACTTTTGCCAGAAAAAGAGCATGTTCAGTCCTTGCTTCGACAGCAGCAAAACTGGAAAGAATTTCCATTTTTGGTTAAACGGCATGGCATTGCCGGTACAGTTTTGGCAAATATTTCGGACTTGGGCGAAGAAAAATTTCCCCAGGCTGTACTTCAAAACCTTAAACATTTTCAGTATCAGAGCAGCTTGCGTAATATGCAACTTTTGGGCACGCTGGGGCAACTTCAAAAGTTATTTTCCGCTCATCAGATCGAATTTCTTGCACTCAAAGGCCCGCTACTTTCCCATTTTCTCTATAGCACCTTCAACCTGCGCACCTCCGTTGATTTGGATTTGCTTGTTGCTCCGGCGGAATTTCCGCGCGCTGATGCTCTTTTGCGCGAAAACGGTTATCTGCGCTACGAACCTTCGGTGGAACTTTCTCCTCGTCAGGCCCGCATCCATGCCCAATATCGCCATCACTACGCTTATCGCACTTCCCCGCCTGGAATTTCCGTCGAATTGCATTGGAATCTGGCTGAACCCTATTATCTGAATGCCACATTGAGCCAGAATTGGGCGCAGCGTGGCGTGATGTTGCAAATCCCTGGCCTTCAGTGTAAAACACTCTCTGGTGAAGATTTATTGGTTTATTCTTTGCTGCATGGCGCAAAACATCGCTGGAGCAGCGCCAAATTGCTGTTGGATGTGTTGGCGTTATTACGCCGATCTGATGATTTAAACTGGGAACAAGTTCGAGCATCCATCCATCAGGCCCGGATGGAGCGAATTGCCGCGCAAGCGCTGGCCTTAATAAAGACTATTTGGGGCCAGGAAACTCCCCCAGCCTTGCAATTCCTTGCCCGTGTGGAGAGAAATGTCGAATTTCTAATGCGTTTTAGCCTGGAGGCCCTCACCTGGCGCGCCACCGAAAACCGGCGCGATCCACGTTGGTTTATTTATGGCTTCCTCATTAAGCCGGGGCTGGCCTACCAGGTTCATTATCTTTCCAAACTATTGGTTGCGCCGCTCGTATCCCCCCAAAAAATAAGGCCGTTACAACCCTAAATCTTGTTCAATTACAGCTAACAAGCGCTCAAACTGCGCTTCATTTTCGGGCCGCGTCAGCCTGGCAACCGGCGTTTTTTGCGCCACCTGGCTCACCTTTTGAAAATGAACTGGGCGCACTCCCAGCCCGCCCAAAAACTTTTCTCGAAACGTATTTTTGAGTAAGATCGAAAACCGCCCCATTCCCTGAAGTTTTTCCAGTGTAATTTCATTTTCCAGGTCGGTATCCAAAAGATAAATTGCGGCAATCGCTTGTGGCCCAACTTCAAAGCCATCCGGCGTGGGCAGGCCGCGTTTGGGTAGCTTGGGGCGCAGCGCCAGCGTTTCAGCGGGGGTAATTTTCAGCGTCCGCAGCATATCCGGCCATAGGCGCAGTTGCGGAAAAGTGGGGTAGGCCAGCGCCTGCCCATTTTTTACATCCAGCGCAAGCGTATCATCCCCCAGCACGGAGAACCCGCGCCGGTAAAAAGCGGCTGCCAGGCTCGACTTGCCGGTGCTGGAGCGCCCCATAAAAATCACAGCTCCTTTGGGCGTCAGCACTCCGCTGGCGTGCAAGACCAACAGTTCGCGCTGATGCAAAAGCGCCGCCCAAACCGTTCCCAGCAAAAATAGACGCACCTCCTCTGCCAGGCTTTCGGTTTCAGGCTCCACTAAAATCTCATTGCTATTTCGTACAAAATAGCGGGCAATTTTTGGCATCTGAAGTAAAAATTGAGCGGGAGCTGCCTGGTAAAGCACGCCGCTATGGATCGCTTTTTCCAGCCTCCGTGGCGTTTCTGCCAGAATCAGATTCACATCGGCCTGTTTTGCCGTTAAGGGAGCAGGAATCAACTCTGGCAGTTCAACCTGGCTGCGCAGAGTCAGCCCAGAAATTGTGTAGTCAAAAAAATCGGTCATGAAACGTCCGCCCTTTTTTCGGTGATAAATTGGGTTTTATAGAGCTGCGCATATAAGCCGTTGTGCGCCAACAGGGTTTGGTGGGTCCCGCGCTCTCTAACTTTGCCATGATCAAGCACCAGAATCTCATTAGCGTCGTGGACGGTGCTTAAACGGTGGGCAATTACCAGTGTGGAGCGATTTTGACGGATTCGAAAGAGGGCATCTTGCAAAGCCTCTTCGTTGATACTGTCGAGGTGGCTGGTGGCTTCATCCAGCAACAAAATGGGGGTGTCTTTGAGCAGGGCGCGCGCAATTGCCAGCCTTTGACGTTCTCCGCCGCTCAGGCGCGCCCCAGACTGGCCCATGAAGGTATCCAGGCCGTGTGGCAGGCTGATGGCCCACTCGTATAGATTGGCGGCTTTTAGCGCGTTGTGCAAGCTGGTATCGTTGGCATTGGGTTGGGCGTAACGCAAATTGTCGGCGAGTGTGCCAGGGATGATGTGAATGCCCTGGCTTACCAGGCTAATTTGCTTTCGCAGCCATTCCAATGGCAAATTGCGCAAATCTTGGCCGTCGAGCGTGATCTGGCCCAGGTTGGGATCGTAAAAACGAGGAATTAAGTTGAAAATGGTGCTTTTTCCGGCTCCGCTGGGGCCAACGATTGCGATCATGTGTCCGGGGCTGACTGAAAATTGGATGTTTTCGAGCGCATTGGCTTGTGGCTGGTCGCTCTGGGCTGTTCCGCTTTGTCCCATTAAATTAATGCTCCAGGGTCGGGCGGTTGCGCGTAGGGGCACTTCGTCGTCAAACTGAAAGGTGACGTTTTCAAAGCACAGGTTGCCATTGGCGTGCTTGGGCAAGTCGGCCTGGGTTGGGCCGGGGTCTTCCAGCGGCAGGTCGAGCAGTTCGAAGATGCGTTCGTAGCCGATTAGCGCCAGGGCCATGCTTTGTGGCAAGCTCATGAGACTTTGTAAGGCGGTATACAACCCGTTTAAGTAGGCCACAAAGGCCACCACTGCGCCCAGGGTGAAATTGCCGCTAAAGACCAGCAAGCCACCAATCGCGTAGACCAGGGCTGTGCCTATTGCTATTATTACGCTGGATGAGACAATATTTCCGGCCATCAAGTTGTTGTTGAGCAATTCGGCTTCGCGGACCTGGTTTGAAAGTGTTTTATTGCGTTCAAGTTCGTAAGGGCCGCGGTCAAAAAGACGCATGTTCATAATCCCACTGGCCTGAGTGGTTTCTCCGACTTGTAATCCCAAAGCTGAGTGAACCTGCATGGTGTGCAAGTTCACTTTGCGGGTCGCGTAGTTGCGTTTGCGTGCAATCCAGGCTGCCAGGGGGAGTATGGCCAGGGCGGCCAGAGTTAATCTCCATTCCAGAGAGAACATGGCTATGAAACTGCCTACCAGCCGCAGAGCATTGCTAGTGGCATCGGGCAAGGTGCGCAGAATCATTTGATTGGTTTGTTGGGTATCGACGCTTAGGCGGTTGTTGAATTCGCCGGGCGGGGAGTGAACGTACATGCGGTAGGGCAGTTTTTGCAGATGGGCGTAAATCCGATTACGCAGGTCAAATTGCATATCTGCCGAAATTGCGCCGGTGATGCGGCGCTGTATAACGCCTAGCAGGGCTGCCAGCACTGGTAAAAGTACCAGAAATCCGGCGATGGTTCCAAGTCGGAGCATGTCGTTGCTGCGGCGTCCGGCTTCGTCGATCAGCGAACGTAAAATTAAGGGCTGAATGACAGTAAAGACTGTTCCGAGCAGGATAAAGAGTGTGGTGAAAGCCAGCCGCGCCCAATAGGGTTGAAGCTCTCGCAGAATGCGTTGGACAAATGCGCGTTTAAGAACGGGGATGCGTTCTGGTTCGAGCGTGGGTGAGGTCATGGTGTTTTTGAGGTTGGGGATTTGCGCCCGACGAGGCAGTGATTGAGGTAGATTTGAATGCGGCGCTCGTGTTCGCCTAATACCCAGGGGATATAGTCGCGCTCGTCTACGATATCAAAATGGTGGCCGATGCGCCAGCGCAGGGCTTGTGAAACACTCATGTGATTGTCTGGGCCAAGCCAGCGCGCGGTGGCCGCACTTGCGCCGGTGTGATAGGGGGTGCTAAGCGCCATTAAACCAGCTTCAACCAAGACAAGCCGCATTTCGCGCAGTAGGGCCAGGGGCTCTGGCAGGATGTCAATCACATTGGCGCTAATGGCGGCCTGAAAGATGGCCGGTTTAAAGGGCAATTGCATGGCTGATGCGACCAAAACTTCACTGTTTTTCAGGACGGGCAGGTGGAGCGGGCACATTTCGCGTTTTAGGCCGTCGCTAAAATATTCATATTCGTTGAGAGGGGTGGGCCAGCCACAAACCGCGCGACGGGCAAAAAAGACGGCGGTAAAGGATGTGTCCAATCCGATAGTGGGATATTCAAGCGCGGCTAATTCTCGGGTTAACCGGCCAACGTGACAGCCAATATCAATTATTTTTGCATTGGCGGTCAGATGAGGCGTAAACATGGCGAGCAGGGTGTTGTACAGATCGCGCTGTTGGTAGTTGTTGGAAAAACTGCTTAGTAGATGTTCTTCTGGCAGGTGTGGCAGTAATGTGGCCTGGGTGTCATAGTGGGCGCGTAAATAGCTGCTCAGCGCGCGCGGGCTGTCTTCTCCCCCTCCGGCGCGATTGGCGGATTCGGTA
>DYPU01000061.1 GCA_020719725.1 Anaerolinea sp. | reverse complement strand
CAGAATACGTTATAATTTCATCTCAAGTTTGTCGGGGCCAAGCTCAGGCAACATAGTTCTTCAGAGTCTACCTCTCCAAAATCCCACCTGGGAGAAATGTTTTTTATGCTACGACGCTTTTCAACCAATGCCGCCATCACCACCATGTTATTGGATACTCTTTTGGTCATTGCGGCATTAGAACTAACCAATGAATTGAATGAAAATCGCCAAAATTTCCACATCCTGACTTATTTTGTTTTTCCAATCATCTGGTGGGCTGTTTTTCTAATCGGAGCCATCTATGATGGCAATCGCAACATGCGCATTATAGACGAACTCAGCTCCTACTTCAGCATGAGTCTGATCATCGTCTTGGTTCTGGCAGGCATCATCTATCTTAGTAGCGCCCAAATCAATCACAGCCAGTTTGCCACCTTCGTGGGGCTAAGCATAGGGTTACAACTGCTCGCGCGGCTCTTATTACGGCTCTATTGGCGACTTACCAAAAAAAATGGCAATGGAACGCACCGCATACTCATCGTCGGAGCCGGTGAATTGGGGCGGCATCTTCAGGAAAAACTCACAAAGCACCCGGAAGATACAGGCAATTACCTGGTTGGTTTTGTAGATGATGCCCCCTCCAAGCGCAACCTACCCAACCTGCTCGGCCAGGTGCAAGACACCCCGACCATCATCGTCCAAGAGCGTATCAGTGATGTTATCGTCACCCTGCCCGCCAACGCTCATAAACTCCGCGAAGAACTAACTGTCCGCTTGCAAACTCTGCCAGTACGGATTTGGGTCATCCCCGAAATCTTTCGTATGGCTCTACTCCAGCCCAATATTGAAACTTTTGCCGGAATATCAATGCTGGCAGTACGCGCTCCGGCCATTAACGAACAACAGCGCATTGCCAAACGCATTTTCGATCTGGTGATTGGCAGTCTTATGCTGGCAACACTCTGGCCGCTGATGCTATTAATTAGCGCGCTCATTCGACGTGACAGCCCCGGCCCAGCCATCTTCCGACAAACGCGCATCGGCGAAAACGGCCTACCCTTTGAGATGTACAAATTTCGCACCATGGTGGAAAACGCTGAATCCCTGCGTCACGTGGTTGAAACCGAAGACGAAAATGGCAATCTGCTCCATAAAAGTCCCACCGACCCGCGCATTACCCGTATCGGTCATTTTCTACGCCGCACCAGCGTGGATGAACTGCCGCAGCTCTTCAACGTCTTGCGCGGCAACATGAGCCTGGTGGGACCCCGCCCAGAATTACCCTATATTGTCGAAAAATACCAACCCTGGCAACACGCCCGCCACAGCGTTCCACCCGGTATAACCGGCTGGTGGCAAGTAAATGGACGGAGTGACAAACCGATGCATCTACACACCGAAGATGACATCTACTATGTCAAAAATTGTTCAATCTGGCTCGACATACAAATTCTTCTCAAAACTACCCTGGTAGTCTTTCTCAAAAAAGGCGCCTACTAACCCCCCAATGATATAATCCCCCATCCCACAACTACAGGAATCGACATGGATAACTCAGAGAATAACGAAACACTCGAATTTGACCTAATCGACGCTGCCAGCCTGCGCCGCATGGGCAGTTTACTTTGGCGCAATGCCTGGATTATTGCGCTGGCGGCCATCCTGACCGGAATGGCCGCTTTCATCTACAGCCGCCTGCAAGCCCCAGTGTACCAGGCCAGCGCCCAGGTACTCATCTCACGGCCCTCCATGCAAAGCCAAATCATCGACATCACCCAATCGATGAACAGCCAGCAAATCACTCAAACCTATGTCGAAATGCTGCAACTAACCAGCGTGCGCCAGGCCGCTTCAGATAAATTGGGCTTTCCGGTTGAAACCGGCAAAATTCAAATCAGCGCCCTAACCAACACCCAGATGATCGAAATTCGCGTAGAAAACACAAATGCGCAGCGCGCCGCCGATATTGCCAACACCCTGGTGGATGTGCTGATCGAGAAAAACGAAGAAATTCAATCCGGGCGCTACATCTCCAGCGAAGAAAACCTGAACGCCCAAATCGCAGACATGGATCAGCAAATTGTAGATTTGCAGAGTCAAATTAAAGAACGCTCCACTACCATGCTGGCCGAACAAAAAGTGAGCCTGGAAACCCAGATCGACGCCCTCAAAAGCCAGATCAGCGCCATGCAGACCGAAATCGCCGGACTGCCCACCGAACAAGCCAATCAACGCCGCGGCGAACTGGAACAACTGCAAGCCCTGCAACGCAGCTACGAAAACGCCTACGCCGCCCTGATTGTGCAAAAAAAACCTGTCACCAATGACGACGAACAACTGACCCAACTGGAAAAAACCGCCACACTCTACCAACAAATTTACCTGAACCTGCTCAACAGCCGCGAATCCTTGCGCCTGGCGCGCCTGCAAAACACATTAAATGTAGCAAAAATAGACACCGCCCAGATCAACCCCAACCCCGTCAGCCCGCGCGTCAGCGTCAATACCATGTTCGGATTCATAGTTGGGCTGTTATTAGCCATCAGCCTGATTTTTGCGCGCGACTTCTTGGACGATACCCTTAAATCACGCGACGACATCAAACGCCTGTTTGGCCTGTCCACCCTTGGCGTCATCCCAGACCATCAAACCGAACAAACCGACGGGCTGTTTGTAGCAGAGCAACCGCGTTCACCCATCACCGAATCCTATCGCGCCCTGCGCACCAACCTGGAATTTTCGTCGGTAGATCACGCCCTGAAAACCATTCTCATCACCAGTGCCGGGCCAGGAGAAGGCAAAACCACCGTCTGCACCAATTTGGCCGGGGTACTGGCCCAGGCAGGCAAAAAAGTTTTGCTGATCGACACCGACCTGCGCCGCCCCAAAGTTCACCAATATCTTGGGCTGGGCAATCGCTTCGGCCTGACCGACCTGTTCTTGAGACAAGGCGGCCTGGCAGATGTCATTCAGGTTTACGAAGGCCCAAACAACACCCGCTACGAAGTCATCACCACCGGAGCCATGCCACCCAACCCCGGCGAACTACTTAGCTCCGACCGAATGCACGCCATTCTGGCTGAAGCCTGCCAGCACGCCGGTATCGTAATCATCGACAGCGCCCCCTCATTGGTCGCCGATTCACAAGCCCTTTCAGCCAGTGTTGATGGCATTTTGATTGTGGTTGAAGCCGGTGAAACCCGCGCCGAACCCGTCCGCGCCACCCTTGAGTCGTTCCGGCGCGCCCAGGCCCACATTTTGGGGCTGGTGCTCAATCGCCTGCAAAACCATCACAATGCCTACAATGGCTACCAAAGCGGCTACTACTATCACGGCTACGGCGATGAAAACCGCATCGAAGAGAAAAAGAACCGTCTGCCCTGGCAAAAGAAAAAAGCCTGATGCACAGACTAAATCTTGCGCAAAAAAAAAAGCTGGCGGGCTAATTCCCCGCCAGCTTTTTTTGCGGCTAAAACAAATCATCAGCGCCGCGGACCCGCCTCCAACACAGCCAGCGGCGTACCATCTTCAAATTTTTTAAAGTTCTCACGAAAACGAGCCGCCAGGTCTTTGTAGCGCCGGTCATACTCGGCCCGGCTGGGCCAACTAGACCAGGGCTGCAAAACGCCTTCTGGCACCTCCGGGCAGGTTTGGGGCACTTCAAAGCCAAAAACCGGGTCCTGATAATAAGTCACATCTGCCAACAGGCCGGTCAGGGCAGCATTCAACAAATTACGCGTATGGCGAATGCTGATACGTTTGCCTACCCCGTATGGCCCACCCACCCAACCCGTGTTGACCAACCAGCAGGTTACGCCATAGCGCTCAATCTTGCGTTTGAGTAAATCTGCATATTTATAGGGATGATGCACCATGAATGGCCCGCCAAAACAGGCTGAGAAGGTAATTTCGGGTTCATCGCGCAGGCCCACTTCAGTTCCGCCAATTTTGGACGTATATCCTGAAATAAACTGATACAAAGCCTGGTTGGGCGTCAACCGCGCAATAGGCGGCATCACCCCGCTGGCATCGCAAGTTAGCAAAATAATGTTTTTGGGATGCCCGGCTTTTTTGGCCGGGACAGCGTTGGCAATAAATTCGAGCGGGTACGAGGCGCGCGTGTTCTCCGTCAGAGTATCGTCATCCAAGTCAATCTGACGGGTGATGGGGTCAAAGGTCACATTTTCCAAAATAGTTCCAAAGCGCTTGGTCGTGGCAAAAATTTCCGGTTCCGCCGCTTCAGAGAGACCAATCACCTTGGCGTAGCAGCCACCTTCAAAGTTAAAAACTCCCGCATCGCTCCAGCCATGCTCATCGTCGCCAATCAGGCTGCGGGTAGGGTCTGCCGAAAGGGTTGTCTTACCGGTTCCGCTCAGGCCAAAGAACAAGGCCACGTCGTGAGGGTTGGTCGGGTTGACATTTGCCGAACAGTGCATCGAAAGCACGCCCTCCAGCGGCAGCAGGTAATTCAAAATCGTGAAAATCGATTTTTTGATTTCACCAGCATAGGCCGAATTGCCAATGATCGCCAATTTTTTTTCGAAAGACAGGCAAATAAAGGTTTCGGTGTTGGTGTTATCAACTGCGGGCGTGGCTTTAAATGAAGGCAGGGCCACCAGCGTAAATTCGGGCACAAAACGCTTATAGTCTTCCAACGATTGTGGCAAAACAAACATATTGCGCGCAAAATGGCTATGCCAGGCCAGCTCGGTCACAATTCGCACCGGCAAGCGATAATTTTCATCGGCCCCGGCATAGACATCCTGCACAAAAACATCCCGGCCTTGCAGAAAACCCAACATACGAGCGTAAAGCTCATCAAATTTGCCTGCTTCAAAAGGCCGGTTATACACTCCCCACCAAATATTGCCTTCCGAATCGGTTTCGCGCACAACAAATTTATCGTTGGCCGAGCGGGCGGTGTGCTTGCCCGTATTGGCTACAAACGCGCCGCCCGCCACCAACGCGCCCTCATTACGAAAAATCGCTTCTTCCACCAAAGACTCGGTGGTCAAATTCCAATAGGCCAAACGCAGGTTGGCAACACCCTGATTGGAAAGGTTGTATTCTGCCTTACGGGTCTGGGCCAACCCTTCAGCGGGGGTTTTAATATTAAGCAGGTTATTCATCATGTTCTCCAGTTATTCCTACAGCCAATCCCTGATCATCTTCTTATCGCCAATATAAATCTCATTGGGCGAGGTTGGATCGAGCGCCCATTTGATGCGGGCAATGCCTTCGGTCACATCTTTGACCGAGCCAGAAATGGATAAACGAATGTGACCTTCCATGCCAAATTCTTTGCCTGGAACCGTCACCACCAGCGCTTTTTGCAGCAAAAAGCGCGAAAGCTCCACCGAATTGCTCTTAAAAGCGCGCAAATCGGGCAAGGCATAAAAAGTGCCTTGCGGTTTAATCAGCCGCGCGCCATTAAATGTTTTCATTTCTTGTAACAAAATCTCGCGGTTGTTCTGAATTTGGAGCCGCAGAGCCTCGACCACGTTTTGCAAGCCATTTAAGGCCCCTTCTGCCGCGGCCTGAGATACTGGCGAAACCCCAGAAGTCGTTTGAGCCGTGACATTGGTCATCACCCGCACCAATTGACGAGGCGCTATCACCCACCCAACGCGAAACCCCGTCATCCCATAGACCTTGGCAACGCCGTTAACCACAAGAATATGAGAATCCTCCACTTCCCGGCGGCTAAAACGGTAAGCGGGAACCGCCTGCGCGCGGTCAAAAACCAATTTATGATAAATATCATCACAAACCAGGTAAATTCCCCTCGGTTCGCAAAAATTGACCAGTTTTTCAATCAGTTCTGGCGGATAGACCACCCCAGAAGGATTGTTCGGGCTGTTGACGATGATGGCGCGGGTATAGTTTGTCACCGCCCGCTCAATGTCTTCGAAACGCGGCGTAAATGTGCCATCTTCTGGTGTCACAATCACCGGGCGGCCCAGGCACATTTTGACAATCTCTGGGTAGGAAACCCAGTACGGGGCCAAAATAATCACCTCGTCCTGCGGGTTCAGAATACTGTAAAAAATATTAAACAAGGACTGCTTGGCCCCGTTGGTCACAATCACATTTTCGGGCGCAACCAGACGATCATAGTTTTCTTCGGTATAGCGAATAATGGCCTTTTTAAGCGCCAGCGTACCATCTGCCGGAGTGTATTTAACCTCCCCACTGCTCAGTTTGGCCGCCGAAGCTAGGATCGCGGCCAGGGGCGTTTTGTTCTTCGGCTCTCCAATCCCCAGGTGAATTATGGCCTCGCCGCGCTCACGCAGCAGGCGGGCTTCTTCATTTAAGGCCAGGGTTGGCGATTCTGCAATTTCAGAAGCGAGTTTACTGAGTTTCATCGATTCTCCTTGGTTCAAATTTTGGGGTTAAATTCAGCTTAAAAAACAAACCTGGTCAGCATATTCATGCCAATCAGGTATAGTACGACCACCGCCAAAGGGCGCTGACAAGTTCATTGTCAGGCATCACAACCATAGTGTGATTATACTATGGCAAAATCGGCCAATTCCATGTCAAATGTCACCTTTTACTGGCACAAAACTTGCAACGTAGGTTCTACGAAAGCCCATTTCTCTCATACGCAAGCAAAATACCGGAGGCATCCCCATGAAAGACAAGATTATCGAAGCCATTGGCCGCTGTAACCCCGATGAACCCCTTACCCCCGGCGACCCGCGTTGGTGCGACTTTGACCCGGCCCGCGGCACCAACCTGCACGATCGCATCACCCGCCGCTTACGCGGGGCCGAATCTGAACACAAATACAGCCATATCGCCCTGGCGGGGCATCGCGGCTGCGGAAAATCGACCGAATTAGCGCGCGTGATGGATCAGGCCAAAGAAGAAGGCTACCTGCCACTCTACGCCGTTGTCAACGAACAAGCCGACCCCAACGAAATTGGCTTTGGCGATCTATTCCTGCTAATGCTGCGGCTGCTGGACGAAGCCTTTGAGCAAGATAAACGCCTCAAGCCACTGCCCGAAAAAACCGTAAAAATCGTCACCGATTGGTTTCACGATGTGACCCACGTTGAAGAGAAAGAAGTCCAGCGAGTCGTCTCTTTTTCGGGCGAAGCCGCGCTGGGCCTTAACACCCCGCTCGGAAAGCTGCTTTCCGGCCTTAGCTTGCTGCGTAAAACCACCGGCGTTCAACGCGATCAGATCAAACAAGCCGTGGAAAAATACCCCGACCAACTGCGCGAAAATCTCAACCTGCTGCTCAGCGACGCCCGCCGCATCGCTGCCAAAGCCTATCCGCGCGGCCTGATTTTTATTCTGGACAACCTGGATCGTTACCCACCCGAAATGATCAGCCAGGCCGTTCTAACCAACGCCGACCTGCTGACCGATATTGAAGCCCACACCATCTTCGTCTTGCCCATCTCGCTGCTCTACAATCCACCCGGCGAAACGGTGGAAGACCGCTACGAACCCGAAACCCTGCCCATGCTGCCAGTGTACCCGCGCGGCAACCCCCAAACCATCCACCAGCCCAGCGTAGACGCGCTGCTCCAGGCCGTCTACCTGCGGGTGGACCCAGGCCTCTTCGCCGAACCGGCACTGGCCGTGCGAATTACCCAACTTTCGGGAGGCTGCCCGCGCGACCTGCTGCGTCTGCTCAAAGAATCCTTGCTCGAATCCACCGAAAAAATCGACGCGCGCGCCGTTACCCGCGCCGCCAGCCTGGTACGCGGCGAAATGGCCCGCAAACTAACCCTGCACCACTATGATCTGCTGGCGCGAACTCACCTGGAAACCACCATCAACCCCGATGACGATGGCCGCTTCCTGCTCTATCGCCGCGCCGCCCTGGAATATGACGCCGACCGCTGGATTGGCGTTCACCCATTGCTATGGGAAACTCCCGAATTACGGGCCTCCATCGAAACCATTCGCCGCGAACGCGGCTCAATCTTACGCGCATAAAAAACAGCAAGTACAGTAAAATAACCCCATGAGCGAAGCAACCCTGTTTATAGATGAGTTTGAGCGCGTCAAACGCTTTATTGAATATCAACAAGGCCAATTCAGCCTGGGCCTGGTACGCATCAACGACCCGCGTCAACGCAATGAAATTATTCAAACCCTGGAAAAAACACTAAAAGAAAACGGCACCCGCTTGTTTCAACTCGACCTTTCCAACCGGCATCCCGCCAACCTGCGCGAAGCCCTCAACGCCACTGCCGAAGGTCGCCGCCTCTTACAATCGCCACGCCACGCCGCCCTGGTGCTAACCGGCATGGAACACCTGATCGAAAACACCTCCAGCGAGGGCCGCCCAGCCTTTGCAGCCGCCCTCAACGCCGAACGCGACCTATTGCGCAGTGGACTGCCGCTGCCCGTCCTACTATTTATGACCGACCTGGCAATGGACCGACTCGACATCAACGCCCCCGACTTTTTCGACTGGTACAGCGCCACCTTTCACTTTCACCCCCAGGGCCTTTCTGCTGCCCGCACCGAAGCCGCCGCGCCCGGCCTGCCCCACCAACCGCCAACCTCCTCCATCAAAAAACGTCAGAAGATGGAAATGCTCGAAAAAGCCCGCAAAGAACTCTCCGTTCAGGGCGAAACCGCCTACCCCGTCCTCTCCAACATTTTGATGGAAATCGGCGACTACTACGCCTCCCTGCCCGGCTTCGCCGACCGTCAATTGGCAATTTCCTACTTCAGACAAGCCGCGCACATCTACAAACATCTCAAACGCCCCACCCACGAAGCCGACGCCCTGACCCGCCTGGCCGAAGTTCACTATTGGATTGATGATTACGCGCAAGCTGGCGAATATTACACCCTGGCAATCGACATCTACCATGCCGCCCACAAAAAAAATGAAGAAGCAGCCTGCCTGCAAAAAATGGGAGATGTTCACCTGCAACTAACCGAAATGCCCATCGCCGAAAAATGCTACCAAAACGCCCTCGAAACCTACCGCGAAATCGGCGATTTATCTGGCATCGCAGCCTGCATCCGCAGCCTGGGAGATATTGCCCGCCTAACCGGCGACTACCCCCTGGCCGACAAACGCTATCGCAGCGCCGCCCCCATTTTCAAACGCGCCGAAGACCCGCTTGGCATAGCCAATTGCATTCAAAGCATGGGCGACATCCTGCTTCAGCAAGGCGAATACCGCCGGGCGCAATTGCGTTACCAGGAAGCGTTGCTCCAATACACCAAAATCGACAATGCGCTGGGGCGCGCCGATTGTCAGCAGGGCCTGGGGCACATTCTACGCCTGCAAGGTGATCTGCTCAACGCCCGCAAGCACTACGGCGAGGCAATGGCAAGCTACCGCGCCATCGGGCATCGCCTGGGCGAGGCCGGTTGCATCGAAAGCATTGGCGATCTGTGCCGCCGCCTGGAAGATTATGCCTGCTCTGAAAAAGAGTACATGGAAGCCCTCAGCATCTATCGCTCCCTACACAATCGCCTGGGCGAAGCCAATTCATTTTATGGTTTGGGGGAAATGTTTCTACAAAAAGAAGAACCCGATACCGCCCTGCAATTTTTTCTGCGGGCCGAAGCCCTCTACAAAAAAGCGGGCGCGCGGCTGGGCGAAGCCAATACCCTGGTCGGCCAGGGCCAGATCAACCTGTTGCGCCGCGAAATTGAAGCCGCAAAAAAAATGTTGGAACAAGCCAATCATCTCTACCTGCAAATAGGCGACCGCTACAGCATCGCCGCCCAAACCGGCAACTACGGCTGGCTTATGAACCGAGTCGGCGAACCACGACTGGCGCGCTATTACTTTCTACGCGCCGCCGAACTGTTTACCGCCCTCGGCCAACAAGAACAAGCCGAAAGACATCTACAAGCCGCCAGCAGCAAAAAAAACGCCGAACTCCCCGCTTAATCGGCAAACACCAGCCGCAACACCCCCGCCGCATCGTAAAACGAACGCGCCGAAAACGGCCCATCAGCCGGGCCCATTGCCAAAATCCGCGCCAGCAAAATCGGGACATCTTCCAGCACGGGTAGCTTCTCCAACTCCGCCAGGTTTACCCAGGCTGCCTGCCCTTCGGCGCTGGAACGCAACTCACCGCCAAGCGCCTGACCGCTAAAGAGAAATAGTCCAATTCCGGGGGTTTCAGCCGTATCAATCAGCACCGTCCCCACCAGACGCAATTCTGCCTGCAAACCCGATTCTTCCAACAATTCACGTTTGGCCGCTTCGAGAGCGCTTTCTCCCCGCTCGATATGGCCGCCAAGCCCATTGTAGCGGCCATCCCATTGCCCTTTCCCCTTAATTTTTAACAACAATAACTCATCATCGCGCCAGGCAAACACCAAGACACGCGGCACAATTTGATAGCGGCCCGGTTTTATATTTTGCTGAGAAGTGGTCATGGCAAAATAAAAACGGGCGCAGCCAGTTTCCCGGCCACGCCCGTCTTCCAATCTAGGCAATTGCGGCGCGAATTTCTTCGAGATGACCAGCGCTGCCGAGTTTTTCGTTTTTGCTGGCGATAAACTTGGCATATTCCGACATGAAAATCTTACCAACCGGGCGAAGATCAAACTGTTCGGGCTGGTCGCGGAAAAATTCGCGGTGAACACGAGTCCAGACCAGGCGGCCATCGGTATCAATGTTGATTTTTGTTACGCCCAGGCGCGCCGCCTCGTGAAACTGAGTGTCATCGACACCCTTGGCGCCCTTCAACTGGCCGCCAGCATTGTTGATGCGTTCCACTTCTTCTTGCGGCACCGAGCTGGAGCCGTGCATTACCAACGGGAAACCGGGCAATTCCACCTGGATTTTTGCCAACACATCAAAGCGCAAGCCCTGCGTACCAGTAAACTTGAAAGCGCCGTGGCTGGTTCCAATCGCCACAGCCAAAGAATCGCAGCCAGAACGTTCCACAAATTCACGCGCCTGGCGAGGGTCTGTCAGCTTGGCATTGGCTTCATCCACCGCCACATGCTCTTCCACACCACCCAGCATCCCCAATTCGGCTTCAACCACCAGCCCCTTGGCATGAGCAGCTTCCACAACGCGCCGGGTAATTTCAATGTTTTTGTCAAATGGTTCATGGCTGGCGTCAATCATCACTGAGCTGTAAAAACCGCTGTTGATGCAATCGTAGCAAGTTTCTTCGTCGCCATGATCCAGATGCACAGCAAATATCGCAGCGGGGAAAACTTCATTGGCCGAGGTAATCAAACCTTCCAGCATCTTCTTATGAGTATAAGAACGAGCGCCTTTGCTAATTTGAATAATAAAGGGCGCTTTGCTATCAACACTGCCGCGGAACAAGCCCATGGACTGCTCCAAATTATTGATGTTGTAAGCGCCAATGGCATATTTACCATAAGCCAATTCAAACAGTTTTTTAGTTGTAACAATCATAGAAGCCTTCCTTTGATAAACTGAAATAAACGCCCTTACTAAGGCGGACAAACTGCAACTTTCACCTTTGGGCTGCGTAAATCAGGCTGTAGTCCAAAGAATAACTTGATTATACCCACAAACTCAGGCTATAATGAACAAAATTCTTGTACCTTCACCCTTTTCAGGAGGAACCATGAGTGACTTTTTCGGGCACGTTACCGGAGACCAAGACCCTGTACGCAAACTGCTTTCTTACATTCCAGGTTTCGGTGGTTATATCGAACGCTCCAATCGCCGCGCTGCCGATAAACTGGTACGCGACAGCGTAGCCCAGCGTTTCGAAGAGCTTTACAAGCGCATCTCGCGCATTCAAAATGACATTATCGGCCAGGGCGGCCTCGAATTTATCGACGAACTCGAAAAAGCGGCCCTGCAATTGCGCACCTTTGCCGATAAAATTCGCACCGCCACTTATGGCTATTCTGGTTTCTTCGACGCGGTCAAAATCAACGAAGAAGAACTCGCCAAGCTGTATGCTTTCGATGCGGCTTTCTTCCAAATCGCAGACCAAATCAGCGCTGGCCTCGATAATCTGGAGGCGACGATGGGCCAAACCGAAGGGTTGCCCGCCGCCATCCGCAATGTCGTCAGCCTGGCGCGCGAAGCCACCAGCACCTTCGACCGGCGCTACGAAACTATCAACGGCGCAGCCGACGCGTAATTCACGCGCGCGCCGCCAACTTGTCAGACAAAGGCCAGGCAGAAATGCGTGGCCTTTGTCTTTTTGATGTAAAATCAGACCAAGGCTTTAAACTCACTTCCAGATTTCACCCAAGGAGTATAGCATGTGGCAAGAATACATCTCCGCGCATACAACCAATGAAGCCGTAGAAGCCCTCGCCGAACGAGGCCCAAAGGCGCGTATCGTGGCCGGAGGCACAGACCTGATTCTGGAGTTGGAGCGCAAAGCGCGCCCAACCCTGACAACCATCATCGATATTAGCCGCATCCCCGGCCTCGACGAAATCATTCTGGACGAAGACGGCATTCTGCACCTGGGCGCAATGGTGACTCACAATCAGGTGGTTGGCTCCAAATTGCTGCGCGAACGGGCCTTTCCATTGGTACGCGCGGCCTGGGAAGTTGGCTCACCCCAAATTCGTAACCGAGGCACAGTGGCCGGAAACCTGATTACGGCCTCCCCGGCCAACGATACCATCACCCCGCTCATGGCGCTGGAGGCCTGGGTTGTGCTCAAATCTATACGAGGGGAACGGCGCGTGGCTCTGCGCGAGTTTTATAGCGGCGTGCGAAAAACGGTGATGCAGCCCGATGAGATGTTGGTGGAAATCGCCTTTGAGGCGCTAAAGAACAATCAAAGCGGGACCTTCATCAAGCTGGCTTTGCGCCGCGCTCAGGCCATTTCGGTGGTCAATATCGCCATCATCCTAACGATTGAAGAGGCCACCGTTACCCAGGCCGCAATCACGCTGGGAGCTGTCGCCCCAACAATCATTCACGCCAGCCAGGCCGAAACCTACTTGATCGGGAACTCGTTGAACGAGGCGGTCATTGCTCAGGCTGCCGAGTTGACCAAGCAGGCTGCTCGCCCCATTGACGATATTCGCGCGACGGCCGCTTATCGGCGCGAAATGGCGCGGGTGATTGCCAAGCGTGGGCTGGAGGCTATTCAACATAACGAGACCCAGGCCGGGTTCCCAGCGAAGCCGATCCTTTTATGGGGCAAGGAAATGCTTCAGCCCGCGAGCCAGCCTGCCAGCGCAACCAAAGTCAACGCCAACGACATTCAGACAACGATTAATGGGAAAGAATATACGTTTACAACCGGCCAGGATAAAACCTTGCTGCATCTTTTACGAGAGGAAGCCGGGCTAATTGGCTCTAAGGAAGGCTGTTCTGAAGGCGAATGCGGCGCTTGTACGGTGTATCTGGATGGCAAGGCGGTTATGTCGTGCCTGGTTCCTGCGCCGCGCGCCAATGGGGCCGAGATTGTGACGGTAGAGGGGCTGGCCGGGAATGCAGGCTTGCATCCTATTCAGGAGGCTTTTGTGCAAGAAGGCGCGGTGCAATGTGGCTATTGCACGCCCGGCTTTTTGATGTCGGCGGCCAAGCTACTGGAGGAACACCCCGAACCGGATATTGATGAGATTGAGCAAGCCATTACCGGTAATCTATGCCGCTGTACTGGCTATTACAAAATAGTTAAGGCGATTGAAGAAGCCAGCCATTTAACTATGAGTATGAAGGAGTAAGAAATGTCAAAATATGCCCAGTTTGCCACAAAAGAGGTGGTTGCGCCTTATAAAATTCATCCTATTTGGCGCGGCATCGGTTTTGTTATGATGATCATTGTGCCTATTGTTGCATGGGCCGCCGCAGATGAACTGCTTAAATATGCTCAGGGCTTGGAAGTTAGCGAAGTGCAGCGTTTTATTAGCTATCTTTCTGGCCCGTTTGTTTACCCGGAATGGGTCTATAGTGTGCCCTATTTGGATGATTTTGCGCGCTGGACCCGCGGTATTGAGCTGTTGAAGGCAAAACTATTACTTTTTGTTATCTTTTTGGTTGCTTTTTCGGGCCTGCTTTCAATTATTTATGCCATGATTTACCGCATGGCTGTACCGCGCTATGCCCCATTGGATGAGCCTGCGCCCAAAATTCGCGCAAAGAAATATACCCGCTAATACCTTTGCTTAATCTGATCAGACGCATCGAGGAGATTATGACTCAGTTCATCGGAAAATCGGTTACGAGATTAGATGCCGCCGGTAAAGTGACCGGACAAGCGCTCTACCCCGGTGATATTAACCTGCCAGAACAGGCTTTTATGAAAATCCTGTTTGCCGGGCGGCCACATGCCATCGTCAAAAAGATTGAGACCGCCAAAGCTGAGGCCTTGCCTGGCGTGCTGGCCGTTTTTACGGCCAAAGATATACCCAACAATGAGTATGGATTGATTAGCTCCGACCAGCCAGTGCTGTGCGGCCCCGGCTCGAACAAACCTTACGCCGAACGGGTCCGCTGGATTGGCGACCAGGTGGCATTGGTGGTGGCCGAAACCGAAAAAATCGCCGCTCAGGCCCGCGATTTGATTGAAGTGGAGTATGAAGACCTGCCAGTTGTGACCGATATGCTGGCCGCGCTGGAACCTGATGCGCCACTCTTGCACCCAGAAAAAGGCTCCAATGTTATTTTGCGTTACCGCATTCGCAATGGAGATGTGGAAGCGGCCTTTAAACAGGCAGATGTGATTGTGGAGGGGGTTTACGATACCCCCATGCAAGAACATGCCTACCTGCAACCCGAAGCTGGGCTTGGCTACATCGACGAGGCCGGGCGGGTGACGGTCATCGTTGGCGGACAGTGGACACACGAAGACCAGGAACAGATTGCCCATGCCCTCCATCTACCGCTGGAACAGGTGCGTGTCATTTACCCGGCCATTGGCGGAGCCTTCGGCGGACGCGAAGATATGTCGGTTCAGATTGTGCTGGCTCTGGCCGCCTGGCGACTGCAGCAACGCGGTATTCAACGCCCGGTCAAAATAATCTGGAGCCGGGAAGAATCGATGATCGGGCATCACAAACGTCACCCATACCACATCAAAACCCGCTGGGGGGCAACCAAAGAAGGGAAGCTGCTAGCCGCCGAAGTGGAACTGTATGCCGACGCGGGCGGATACATTTATACCTCGACCAAAGTGCAAGGCAACGCCACCCTGATGTGTACCGGGCCATACGAAATCCCCAATGTTAAGGTGGATTCGGTTTCAGTTTACACAAATAATATGGTTACAGGCGCGTTTCGCGGGTTTGGCGGGCCGCAAGGTCTGTTTGCCGCCGAACAGCAGATGAATAAATTAGCCGAGCAACTGGGCCTCGACCCGGTGGAACTGCGCCGCCGCAACCTTATCAAAGAAGGCTCGCTCCTTTCGGTGGGAACGCCCCTGCCCAAAGGCGTTTCGATGGGGCTGGTTGTCGAAAAATGCGCCGAACGGATGGACGAGATTCAACAATCGCGCCGCAGCCAACCCACAGCCCAAGCAATCCAACGCGGCTGGGGCTTTGCGTGCGGTTTCAAAAACGTGGGATTCTCTTTTGGCGCACCCGAACAATGCAGCGCTACCATTGAACTGCATGGGAAAACCGAAATTGAACGCGCGGTACTCCATCACGCCGGGGCCGAAGTCGGCCAGGGGTCACACACCGCCTTTGTACAATTCGCCGCCGAAGCCCTGAATATGCCCCTCGAAACAATTACCCTGGTCGCCTCGGATACCGCCGTCACCGCCAGCTCTGGCTCGGTTTCAGCCTCGCGCATGACCTTTATGGCCGGGAACTCCATTAAAGGGGCTTGCGCCCAGGCGCTCGAACAATGGGCACAGGGTGAACGTCCGGCAATTGCCACCTTTCTCTACCGGCCACCGGCCACCACTCCGCTAGACCCTGAAACAGGCAAATGCGATCCTAATTTTTCGTATGGCTATGTGGCCCAGGCCGTAGAAGCTGAGGTGGATACCGAAACCGGCTTTGTGCGGTTAATTAACGTGCTGTGCGCCGACGATGTTGGCAAGGCTGTCAATCCGCAGCAAGTTCAGGGACAAATTGAAGGCGCAGTGGTGCAAGCGGCAGGCTATACGCTGCTGGAAAA
This sequence comes from Anaerolinea sp., assembly GCA_020719725.1. Taxonomy (GTDB): domain Bacteria; phylum Chloroflexota; class Anaerolineae; order Anaerolineales; family Villigracilaceae; genus UBA8950. Next base: position 1,574 of record DYPU01000061.1, on the reverse strand, counting down.
CATGATTCAGCGCGACGGGCGCTTGCTTACCGACAAACTCTCTACCTATTTAATTCCAACCATTCTCGATATTCCCGAAAATGTTGAATCGATCATATTGGAGTACGCCGACCCGATTGGGCCTTATGGCGCGCGCGGCGTAGGCGAAATGCCGTTTCTGCCGCTGGCCCCAGCCGTGACAGCCGCCGTCCATGCCGCAACAGGGGTCTGGTTCGACGAATTTCCGCTCACCCCAGAGCGCGTCCTGCGCGGGCTGGGTAAACTAAAGGATTAAGCAAAAATCCGGGCTTTTGGCCCGGATTTTTGCTTTTTTTACAGAAAGGTTATGAAAGCAAATTCTGGTAAACCGTAATCAGCTTACGGGCAATATGTTCCCAAGAATAGCCGCGAGCATACTCTGCCGCAGCTGCGCCCATTTGAGCGCGTAAGGCCGAATCGCCCAAAAGACGGGTTAGCCGGTCACACAGGGCATCTTCATCCTGATCAGGGACATGGTAGCCGGTAAGGCCATCCTGCACCAGAAAAGCCAGCCCACCCACCTGTGAAGCCACCACCGGTGTGCCACAGGCCATCGCCTCGAGGGCCACCATCCCAAAAGATTCATAATGGGAGGGCATCACCAACGCTTCAGCAGCAGAATAATAATAGGGCAGAGTATCCTGTCCACGTTTGCCTAAAAAAACAACCATTCTACCCATACATAGATCGTGACAAATTGACTGCAAGCGCACCATTTCGGCGCTCATTTGTTCGAGCGGCGCAGCCGGGTCTCCGCCAATAATGGCGAGATAGGCCGGGCGTTCAAAATCCATCACGCGCAAGCAAGACATGGCCTTAATCAGAGTATCCAGGCCTTTAAGCGGCTCGATCCGCCCAACAAAAAGAATCATACGGTCTTCGCGCGGAATGCCGAGGTAGTCCTTGGCTTCTTCGACCGGGATAGGGTAAAAATGACAGGTATCAACACCCGGCGGAATAACAATCACCTTACGCAGATCAGCTTTGTAGAGCCATTGTAATTGGGCCTGCTCTGCCAGAGTGGCGGCAATAATTTTATTGGCTACTTTTAGTACACGCCGTTCACCATCGAGGCGATAAGAACCTTCCTTCTCCGACTCATGGGTGGCGATCCGATTTTTCATCTCCCCCAAAGTGTGAAACATGTGGACGATGGGAACGTCCCATTCGGCTTGCAAACCCTCGGCAGCCAGGCCAGATTGCCAGTAGTGGCTGTGAATAATGTCATAATGAAGGCTGCGCTCGGCGGCAAATTGCTTAATTCCAGCCACAAACTCTGGAATATGGCCCGCAAGCTCCTTTTTGGGCATAGGCATCTCTGGCCCGGCTGGCACATGCACCACGCGATTGCCAAATCCCAGATCGTGCAAAACATGCGGGACATGTTCATCTTGTGAACGGGTAAAAACATCTACATGAACCCCCTGGCGGCCCAGTTCTGCCGCCAGAGCGCGGACATAAACATTCATACCACCGGTATCTTTGCCGCCCAGGGTGGCAAGCGGGCAGGTATGATAAGAGAGCATGGCAACATTTAGCATAGCGGTAATGATACC
>DYPU01000060.1 GCA_020719725.1 Anaerolinea sp. | reverse complement strand
CCCAACGAACCAGCCGCCCAAACGCTATTGGCGCGCCGGTTAGGCTTTCGCGGCTCGGCCAACGAAGCCCGCGAAAAACTAATCGAACGCTATCAACAACACAGCCTCGCCATCCGCGCCATTTACGCCAACTATGTCGGCGGCATCACAAACCAGCCTGCGCCCCAACTACCAGAAGCGCCCAACCCCAGCCCAACCGTCCAACAGCACCTGGCCCGGCTCGACGCCGAATACGCCAGTATCTTCTCCGCCTCCGAAATTCAAAAACACGCCCTGCTGGCCCAATCGCTCAACAACGAACAACTCGTTCAGGTGGAAGCCCAAGCCATAGACGAATCGCGCTGGCAAATCACCATCGTAGCCTATGACTATTTGGGAGAACTTTCCCTGATCTGCGGCTTGATGTTCGTCTACGGGCTGGATATTCAGGCCGGAGAGATTTTCACTTACGAAGCCCTCGACACCCTCAGCCCGTCCGCCCGTTTCCCCGGCCCGACTCCACCCGAAAGCCCTACCGCCGCCAACGCGCGCCGCAAAATCGTAGACGTTTTCACCGTTCAACCAATTGGTAAAACCCCCACACCGGAAATATGGCAAAAATACAGCGAAGACCTGCATAACCTGCTTAAAATGATGCAAGCCGGGCAGCGCCGCGAAGCCCGCAGCGAGCTAGCCAAAAAAGTTGGCGCAGTCTTCCAAAAACTCGAAACCACACCCGACCCACTCTATCCAATCGAAATCAAAATAGACAACAAAGCCTCCGAACGCTACACCGCCCTGCGCCTCGACGCCCCCGACACCATCGGCTTTTTATATGAATTCACCAATGCCCTCTCCCTGACGCGCACCTACATCGCCCGCATGGTCGTCCAATCGCGCGGCAGCCGCGTCAATGATTTACTCTATGTAACCGACAAAGACGGCAAAAAAATTACATCGTACCAAAAACAGCGCGAATTGCGCACCGCCGCCGTGCTGATCAAACACTTCACCCATTTGCTGCCGCGCTGCCCCAACCCGGCCTCGGCCCTACTCCACTTTCGTGAATTTATCGACCAACTCTTTGAGCGCCCCGGCTGGCCCGACGAGCTGGCCTCCATCGAACGGCCTGAAGTGCTCGGCAACCTGGCCCATCTGCTCGGCGTCAGCGACTTTCTATGGGATGACTTCATGCGGATGCAGTATGCCAACCTGTTTCCGGTTGTCTCTGATCTGAGCGCCCTCGATACTGCCAAAACGCGGCTGGAACTACAAGCCGAGCTGCAAGCCGCCCTCAAGCCAAGCCATCTCGGCCCACAAGCCCCTCGCGAAGATGCCCCCTGGCGCAAAGTGCTCAACGATTTTAAAGACCGCGAAATGTTCCGGGTGGATATGCGCCACCTGCTCGGTCACACCCGCGAATTTTGGGATTTCTCGCTGGAACTAACCGACTTGACCGAAGTCATCGTCAACAACACCTACTACCTGTGCGCCGAAGACCTGCGCAGTGTTTACGGCCATCCACGCCGCGACGATGGCGAAATCTCACAAATGAGCATTCTTGCTTTGGGGAAATGTGGCGGGCGCGAGCTTGGCTTTGCCTCCGATATCGAGTTGATGTTTCTGTATGACGAAGATGGCCGCACCGATGGTACTCAATCAATTCCTTCCGCCGAATTTCACGAAATGGTTGTGCGTGATTTCTTATCTGCCATTCAGGCCCGGCAGGAAGGTATCTTTCAGGTTGATTTACAGCTTCGGCCTTATGGTAAAGCTGGCAGCATGGCCGTTTCGCTAGATTCGTTTCGGCGCTACTACGCCCCTGAAGGCCCAGCCTGGGCCTATGAACGTCAGGCCTTGGTCAAAATGCGCCCCATCGCCGGGGACGCGGGCCTGGGCGGGCAAGTCCGTACCTTGCGTGATGAATTTGTCTACACAGGAATTCCATTTGACGCCACTGCCATGCGTGCCATGCGTGAGCGCCAGGTGCGTCACCTGGTTTCGGCTGGAACTTTTAACGCCAAATACAGCCCCGGCGGGCTGGTGGATGTGGAGTATCTCATTCAGGGGTTGCAAATTACCCACGGCGCGCAAAATCCGGCCCTGCGCCAATCCAATATTCGACAGTGTATGGATGCCTTACGTCAAGTTGGAATTCTAAGTGAGGAGGATTACACTAAGCTACACAAAGCCCATACCTTTTTGCGCTGGCTAATCGACTCAATGCGGGTGGTGCGCGGCAACGCCAAAGATGTCAATGTGCCTCTGTATGGAACTGAAGAATTTGCCTTTTTAGCGCGGCGCTTGCGTTACGCCAACGACCTGGCCCGCCTGCGCGATGACCTGGTACGCTATCAAACCGACGTGCAGGAAATCAATACAAGATTACTCATCTGACCTACTATTCGACAAAAATCACGACTAAAATTACGGCCTCGGGTAATTTTTAAACAGCTTGTTATAGGGTTTGGGTATTTGCCCCAAATTATAAAGGGTACATTAAAAAATTAAAATGGACTAAAACGGGTTGCGAGATCGTAAAAATCTTCGTTTTCCGCCTTTTTTAGAAAACCAACAATGAGATAGGTGACGGGGGTCATCAGCGCTTCAATCATTACTTTAAACAAGTAATTGCTCACAAACAAAGTCGCAAACAAGCTCCAGGGGAAAACGCCAAATAGCGAGGCCACTCCTACAAATGCCGCAGTGTCTACCAGTTGGCCGAGCAAAGTGCTGACGAGAGTCCGTAGCCATAAGTGGCGGCCGGACGTCCAGACTTTTAGTTTTGCCAGCACCACAGCGTTAGAGAACTCTCCGGTCCAGTAACCCGCCAAAGAACCAAGCACGATCCCGCCGCTAGACATTCCGCCCAAAATAGCTGCGTAAGCGGCATCCCCGGCGTAGGTCTGCCAGGTCGATTCTCCGGGCAGGATGCTGACCAGCCAGAAAACAGCCGCGGAGAGAGTCAGTGCAAAAAATCCCATCCATATCACCCGCCTGGAGCGCTTGAAACCGTACACTTCGGTCAGAATATCGCCAAAAATATAGCTAAGGGGAAATAGTAGAGTCCCGGCATCGAAAGCCAGGGGGGCGTCAAAGAGCGTCAGGCGCAAATCTATGATTTTGGCCGAAGAGGCCACGTTGCTGACAACCAGTACCGTCACGAAAAAAGCCATGACAAGATCGTAAAAACGGTATTGCTTTTCCATCTGAGCTGGTAAAACTCCTTTTTGTTTTTTGCCCTACTCTTTTTACGTGAAAATTCGTAGGGGCAGCCCGTTGAGCGCAAGAAACCGGCTATTGATGCCTAAATTTCTTGCAAAAAGTAGCGTGTCCTCTCATGGTAGGCGGCCTCCAATACAAGCCCATTAAAAACGGGAGCTGTGACCGCCATATTGCCATTTAGGTTTTTCGGACAATTTTGCAAAACGAGCATAGCCCGTCCGCCGAGGTGGGCTGACCACACTGCGGGCAGGGAGTCAGGATAAATTCTTGTGAGGTGGGTGGGCTAAACATGCCATTCTTTTTGGATTCAAGGAATTTAACGTAGTAGGCCAGTTTTGCGCCAGGTCGGTCACTTTCGAGACGGTTTAGCATTTCTTTGTAATAAATTGAGGTTGAGCCAATTGCAAATGGGCATTCTTCATAAATATATTCGATTCCGCGCAGCAGGGCATAGGCGGCCATTTCTTTTTCGTAAAATCGGCAAAGTGGTTTCACTTTGCGGGCCAGGCCATCACTTTCATGCAACACCGGCTCCTGGCGGCGCAGCAGATCGACAGACCAGGCAAGACTATTGGCAAACAAGACGGCCACTTCATCGTCCAGGTTATGGCCGGTTGCCAGCACATCGTAGCCAAAATCACGGGCAATGCGGTTCATTTCGTGCCGTTTGGCAACACCACAGACCGAGCAAGGCCGGCCTTGTCCACGTCTGGATTTTTCTGCCAGCATAGGAATGGAAGCGCCGTATTCTTGCTGAATGTCGACAACGTGGAGTTTCAATCCGCGTTCGATGGCAAATTTTTCAGTCAGGCGATGCGATTCTGTCGAATAGCCTGCTTCGCCATCAATGCCCAGGCCAAGATACAACCCATCGACCTGGTAGCCCAATCGCCAAAGAATGTCCCAGAGCGAAAGAGAGTCTTTTCCGCCAGAAACAGCCACTAAAACACGTTCGTCTGGGCCAAACATCCAATATTTTTTAATAAATCGAGCTGTTTGGGCGGGAATCCATTCGAGATAGTGTTCTTTGCAGAGCGCCAATTTGTGATGGCGCATATTAACGGTGGCCTTTTGGCCGCAGGTTTTACACTTCATGAGCTTTAGCCCCCAGAAATGACGGCCACGAGCTTAACCACGTCGCCATCTTGCAAGATTTCGTCTTCGAGTATCATTTCTCCGGCGCGCACCGCCAGCACCGCTTCGGGCAGCAGGCCTATTTTCTTCAATGCGGCCAGCAGAGTCACGCCAGGACGGATTTCGTATTCTTGATTTCGTAAAATGAGTTTAACCATTGGCTGTCTCGGTTAGATAGAGGATGGAGCGCGATTGTATCCCGAAGGATAAGGGGCGTCAACTTGAAAAAAAAACTTCCGATGCGAGCCTCGGAAGTTTTGATGGTAGAAAAGGAAACTCAAAAAGTTACTTTACTGATTGCGCCTTTAACCCGGCCAAAAGGTGCGCAACGTGTTCTAACATGCGCTGTCCGCGGAAGCTGCCGTACAACAAGCGAGCCGCAACTTCTTTGTTGATTTTCTCTGTCGAACCCAGGGCTTTGCCCAATTTTTGCAGCAAACCCTTATCGCAGCGGTCTAGCAAATCGGTGGCGCGAGTAACCTCCGGGGCTAAAGAGACGTTTTTATCCCATAGGCGCACGTCAGCTTCATAGTTAGTATCGCCCTGGTCGAAGGTGAAGCAATAGGTATGGAAAAGTTGGTGTGCCGTCTCGGCGATATACTGCATTTTAACATGCGGCGCATTGGCCTCAAAATGAGCCTGCACCCGGTCTTTAAGCTGGGTCAGGGTCAAATCTGGGCTGGCCTTGAGAAATTCGTGGAATTTAAAAATCACCGCGGGCCGAAATTCATTGGGGGTCATCCGAATTTTCTGGCTGGTTAGAATTTGCAGGTAACGATCCAGTAAAGCATCTGGAACTTGAGCCACGGCAGGGTCGGCAGCTTCCATCAGACGAGCTTCAAGCTGTTGGTTATCGCTCAAACGAACTTCAACAATATCTTTTTGAGCCATCAAGAAATCTTTGAAACTCTTAAAGTTATAGTTGCGTTCATTGAAAGCCGGGTTCAGCCGCAACATGACTTGTTTCAAGCCAGAAGCCAAAAGCCACTCTTCTTCTTCCGATTCAAGCACTTTACGCAGCAATTGGCGCGCCTCGCTGATGTCAAAAGAGACCACCGGTTCGGGCGGTTGTTCTTCTTTGCCATTTTTGGCCGGTTTGGCTGGTTTGGGAGCCGGAGGCGGCGCAACCAGTTTGTCGTAATAAATAAACTCATCACAGGCATTTACCAGGTATTCAGCGCTAGTACCGCTAACCCCCATGCCAATCACAGTTTTACCTTCAGCCCGCAAGCGATGCACCAATTCGGTAAAATCGCCGTCACCCGAAATCAGCATGACATGGCTGATGGAAGTACCACGATGAATCATCTCCAAAGCATCCATAACAATTCGAATATCAGCAGCATTTTTGCCGCGTTTGCTCGAAACGTGAACCAGTTCGATGCCCCGTCCCAGCAACTCGCGCTGACGATCCGGGTAAATGGCCCAGTCGGCATAAGCCCGGCGCAGGGCAATCCGCCCAACGCGCGTCGCGGTTTCCAAAATCACACTCCAATCCACTTCGGCATTTTTGCCCAACACATCAGAAACGCTAATTTCGATGTTGTCATAATCTATAAAAATCGCCACTTGGGCGTTTTCGGTCATAAGACCCTCCTTAAAATATTGTAGGTCGAGTTGAGTATATAATAGGTGATGTGAAAGCGCAACCAGCAATTAGCCAAAGGGGCTTCCTATGCGTATCGGCATGATGGCTGATACTTACAAACCGCACATGAGCGGCATCACCAACTACATTGAACTTAACAAACAGGTGTTGGAACAAGCCGGGCACGATGTTTTTGTCTTCACTTTTGGGGATATGGACTACAAAGATGACGAGCGCCGTGTCATTCGCTCGCCAGGACTGCCATTAACCGATACCGGCTATTATCTTTCATTTCAATACAGCCGAAAAGCCAAAGCCCTCTTGCAAACCATGGATGTTGTTCACGTCCATCACCCTTTTCTAAGCGGCAGGTTGGCGCTGCGCTACTGCCGCCCGCTCAACATTCCGATTGTTTTTACAAATCACACCCGCTACGACATTTACGCCCAAACCTATCTGCCGGGCCTGCCCGAAAGCGTTGCCGATACGCTGATGGAAAGTTATATGCCCGATTTCTGTCAGGCAGTTAACCTGGTCATCTCACCTTCAGCGGGCATGGCAACTATTTTACGCAAATTCAAAGTCGAAGCGCCAATTGTCGTCGCCCCCAATGGCATAGACATCTTACGGTTTCAAAAAGCCAGCCCCCAAATTCGCGCCAATTTTGGCTTTAGCAACCAGGACCTTTTGCTGGTCTATACAGGCCGGCTGGCCCGCGAAAAAAACCTATCGTTTTTGCTAAAAGCCTTCAATGGCGCAGCCCAGGCCCTTGAAAACATTCACTTATTGCTCATCGGCGACGGCCCGGAACGTGAAGAATTGCAAGAACAGGCAGAACTCAGCCTAAGCAAAGACAGAATTCACTTTTTTGGGAAAATCGATTACAACAAACTGCAAGGCTATCTCGCCATGTGTGATCTATTTGTGACCGCCTCACTCAGCGAAGTCCATCCATTATCGGTCATCGAGGCCATGGGCGCTGGCCTGCCGGTATTGGGCATTCACTCTGTCGGAGTCGGCGATACAGTCTTGGAAAACATTAGCGGCCTGCTGGCAAGCGACGACCTGGCCGCCTTCAGCGCTAAATTGACCCGGCTGTGCCTGGATACCCCCCTTCGAAAAAAAATGAGCGCCGCCGCCCGTAAAGAATCGGGACACTTTGACATCAACCGCACCACCAAAATTATGATTGGGCACTACGAGCGCCTGGCCGCCGAAAGCCACCCGCACAAACGCGGCTTGCTATATGGCTTAAAATCCATTTTCGAGAGCTTGAAACCATGAATCACAACCAAAAAATTGGAAAATGGGGCGAACAAGCCGCCGCCGACTACCTGCTTGCTAAAGGCTACCAAATTTTAGACAAAAATACCCGCACCCGCGCCGGTGAAATTGACATTATCGCCACGCTGGAAGGCCTGACCGTATTTGTGGAAGTAAAAGCCCGCACCTCCCGCAGCTTTGGTCTGCCAGAAGAGGCCCTTACATCCCGTAAGCTAAAACACATGCGCGCTGCCGCCGGGATATACGCCGCCGAACACGAAATCGACACCTGGCAATGTGATGCCATTGCAATAGAAGGCGTTCCGGGCCAAACACCGAGCATCGAACATTTTGAGAATGTGACAAGTGAGCTGGAATGACAACTGAAGTAAAAAAAACGCGGCTGGTGGTGCTGATTGGGCCAACCGCCGTTGGTAAAACCGAGCTGGCGCTGCAACTTGCTGAGCACTTTAACGGTGAAATCGTTTCCGCTGATTCACGGCTCTTTTATCGCGGCATGGACATCGGCACGGCCAAACCGTCTGCCGCCGAAATGGCGCGGGTGCGGCATCACCTGATTGATGTGGCCGACCCCGACGAAAGTTGGAGTCTGGCTGTTTTTCAGCAGGCCGCTCAGGCCGCCATTGCTGATATTGATCAGCGCGGCAAGCTGCCCTTGCTGGTCGGCGGAACCGGTCAATATGTACGCGCGGTGGCCCAGGGCTGGCTGCCGCCCAGCGTGGAACCAGACCCACGGTTACGCAGAGTGCTCGAAAATCTGGCTCAGGAACAAGGGATTTATTGGCTACACGCTATATTGCAATTGATTGACCCTTTGGCGGCTGAAAAAATTGACCCGCGCAACTTGCGGCGCACGGTGCGCGCGCTGGAGGTCATTTTTAGCACCGGTCAGCTTTTTTCGCGGCAAACAAGCCGCGGGGAGTCGGGCTACGAAGTGGTTACAGTGGGGTTGACCCGTCCACGCCCAGAACTCTATCAGCGGGTAGACGAGCGCATTGATTTAATGTTCAAAGCCGGTTTTATAGATGAGGTGGCCCGCCTGCTTGAAAAAGGCTACTCACCCAGCCTGCCAACCCTTTCTGCGATTGGATACCGCGAGTGTATTGCAACCCTGAGTGGCGAAATGACCCTTGAAGAAGCAAAAACCCAAATGCGCCGCCTGACGCGCATCTTTGTGCGTAGGCAGTCGAACTGGTTTGCCAGTGATGATGAGACAATTCGCTGGTTTCAGGTGGGAAATGAGACTCTGGCCGAGGTGAGCGCTTTTTTGCATGGTAAATTGGCAGAATGATTGATTGCGTTTTTTATCACAAATCGTCTTCTTATTGACTTTTAATTCTAATAAATCTATACTCAATTTACAAATTTCAAGTCAACCGGAGGAGGAGACAATGCAGGATTCGCGCCCATGGCTTACCCATTATGATAAGGGTGTGCCGCAAACGATCGATTATCCGAAAGTGCCGCTTTTTCATTTATTGGAAGAGTCTGCGCGCAAGTATCCAGATAAGGCTTGTACAATTTTTAAAGGGGCAACCATTAGTTTCAAAGAGATGGAGTCGATAACCAATCGTGTTGCGGCGGCGCTGGTGGCGATGGGAGTGAAAAAAGGCGACCGGGTCGGGATTTTTATGCCAAATACGCCGCAGTTTGTGATGGCTTATTTTGGTATTTTAAAAGCTGGCGGGGTGGTTGTTTCCACCAACCCGCTTTACACGCCAACTGAAATTGAGCATCAGGTAAATGACGCGGGCATCGAGATTATGTTTGTGATGTCCAATTTCTATAAGACCATGAAGGCTGCTCAGCCCAAAACACGGCTAAAAACGCTGATTGTCACCAATTTGAAAGAGACTTTGCCGCCAGTGTTACGGGTTTTGTTTACGCTGGCAAAAGAGAAAAAAGGTGGTTTCCGCATTGAGGGTGGATTAAAAGAAGGCGATATTTGGCTGCAAGATTTGCTAAAAAAACAGACCAATTCACAACGCCCAGCAGTGGAAGTTTCGCCAGATGATACCTGCCTGTTTCAGTATTCGGGCGGCACAACCGGCATTTCCAAAGGGGCGGTGGCCCTGCATCGCAATGTTGTTGCCAACACCCTGCAAATCAAATCCTGGATGAGTACTTTGCGCGAAGGCCAGGAAATTGTGTTGATGGCAATTCCACTCTTTCATGTTTACGGTATGGTGGCGGGCATGAATTTTGCGCTGGCTTCGGGCGCAAGCATGGTGATGGTTCCCAACCCGCGTGATTTGTTGGATGTTTTATCCAGCATCGACAAATACAAGCCAACCATTTTTCCCGGTGTGCCAACCCTTTATAACGCCATCAACAATCACCCCGCCGTCAAAGCTGGGAAATATGACCTGAAATCGGTCAAAGCCTGCATCTCTGGCTCAGCCCCACTGATGCGCGAAACCAAAGAGAAATTTGAAGCGCTAACCGGCGGGGTGGTCTTTGAAGGGTTTGGTCTTTCCGAAGCCCCCACAGCCACTCACTGTAATCCGCTGGCTGGAATCAACAAAACCGGCTCGATTGGAATGCCGATGCCCGACGTGGAATGCAAGATTATCAACCTGGACGATGGCGTAACCGTGCTCGAAATGGGCGAGGTTGGCGAGTTAATCATACGCGGGCCACAAGTGATGAAGGGCTACCACAACATGCCCACTGAAACCGTCAATACCTTGCGCGATCTGGAAGATGGCGGCGCGCCCTGGCTGTTCACCGGCGATATTGCAAGAATGGACGAAGATGGCTATTTTTACATCGTTGACCGCAAAAAAGAATTGATCAAGCCGGGCGGTTACCAGGTCTGGCCGCGCGAAGTGGAAGAGGCCATCATCGCCCACCCGAAAGTGCTCGAAGTAGGCGTGGCGGGCATCCCAGACCCCTATCGCGGCGAAACGGTAAAAGCCTGGGTGGTTGTCAAACCAGGTGAAACCCTAACCGAAGAAGAAATCAAAACCTTCAGCAAAGAACGCCTGGCCGCTTACAAAGTACCCACTCACATTGAATTTCGCAGCGAACTGCCAAAAACCACCGTTGGTAAAATTTTGCGGCGCGAATTGGTACGCCAGCACAAAGAAGGCAGCAAGAACTAAAACTTCACACAAAGGAGCAATGAGAAGAAAGATGAGAGAGCATTTTTCTCTCATCTTTCTTCATTAGAGCGCTTGCCCACCTCCGTCACAAATGCTCCCAAGCTTTAGTTTCTGCTACAGCTATTAAGAAACAGTGATTATTACAATGATTCACCAGTTGCAAGGTGCTTGGTGTAGACACCCATCGGGCTTAAGATTTCGGAGGCCTGAGCAGCCAGAGTGTCCAGCGCTTTATCAACCAATGCGGTCAGATTGGCGAAATCTTCGAGATAGCGCTTGGAAGACCTTTAAACGCTGCTGATATTTTCACAGAATTCTTGCATGGCTTTGCTCGCTATCACAAATATCCTTTACCTTCCAATAGCCCAGATTGGAATGGCCCTATTGGAAACCATTTTGACCGCGTGGACGATGGACTCAAATAAATTTTTCTACGGGATTCTACAAATCACGCGAGAAAAAGGGCGCGACGTTTGCACCCTTTTTGCGAAATCCTGGTTATCTTGGCGCAATGATCTTTGATTTGGCAACAGGGTAAAACTCAAGCAAAGTGGCCCAGACAGGGCTTTCTCAAAGATACGGCTGGCGAACTCGGGAAAAGGCGTAAAACAGGAATTCTCATGAAATTTAAAGTTATTATCATCACGCTTATTGCAATTCTGGTTCTGTGCATTTTTGCCACAGTGCTCATTGGCTATTCCAATCTTAAATATACTTCCCAAAATGCGGTACTGCGTTACATTAGCCAGCACCCTCAGAATGTGGCGGTGGCCTGTTTCAATCCAAATGAACCACAGCGCGGGTTTTATCACAATAACGCCGAAACCTTCCCGTTGGCGTCCACCTTCAAGGTGACGATTCTACTTGGGTACGCCGAACAGGTTGCGGTGGGCGGGTTGGATCCGGCAGAGATTATCCCGGTTAGCGCACTCGACGCTTTTTATCTGCCCGGCACCGATGGCGGAGCGCATCCCGAATTTCTTAAATCACTCGGAGATGGTCGTACCAGCCTGACGTTGGATGAGGTGACAGATGGGATGATCATCTTTAGTTCCAATGCCGCTACCGATTATTTACTCTCGCGCCTAAAAACGGTGGATTGGGTGGAGCTTTATGGCCGCCTCGGGCTGGAAAAGACCAGTCTGCCGCATTCGTATCTGGGGTTGTATCTTTATATGACCAACCATGAAACGCTGCTGTATGATCTGGAGTCGCTTGGCCCTGAGGCGACTCTGGCCGAGCAGACCCGGCTGGAACAATTATTTGTTAAAGATGAAGCCTGGCGTGCCATAGAAACCAGATATGCGACCAATCTCAGCAATCAGGCCCCGCTCGATGTGCAAAAAAACATCACCGCCGAGTTTGGGGTGCGGGCCAGCGCCGATGATTTGGCAAAAATGATGCTGGCCGCCTATGGTTACTCTGATGCGCTAACACCCGCTGCGCAAACCATCGCCCGCCAACATCTCGAATGGCCGATGCAGTTGAACCCCCAAAACGCCACAATTTTCAAGGCGCTGGGCGTCAAAAGTGGCGCATGGCCTGCGGTTTTAACCTCGGCCTGGTACGCCGAACCGTTAAAATACGAGCCGCGCGTGCTGGTGGTGCTGTATCGTAACCTGCCCGATGATTACTGGAATGCCTGGCTTGCCGGAATGAGCCAGCAAACGCTGGAAATTAATGTGCTCAATACAGCCAATTGCGCCTTGTTTGCTAATGCGCTAACGCCAATTGAGCCTTAAGCGCATCGAAATAGCCAGGAGCGGGTATACTTTACAGAAATTATCAAAAATAGGAGCCTGCAATGACCACTATTATCCTCGATGCTATGGGTAGTGACGAATATCCACTGCCAGATGTGACCGGCGCAGTGATGGCTGCCCGCGAATATGGGGTGGAGATAATTCTCGTTGGCGATGAAGCTAAACTTAAACCAGCACTCGCAGCCCAAAACCCCGGCAATTTGCCGGTGCGGATCGTCCACGCGCCAGAAATGTTGACTATGGAAGACAAGGGGGTGGCATTGGCCCTCAAAGCGCGCCGTCCCAATGCCAAAAACTCGATGGCGGTCGGCGTCGATCTGGTGAAAAATGGTCAGGGCCAGGCTTTTGTCACGGCTGGCAATACTGGCGCGGCAATGGTAACCGCTTATTTTCGGCTGGGGATGATAGAAGGTGTAGATTTACCAGCACTGGCCCCGGTTTTTCCCACCGCTACCGGCTCGTGCGTGGTGCTGGATATTGGAGCCAACCCAGAAGTTAAGCCGGAAAACCTGTACCAATTCGCTATTATGGGCAGTATCTATGCTGAAAAAGTGCGCGGTATTAAAAATCCCAAGATTGGGTTGATTTCCAATGGTGAGGAAGAAGGCAAAGGTAATCACAATGTCAAAGCCGCCACGCCCCTGCTTAAAGGAGCCGGGCTAAATTACTACGGCAATGTCGAAGGCAAAGAAGTCATCGGCGGCGCGGTAGATGTGGCCGTCACAGATGGCTTTACTGGCAATGTCATGCTCAAATCGTCTGAAGCGGTAGCCAAGCTGATCGTGGATAAGATTAAAGAAGCCATCAAAAGCGGCGGCCCACTGGCAATGTTGGGCGGGCTGCTTGTCAAACCAGCGCTGGGTAAAATCAAGAAACTGCTCGACCCATCCGAAGAAGGCGCAGCCCCGCTTTTAGGCGTGAATGGACTGGTTTTTATCGGACATGGCCGCTCTGACGCAATCGCCATAAAAAATGCCATTCGTGTTGCCAAAAACGCCGCCGAGGCCAATGTCTTGACGGCGATGCGGGCTGGAATTGCGGAAAGATTGAAATAACCCATCCAAAATCTGGAAATTTTGGCGTCGATTACGAGGAGAGAATTAAATGGAAAAAACCCGCGTGGTGATTACGGGCATGGGTGTTGTCAGCGTTTTGGGAACTGGTCTGCCCGCATTTTGGGATGGACTTATCAACGGGCGTTCCGGTATTCGCCGCATCACCCAGTTTGACGCCAGTCCTTTTCCCTGTCAAATTGCCGGTGAAGTGCCAGATTTTGTTGCAGAAAATTTTCTAGATCGTAAAGAAGCGCGGCGGATTCCGCGATCAGCCCAAATGGCGTATGCCGCCTCAAAAATGGCAATTGAAGATGCCGGGCTACCAACCCCGCTGCCAGAACCAGAACGGGCCGGAGTGGCCTTCGGCACAGCCATCGGTGGCATGGAACGGGTAGACGAGGGCATTCGCATCATTCGCGGTCAGGGCTACGACCGGCTGAACCCATTTACCGTGCCAACCTCCCTCCCCAACACCTCGGCCTACATGATTTCACAAGGATTTCAGTGCCTCGGCCCCACCATCACCGTTGGTACAGCCTGCGCCACCGGTACACAAGCCGTCGGTGAAGGCCTGGAAATGATCCGACGCGGCGCGGCAGATATGGTAATCGTGGGCGGAACTGAAGGCTTGATTCAAGATTACGCCATCGGCGGATTCTGCGCAATGCGCGCCCTGCCCACCAACTACAACGCCAATCCCGAAAAAGCCTCGCGGCCCTTTGACAAAAACCGCGAAGGCTTCATCTTCTCTGAAGGCGCGGCAGCGCTGGTGCTCGAATCACTCGAACATGCCCTGGCGCGCGGCGCGCGCATCTATGCCGAATTGGTCGGGCAGGCTTCTTCGTCAGATGGCTTTCACATGGCCCAGCCCGACCCCGAAGCCGCCGGCCCAGCCCGCGCCATGCGTTGGGCCATTGCAGATGCCGGGCTAACCCCCGGCCAGGTGGATTACATCAACGCCCACGGCACGTCCACTCCCCTCAACGACCTGACCGAAACCCGCGCCATCAAAGCTGTTTTCGGCGAACATGCCTACAAACTGGCAATTTCTTCCATTAAATCCATGATCGGGCACGCCATGGGCGCTTCGGGCGCAATGGAAACCATCGCCTGCGCCAAAATCATCAGCGAGGGCATCATTCCTCCCACTATCAACTACGAAACACCTGACCCCGAACTCGACCTGGACTATGTGCCCAATGTGGCGCGCCAACAGCAGGTTGAGGTGGCCCTTTCCAATTCATTTGGGCTGGGCGGACAAAACGCGTGTATCGTGCTAAAACGCTTCAACCCATAAAAACCTGAACAGGATAACACAATGAAAGTCATTCTCGACGAAAAAATTATCAAACGCAACACCACCATTGGGCGTTATGCCAGCCTGGTTGCCCTGCTCATTTTAGGCGGCGGCATGTATGTCTCTTTTGCCTACCCGGAACAAATCGCCATTTCATTTGGGGCCTTGCTCGGTGGATTTCTGCTTTCACAGTTTGGCATCTACTTTGGCAATCGCTGGGGCCGCCGCCCGCGCGTCGACGAACGCCTGACAGCCGCCCTAAAAGGCTTGACCAAAGACTACACACTTTATCACTACATAACTTCAGTTTCACACCTGCTAATTGGCCCGGCGGGCATTTGGATTTTAGAACCCTACTACCAACGCGGCACAATGGTCTACCAAAAAGGACGTTGGAAACAAAAAGGCGGCGGCGTTTTACTGGGCTACTTGAAAATTTTTGCCCAAGAAGGCCTGGGCCGCCCCGACCTTGAAATCGACAGTGATCTTTCCAACCTCTCCAACTTCCTCAAAAAACAACTGGGCAATGAAATCCCCCCCATCCAGGCCGTACTGGTCTTTACTGACGAACGCGCCGAATTAAAAATTGAAAATGCGCCCCACCCAGCCCTGAAATTGGATGAATTAAAGGAATTTTTACGAAAAACCGCCAAATCGACGCCCTTCCCAGCCTCAGAGTTGAAACGCCTTAGCGCTGTCTTCCCCCAGGAAAAGGCAGCATAAAACTATTCCACAACAAAGCCATGCCCGAAATCGACAAAATAATCCGCTCCAAACGTAAAACCATCGCGCTGATCATTCAGCGCGATGGTACTCTTATTGTCCGCGCCCCACTGCGCACACCCGAAAAAACCATCCGCGAACTGGTCCTTGAAAAAACCGCCTGGATTAATGAAAAACAAGCCGAAATGCGTGCCCGGCCCGCCATCGCCCCCCGGCAATTTACCGAAAATGAGAAAATGCTCTTCCTCGGCCAGCTTCACCCGCTCAAGATCGTAAAAAAACAACGGCCCGCACTCAACTTCGAACAGCAAACCTTCCACCTCGCCGAAAAAGCCGTACCACAGGCCAAAGACCTTTTTACACGCTGGTACAAACAAATGGCGCAAACTCTTTTACCCAGCCGGGTAGAAGCCCTCGCCAAAAAACATAGCTATCAACCCCAAAAAATTCGCGTCACCTCCGCGCGCAGCCGCTGGGGTTCATGCAGCTCCAATGGAACCATTTCACTCACCTGGCGACTGATCATGGCGCCACCCGAAATTATCGACTACGTCATCCTACACGAACTGGTTCACCTAAAAATAAAAAACCACTCACCCAATTTTTGGAAAGCAGTCGCAACGCTGCTACCCGAATACAAAACTCATCTCACCTGGCTCAAAAAAAACGGCCAAATGCTAGATGTCTAATCTCACGAACATTTGTTTCATGGTAAACTCACCGCATGAATTCTCTAGTCGTTATAGACCTCGAAACTACGGGCCTCGACCCACAAAAAGACACCATCATCGAAATTGCCGCAATGCGTTTCACCGGCAATCGCATCGAAGATGAGTTTGAAACCCTCGTCAACCCCAACCGCCACATTCCAGAAAACATCACCCAACTGACCGGAATCGACGATGCCATGGTACGCAATGCCCCGCGCGTTGGCGATGTTTTGGGCGAACTAGTCAATTTTTGCGGCAATTTACCGATTTTAGGCCAAAATGTGCGCTTCGACCTGGGATTTTTACGCCGTCACCGGGTATTGACGCTGAACGAGGCGGTTGATACCTACGAAATGGCTTCAGTCCTACTTCCCTCAGCCAGCCGCTACAACCTGGGAGCTTTGGGCCAATTACTAGGGATTCCCCTCTCCGCCACACATCGCGCCATGGACGATGTACGCGTAACCCAGGCCGTCTACTTGCGACTACTAGAACGCGCCGCCGAACTGCCACTCGACCTGCTGGCCGAAATCGTCCGACTGGGCGAACCGCTAGAATGGGACGGCAACTTTGGCTTTCAAGAAGCGCTGCGAATGCGCGCGCGCGAGCAAGTCAAAGCCAAAAGGGTAAAACCCAGCCCAGCCGGACCAATCTTCTCAACCGGAGAGTTTGAATCGGCCCGCCCGGTTGGGCCAGTAAAAGACATCCACCCGCTAGATGTTGAAGAAGTAGCCTCCATTCTGGAGTATGGCGGGCCTTTTTCCAGCTATTTTGAAAATTACGAACATCGCCCAGAGCAAGTCGAAATGCTGCGGGCTGTCACCAATGCCCTTTCTTACAGCCAACATCTGATGGTCGAGGCCGGAACCGGCGTCGGCAAATCTTTTGCCTATCTTGTTCCAGCAGCGCTATTTGCCATCAAAAACAACACGCGCGTAGTGGTTTCCACCAACACCATCAACCTGCAAGACCAACTGATTACCAAAGACCTGCCTGCCGTACGCGCCGCGCTAAATATTCCGCTGCGCGCGGCCATTTTAAAAGGCCGCGCCAACTACCTTTGCCCGCGCCGTCTGGAAATATTCCGCAGCCAGGGGCCGCGCACCGAAGACGAAATGCGCGTGCTTGCCAAAACACTGGTCTGGACTCAAGCCGACGAAAGCGGCGACCGCGGCAACCTGAACCTGAACCGGCCACAGGAGAAAGATGTCTGGCTAAAGATTTCTGCCGAAGACGAGGCTTGCTCCAGTGACAATTGCGCCGGGAAGATGGGCGGGATTTGCCCGTTTTACCGCGCCAAACAAGCCGCCCAGGCCGCGCATATTTTAGTCGTGAACCATGCCCTGCTCTTATCAGATGTGGCAGCGGAAGGCATGGTCTTGCCCGAATATCAATATCTGATCATCGACGAGGGCCATCATCTTGAATCGGCCACAACCGGCGCCATGTCGTTTCGCATGAGCCAGACCGACCTGGAACGGCTGATCAAAGAAGTAGGTGGCGCTTCGAGCGGTGTTTTAGGCCACTTCCTGAATACCGTCCACGACCTCATGCGTCCATCCGATTACGCCCAACTGGCAAACGTCATTCACCGCGCCTCCGACCTGACATTCCGGCTGGAAAACCAGGCCCGCGATTTCTTCTACGGGCTGATGGAATTTATGCAATACATGCAGGAAGGCCGCCCGCAAAGCCTGTATGCCTTCTCAACGCGCATTCTGCCAGCCACCCGCACCGCCCAGGGCTGGGATAGTGTCGAAATCAGCTGGGACGCAGCTGGCGAAACCATGCGCCTGTTACTCAAATTGGTGGGCGAGGCCTACAAAGCCGCCGCAGAACTTTACGCAGACGGAATGGAAGAAGTGGAAGACCCGCTCGGCTCACTCAGCGGGCTGCAACGCCGCCTGATCGAAGCCGAAACCGCCATCAGCGGCATGATGCATGCCCCCAAACCCGAAACAATTTACTGGGTAGAAATTCAACCGCAGAACAAACGCCTCACCCTCAATACCGCCCCACTTCGAATTGGCC
>DYPU01000059.1 GCA_020719725.1 Anaerolinea sp. | reverse complement strand
TCTTTGCCAGACACCCCCATATATGGCCGAATCACGGCGATTCCCAATGAGCCATTGTTTATTGTTAGAGGGCTTCAGTCCTGGCAAAACAGGCTAATAAGTGAACGGGGCCGGGCTGTTGTGTTTTTTGATGATGGCGAAGTTTTGTGAGAAAATAGTTCTGTTTGAGGTAGGTTGTGCTGTGGAAGCCAATCATTTTTTATCAGGAGGCATTTGATGGAATATCGTAATCTTGGAAAATCGGGTTTGCAGGTTTCTGTGATCGGGTTGGGTACGAATCGTTTTGGCGCGGAGCATGTGCCGCAAGCGGCTGTGAATGATATGCTGGACGTGGCGCTGGAAATGGGCATTAATTTCATTGATTCGGCGGATGTTTACACCAATGGTCAATCGGAAGTAACACTTGGGCAGGCGCTCAAGGGCCGCTGGGATAAAGTTGTGCTGGCGACCAAGTTTTTCTGGCCGACCGGCGCTGGCCCCAATGAGCGGGGCGCTTCGCGTTATCACTTGATGAATGCAGTTGAAAGCAGCTTGCGCCGCTTGCAAAGTGATCATATCGATCTGTATTATTTGCATCGTTGGGACGCATCCACGCCGATTGAAGAAACTTTGCGCGGGTTGGATGACCTTGTTCGGCAGGGAAAGGTTCGTTATATTGGCGCTTCAGACCTGGCGGCCTGGCAGCTCGCTAAGGCTAATCTGTTGGCCGAATTTCGCGGTTGGACGGCCTTTGCGGCGCTGCAATCGCACTATCACCTGCTGGAGCGCGAGGTGGAGCGCGAGGTTTTGCCTTATTGCGCCGCGCACGGGGTGGGTTTTGTGCCTTATTTTCCGCTGGCTGGCGGTTTTTTAACTGGCAAGTATCAGCCCGGACAAGCGGCCCCAGCCGGGTCGCGCGGTGAGAGCAGCGAGTATGTCCAAAGGTATATGACCGATGTCAATTATGACCGTATTGAAAAGTTGACGGCCTGGGCCAGTGCGCGTGAGCATTCGTTGACAGAATTGGCTGAAGCCTGGCTGTTGGCTCAACCCGCGGTTTGCTCGGTGATTTCGGGTGCAACCAAACAGGAGCAAATTCAGTCCAATGCGCGGGCTGTAGGTTGGAAATTGAGCCAGGAAGATGCGCAGCAAGTGAATGCGATTTTGAAAGACTGAACGTGACTGCTCAGGCTTGTTGATTTTTTGCCCGTTTCGGCGGGCTGAAGCTCTGCCTCAGTACAAAAAAAACCTTCGGGCTATCCAAATGAGTCGGCTTCAGCCGACTTCCATGCGCTGAGGCAGGGATTTATCCCGCCCGAGTTACGGCATAATCGTTGACGGCTGAGTAGTTACGACTGAAATTACGTCAAAAAGGGCCAGGCTGAAAAAATTCTCCAGCCTGGCCCTTTTTGGTTTAAGGCTCGACCGGTTTTAATGTATTTGTAGGCTGGAGCAATCCACAAGGCAAAAAAACGCCGTTTTATATACCTACCCCCATTTTTAATTGTCGTTGATAGCCAATTCTCCGCGTAAGGAGGCAAATTGAGTTAATTATGTCATAATCTGACATATACCCATTCTATAATCATGCCAGGAATTGACCGATGACCACAGTCGCGGACCCGTCTTATCACCCTGATTCTCACGCTCCAGCGCCAGCCGGGCCAAAAGGCCGCCGATCTGGCCGGGCGGCTCGGCGTCTCTGTCCGCACGCTGCACCGTTACTTTGAGATGCTCGATGAAATGGGTGTGCCCGTTTATGCCGAACGCGGCCCGTATGGCGGATTTTCGCTGGTGCGCGGCTACAAGCTCCCGCCGCTGGTTTTTACACCCGAGGAAGCAGTCGCTGTTTCGCTGGGAACGAGTCTGGTTTATGAGATGTGGGGCCAGCTTTACCGCGAAGCCGCCCAGGGCGCACTCGCCAAACTGGAAAACGTGCTGCCCGATGAGCAGCGCCACGAAATTGCCTGGGTGCGCCGCGCGCTGGTCGCCACAGGCATGAATTGCGCCGATATGCAGGCCCTCGCCCCCAGCCTGGAAAAGCTGCGCCGGGCGGTGCGCGAAAACCGCCGGGTGAGCATGATCTACCAGAGCGGGGCCAAGCCGCAGGGCGAGCAGCGCGAACTGGACCCGTATGCGCTCGTCCATCGTTGGGGCTGGTGGTACGCTGTCGGCTGGTGTCACCTGCGCGAGGCGCTGCGCACCTTTCGGGTGGATCGGATCAGCGAGTTGGCGCTCACCGACCAGGGTTTTTCCATCCCCGCCGATTTTGATATCCGCCAGTACGTGGCGCAAGAGTGGCAAGAATCACCTCCGTTGCAAGTGCGCCTGCGCTTTGCCCCACAGTTTGCCGCCCTGGCACAGTACACACGCGGCTACTGGCAGACTTTTGCCGAACAGGCCGATGGCGCGGTAGAAGTGACCTTTAGCGCGCCGGAGGCCAACGCCGCCGCCAGCACCGCTCTGGCTTACGGGCTGGCAGTGACGGTTCTCGAGCCGCCCGCAGTGCGCCAATTGGTTAAAGAGTGGGCGCAGGCGGCGGTGGAGTTGTATTCCGGAAACCCTAACCCGGACAAGCTCCCCAAAGACCGGGAAAACAAAGAGCTTTGGTACACAGATTTGACGGATAGCACGGAAAACGCGGATTTTTAAAACTTTTAAAAAGCTCCTTTCCGTGTTCATCAGTGAAATCCGTCTAATCCGCGTACAGTTTTCTTGCTTTTTGCCCGCCCAGGTGAGCTGGGCCAGGGTGCAAACATTTCAATCGTAAAACTCTAAAGGTATCAGAAATCTTTAGAGTCTAACAAGAGAAAAGGATTGAACATGAAACGCAAAACTCTTTTGATGATTCTCATCACCATTGTCCTAGTGCTCGCTGCCGGGGCCGGAGGTTTCTGGTGGCTGACCCAACAGCCGCTCTACCAGCCGGGCAAAACCTGCGCGGCCCGCTGATGCCGCCTGCCCAAAGCGGCGACCCGGATTTCTGGCTGGTCGAACCCGACATCCAGCTTTATCATTTTTCGCAAGGCGAGGGCCGCAATGTGCTGGTCATCCATGGTGGGCCGGGAATGCCTTTTCGTGAGCCGATGCGCGGCCTGGAACCGCTGACCGGAACATATCGCTTCCACTACTACGACCAGCGCGGTTGCGGCCAATCCACCCGCCCGATTGACCGCTTCGAGTCGCAGAATACCTACGAAAACATGAACCGCCTCGACCAGACCCTCGGCATAGGCGCGCAACTCGCCGACATCGAGCGCATCCGCCAACTGCTTGGCGAAGACAAGCTGATTCTTATCGGCCACTCCTGGGGCGGATTCCTGGCCTCGCTCTATGCCGCCGAGTTCCCGGAGCATGTCGCTGCGCTGGTCTTGGTTTCCCCGGCCAATATGTTGGTTATACCCTCGCCCGAACCGGAGAGCGACCTGTTCGCCAGCGTCCGCGCCAAATTGCCCGAAAGCCAACGGGCCGAATATGATGCCTTTATAAAAGATTACTTCGACTTCAATACCCTTTTTACCAAAACCGAGGCCGAACTGGTCGCCCGCGATGCGAAATTTGGTGAATACTACATCTCGGTAGTGGACATTCCGGCAGACGAAGCAATTGAGCAGGGCGAACCTGGCGGCTGGATGACCTGGGGCATGTACATCAGCCTCGGCCAGATGCACGACTACCGCGCCGCGCTGGAAAAGGTCACATCCCCGGTGCTGGTGCTCCACGGCGCAGACGATTTGCAGAGCGAGGCCGCCAGCCGCCTGTACAGCGATACTTTCCCAAATGCGCAGTTCGTCGTTATCGAAAACGCCAGCCACTTTGGCTTCTAGCAGCAGCCTGCCGAATTTGCCCGGCTGGTGGCTGATTTCTTGCAGGGTAAATGAGCAGAAATTGAGCAATGAAGTGAAGCGATCTTCGATATTGGATGTTCTGCACTCTGCATTCATCATTCCGCATTTCGGAGCCTCCCATGTACTCGATTAACCTCGCCAAAATCACCCTGGATGAATTCCAGCAAATTCTCACCAGCATCGACTTGCTCCCTGGACGGAGAATTTTGCTCGAAAACCTCCCCGAAACCATTGCCGCCCTGAAAGAAAAAGGGATTTCCCAGCTCGAAGCCCTGCGAAAACAGCTTGCCAATAAGCAGAAATACCCAGAGTTGGCTGCCTCGCTCGCCGTCAGCCCCGAATACTTGACCATCCTCAACCGCGAAGTAAACAGCTACCTCTCCAAGCCGGTTGCCCTGTCCGAACTGGGAATTTTCTCAGGCCCAGAACTCGAAACCCTGGCAAGCGCCGCCCTCAAAACCACCTGCGACTTGTACGAACAGGCCGCTACCCCCACCAGCCGACATCAAATCGCTGCCCAATTGGGCTTCACGCCAGAAAAAATCATTCGCGCCCTGCAACTCAGCGACCTGCTGCGCATCAACGGTGTCGGCCCGGCTTATGCTGCCCTGCTCTGGCAAATTGGCGTTCAAAGCGCCGCCGACTACCTGCGCCTGCCCTCCGCCGAAATCCTGGCCCGCTGCCTGCAAGCCGGGGCCAAACTCGGCCTCAAAGATGTGGACTATTGCAAACGCTTCTGCCGCAAGCTGGACTCAGACATCGAATGGTAAATCCTTCAAGGAGAAAAAATGGAAACGCTCGACCTGAAAAAACAATTCAAACCCCTGCTCAGCCCTTCGGCCAAAGCCCCGCAATTGGTGGATGTGCCGCGCCTGACCTTCCTGCGTATCGACGGTGCCATCGAACCCGGTCATGGCCCCAGCGATTCGCCGCGCTTCGCTGAAAATTTACAAGCCCTTTTTGGCGCGGCCTACACCCTCAAGTTTATGCTCAAGCAGCGCGCCGAAAACCCGGTCGATTACCCGGTCATGCCGCTCGAAGGCCTGTGGTGGGTCGAGGACGGCCACTTTGAAATCAGCGTCAAAGACAATTGGTTCTACACCGTTCAGATCATGCAGCCCGACCTGGTTACACCCGAAATCTTTGCTGAAGCCCTTGCCAAGCTGCGCAAAAAGAAGGGAGAAATGGAAGTTTTCTCGCGGCTGCGGCTGGAACCGTTTCACGAAGGTCTCGCCGTGCAAATGCTGCATCTCGGCCCCTACGCCGCCGAGCCTGCCACCGTTGAAAAAATGGATATTTTCATCCAGGCTGAATCGCTCCAAAAAACCGGCCAGCATCACGAAATCTACCTCGGCGATCCAATGCGGGCCGACCCGGCCAAGCTCAAGACGATTTTGCGCCACCCGGTAACGAAGTGAACCGATATTCTACATTTATCATTCTGCATTCTGGATTCTGGAGTCCCCATGTCTCGACCGCTCAATAAAACCCAACTGCTTGCTTCGATTGAGAAAGAATATGCCGCTCTCGAAAAATTAATCGCCTCGCTGACTGACGAACAATTGGCTCATGCGCCTGCTCTTGGAGCCTGGGCTGTGAAAGACATCCTCGCGCACCTGTACGAGTGGCAGCAAATGTTCTTTAAATGGTATGAAAGCGGCTTGCGCGGAGAAAACCCCGCAGTGCCAGCCCTCGGCTACAAGTGGAGCCAACTCCCGGCGCTGAATCAGGCTATCTATCAAAAATATCAACCCCTAACTCCGGGTGAGGCGCTGACGCTTTTCCGCGAGTCGCACCACCTAACACTGCAGTTCATCGAAAAGCTGCCCGATTCTGATTTGAGCGCGCCTGGCTTGTATAAATGGATGAACCAGAATACGCTGATGGCTTATCTGAATGCCAACACTGCCGCGCATTATGTTTGGGCGCTGAAGGATGCCAAAAAGGCGCTCAAAGGTTAATATTACCTGCTCAACCGTCTGGCCTGCCCGACCCGGCGATTCTGGTCTATGAATTCTGCGCATATTACCAGGGATTTGATGGAAGTTCGTAAAGGGTGAGCGTTTGGATGGGGAAAAGAAAAAGCATCTTCTCGCCTGAGAAGATGCTTTTTTTCTTGAGGTCGGTTGAGCTGGCGCTGACCAGCCAGCCCAGTAATGTCTATTGGTTGGGCGCATCAGGCCTGGGCAAAGGTGTCGATCAGTAGTTTAAAGTTGCCGCCAACCGGGTACAGAATAGGGCAGGTGCAGCCGCGTTTGGTATATTCGGCCACTTTGGCGCGGGCTTCTTCGGGAGTGCCAGAAGCTGTAATTTTGTGTACCAGCTCATCTGGAACCAGGTTCTTGGCCTTTAAGATTTGTTCTTTGGTGGCAGGCCAGCCTAAAATGGACTGAATTTCGTGAACTACCTCGTCGCTAACACCGCTGGCTTTGGCAATGTGCGGTTGTTGGGCCATGTATTGACAAAGCAACATTTTACTGTAATCGATGGCTTTATCATGATCGTGGTCTACCGAGCAGACAATCAATTGTGGGCGGTCGAAATCGTCCATGCTGCGGCCCGATTTGCGTAACCCTTTATCGAGCAGTTCCAGCGCGCGGTCATTGTACTCTGGGGCCACGCAATAATTAAGAACTGCGCCATCAGCCACTTCGCCGGTCAGTTCCATCATCATATCGCCGGTTGCGCCAATCATAATGGGCACGTTGCGCGGCTCACGGCGGCCATGCACCACATCCAATTCGATGCCATTGACATGGATAAACTCACCATCAAAGCTAACCCGTTCCATATTCAGCAAGCGGCGCATAACCTGCACGGTCTCTTTCATCGCCGTCAGTGGTTTACGGCGGTCGATGCCAACATTCTTAGCCAACGGATCCCACCACGCCCCAATGCCGCAAATGATGCGGCCCGGAGCCAAATCGTCCAGAGTGAGATAAGTGGAAGCCAACAGGCCGATATTGCGTGTCCAGTTGTTGATGACACCCGACCCTACCTTGATTTTTTCTGTCACGGCGGCATAAGCGGCCATCGGCACAATAGCATCCCGCACCAGGCGCGATTCGGCTTGCCAGACAGCCTCGAACCCCTTTTCTTCTGCATAACGGGCATAATCCAACCCGTCGCGCAGGTCATGCGAATCTTGCAAATACAAAGCCACTCTTTGCGTCATGCTTCCTCCGAATTGTGGTTGAGGTGATTGTTTTTACAATACGACAAAGATGCCTGTTAGAGTTTCACTTTTGCCGCATTGAATAAATCCAAGTCTGCCGGGGTGTCCAGATCAAGCGCCAGGTTTGGGTTTTCAAAGATCGTTAGCTTTGCGCCAGCCTGGCGCGCCAATTCGCAATGTTTCTCAAAAGAACCCGGCCCATATTCATATTTTAGCAAACCAGGTGGAGCCACCAACAAGGCATTCGTGCCATCCCGGTGGCGATCTGGGGCAATTGCCACAAACGGAGCCGGTTCCATCTGCGCCAGCAAACTTTCCAAATCAGGCTGGGTTAGTAGGGGCAAATCTGCGGGTAAAATCAGTACCCCTCTGGTTTCAAAGGCTTTTGCCAGCAACGTTGCGCGTTGCAAGGCGTTGTTCAGGCTGGGCGTACCATCTTCCAGTACGGTGCGCGCTCCAAGCTCGCGGGCAATAGCCAGCGCCGCCGGATCACGGCTTACCACCAGCGTTTGCCCAATTTGAGGCGTTTCACGCAAAATAGACAGCGCGTTTTCAAGAAACATGCGGTTTAAGACCGTGCGTTCATCGTCACTCAAAACGCCAGCCAGGCGCGATTTTCCAAGTCGAAGGGGTTTGACCGGCACAATGGCCCAAATAGTCATACAGATAATCTCTGAACAAAGTGTAGCATATCTTCTGCCAATTGTCGCCGGTTGTCAGACAATTTCATAATCGTATTGGTGGAAAAGGGGACGATTCCCAGCCCGGCAACTTGTTCCGCTAAAGCAGAATCGACTGTGTCTAGTACGAATCCTGTTAGAAGCAGACTCCCGTAATGCCTGGCTACCGCTAAGGCCGAAGCCTCAAACCCGAGTTCTTTAAACATCTTGGCCGCCGGGCCTTTCAGCGCTTCGCCGCCGATCAGCGGGCTGACGGCGATTACAGGTTTGGATGCAAAAAGTTCCTGGTGCTTGAGCGTTTTCAAAATTGGATCAATACTGACCCAGGGGTTGGAGGGGCAAATCACTACGGCATCGGCTTTTTCCAGGGCGGCCAAAACGCCAGGGGCTGGGGTGGCAGCTTCCAGCCCGGCAAAGCGGAATCCGCGTACAGTTGGCTCACAGTGTTGGTGGACAAAATATTCTTGAAAGGTCAGTTCGCCAAATTCGACGGTATCAACTACCGTGGCGAGCGGGTCATCGGTCATTGGCAAAACCGTTGGGCGAATGCCCCAGCGCTGACAAAAATCGCGGGTGATGCTGGAGAGTGGCTCTGCGGCCCTTAAACGGCGAGTTCGCTCCAGGTGGGTAGCCAGGTCTTTATCGCCCAGCCGGAACCAGTTTTCAGCGCCGAGGCCTTCCATTTGTTCGAAAACAGTCCAGCTTTCATCTAGCCGGCCCCAGCCGGTGAGTGGGTTTGCCAGTCCGCCTAGCGTGTAGCAAACTGTGTCTAGATCGGGGGAGATGTTTAGGCCCCAATGCGAAAAATCATCGCCGGTGTTGACGATGATGGTGAGCGCTTCGGGCGGTAAAATTTGAGCCAGGCCATCGGCTAGTTTTGCGCCGCCTACGCCGCCTGCCAGGGCGACGATGTTGAGTTGATTGAGTTGTTGGATTTGTTTCATAGCTTCCATACGCATTGTTTCATTATTATCATTTTCCTTATACGACAATTTGCCGCGGGCTTTAGGAATTTTGCTTGTTGGGCAATTGTACGCCTTTTTTGCGCCTGGATGCTTTTTGAGTTGGGTGTGTCAGAAATTCTTTATGGGATGTGTTGTAAATTTTGAAGGCCTATTCTCGAATTGTTGGGATTTTCATCTCTACCAGGATGCCTGGCCTGTCTGGGCGGTTGCTTAGGCGCAATGTGCCGCCTGCGCCCCAGATGAGGGTTGCCATCAGTGGAAAGCCCAGCCCCATGCCGGGCAATTCGCCGGTGAAGGTTTTTTCGCCCTGAAAGTAGGGTAGCCAGGCCCAGGAAAGTTGCTCGGCGGAGAGGTTAACGCCATCATCGATAATTCGGAAGTGAATCAAGCCCGATTCGGTTTGTCCAATCGAAATATCTACTTTTGGGTCATGCTGTGGGTGGAATTTTTTTGTATTTTCAAGCGCTTCGGTCAAAACCAATTCAAAGGCATCGGGTGTCAGGCTGATGCGTTCGTTTTCATAGCATTCTGGCAGCGAGAAGTTGAGGTGTTTGAGGTTGATTTTTTGGGCAATGGCCTGAATCATGCGCGGCAGGTGTTTTAGCCAGAGTGGTTCGCCGATGTTGATGGCGAGTGGGGCGTCGATGTAGGTTAAAACGTCGCGCACTTCCCATACCAGCCGCTCGGCTCCTTTTGCGGCAGAAACCGCCAGTTCCTTAACTTCTTCGGGTGAAAGATGCTCTATTTGCGAATTTAAGAGTGAGACGCTGGTGGCTAAAATTGAGATGGGGGTGCGTAGTTTGTGGGTGATGGTATCGTGAAAACGTCGAATATCCTGGTAAATGGACATTTTCTCGGTCACGTCGCGCAGACGCACGATGCGCTGGGTTGCGGCTCCGATGGAGGTGTCCAGGGCTTCGAGCACCATCCAAAAGGCGCGGGCGTTGATGTTTTCTGGGCGCATTAAAAAACAAGGTGAGGGGTCTTGCTGCCAGGTTTTCCAGCTTTCGGTGGGCCGGGCGACGTAATTGGCTTCTACGACCTGCGTAAAATCGAGTCCATCTGGGTTTTCGGGCAGGTTGAGCATATTGACTGCGCGTTCGTTAGCATACTGGATGATTGAGTCATTGTCGAGAATGAGATAGCCTTCCTGGGCGTGGGCTACCATCCAGTCGAAGCGTTCCAGGTCGGCAAAAAGCTGATCGTAATGATGCAGACGGGTCAGGGTGCGCAGTCGTACCAGTAGTTCGATGCCGTCGAAGGGTTTATTAAGAAAATCATCGGCTCCAGCGGAAAGCGCTTTGGCTTTGGCTTTGCGGTCGTTTAAGTCTACCAGCATAACGACGGGAACGCCCTTCAGGTGCGGGTCGGCTTTTAGGCGGCGGCAAATTTCATTGCAATCAAAATTTGGCAAATCGCTATCCAGCAGAATGGCATCTGGCAGCAGGTTGTGGGCTTCTGGCAGGGCTTGTTCGGGTTCTGTGCAAAATTCCAGTGTGAAATTAGACCTGTAAAGCATTTCTTGCAGGTAATTTTGCGTGTAAGTATTGGATAAAATTGCCAGCAATAGGCTATTTGGGGTGGTTGCCATAAAATTTAGGGCCAAATGAATGAATTTGATTCATTCTAGCGGGTGCCAGTGATTTTGTTCATTGGCATAGCATAACAGATGGCGGCGGGTTGAATTGCTGTTGAGAAAAATCCCGAAGTTTTTCAAAAAAACTTCGGGAAGGGGCATGAGGGTGTACAGATTGATTACGCCAAAGATTTTTGAAAATTATGGTACCTTGAATTGCTGAAAATCTTTTTGTGGGCATCCGGGTGCAGGTTCCAGTGTTTTGCACCTGCCAGGCTTTTATAAAACCATCTCTGGGTTTGATGAAGAACGGACTTTTCATGTTATTGTCGGGGTAGGTTACATTCGTGACAAACTTCATTCCCCCAGCATACCGGCGGGATAGCTGTTGAGAGAAGCGGAAGCGCTGTGGGGGCGGGAAGGGTTGGTCGCGCTGTGGGCAGAAAGCCGGTAACAGCACTCTGAATATATTGTTGAATAAGGTGTAGCATTGTTCCATCTACGAGCATATCATCCATACCCCGGTCGATCTCTGCTTTCAGGCGCGGGATTTCCAGGCGCATTGCAGCACATGCCGACATGGGAACTTTGGCTGTAGAGATCGGCGGCGCTTGCATACGGTTCTACTTTTTAGTGGGCCATATTCTCGGGAATATATTGGCTGTCGCGCTGAACCCCCACGAAGGACACACCTGTATCGTTTTGTAATGGGCACGCTTTTGCAGCGCCGAAAACTTTGATTAAGGCATAAAAGTACCTTCTTAAATAATTTTTGGGGCAAATATCCGTGCCAAACCAGATGTTTTGTTGGTCAGTTGCCAGAATTACCACTACTGGTAATACTGAGCCTGACTTTGGTACAAACGGGCATATTGCCCATTTTTGGACAATAGTTCGGCATGAGTGCCGCTTTCGATGACTTTGCCATTGTCCAGCACATAAATGCAATCGGCCATTTGAACGGTGGAAAAGCGGTGGCTGATCAGAATGCCAGTGCGTCCGGCCAGGACCGAGCGAAAGGCATGGAAGAGTTTTTCTTCGGCAATCGCATCCAGGGCGCTGGTGGGTTCATCCAGCACCAGGATGTTGGCTTCGCGCCAGAAGTTGCGCGCCAGGGCGATTTTTTGCCATTCGCCGCCGCTGAGTTCCTGGCCCTGGAAAAACCAGTGACCGAGCATGGTTTCGTAGCCTTGCGGCAGGTCGCGGATGAATTCATCGGCCCCGGCGCGCTCGGCGGCCTGGGAAATCCGGTCGAGATCGGAGGTGGTTTCAGTGTTTCCCAGCCAGATGTTCTCGCGGATGGTCATGGCGTAGCGCGCAAAATCCTGGAAGGTGACG
Organism: Anaerolinea sp.; assembly: GCA_020719725.1. Taxonomy (GTDB): domain Bacteria; phylum Chloroflexota; class Anaerolineae; order Anaerolineales; family Villigracilaceae; genus UBA8950. Next base: position 7,095 of record DYPU01000059.1, on the reverse strand, counting down.
CCAACCTGCCGCCGCCAGGCGGATGGGTCAAAATCGCGCAGGTTGATGCCATCAGCCAGAATCGCGCCCTGGGTTGGGTCGTACAGGCGGCATAGCAGCTTGACCAGCGTCGTTTTGCCGGAGCCGTTTTCGCCAACCAGGGCAATCACCTCGCCAGGCGCAATCCGAATGTTGACATCTTGCAGGGCGGGCTGGGTTCGGCCTGGGTACTGAAAGGTGAGATTTTCAAAATACAGGCCGCTTTTCAGCGGGGCTGGCACAGGCAGCGGGTTGGGCGGCGATTGGATGGCGGGTTGTAAATCGAGGAAGCGGTAGAGATTGGTCAGGAAGAGGTTATCTTCATACAGGCCTGCCAGGGCTTTGAGCAGGCTTTGCAGGAAATTAAGTCCATTTTGAAAACCGAGGAAATAGACCAGCACATCGCCGAGCGAGAGCATCCCGTTCAGGGCGCGCCAGGCCAGCCAGGCTAAAGCCCCAAACAAGGCCAGCGTGACCAGGGTTTGGGCCAACAGTTCCGAACGCACGCGGCGCGCACCCAGGGCGAGTTTTCCCTCACGGATTTCGGTGCGCAACTGGCGGTAACGTTCCTTAAATAGGCCGCCCAAATCAAACAGGCGCACTTCCTTGGCAAAAGGAACATCGACCAGCACGCTGTGATAGAAATTCGAGCGGCGTTCTTTTTCGGTCTGGGTTTTATCGAAGGTGTACAGGCGCTTGGAGTGCATCATGCGCAGGACGATGCCCGGCAAACCCACCAGCATCAGCAGGGCGGCCATCCAGCCGCCAAAGGAGATTAGCAGGGCCAGGATGCTGAGCAGCGAGATGCCATTTTGGGCCAGTTGAATCAGACCGTTGACGATTTTGGTCGGGCGAAAGGGGGCTTCTTTTTGGGCGCGGTGAAGCGTATCGTAGTAGGAGGGGTCTTCGTAGTAGCGCAAATCAACGGCAATGGATTGGTCGTGCAGGATATTGGCAATCGCATCGGTGACGTGCAGGGATTGGGCTTCGGCGGCGTATTCGCTCAGGGCGCGCGCCAGGGACGAGAACAGGGTCACGGCTCCGGCCAGGGCAATCCAGCCCAGAGCTTGTTGAAAGACCGCGCTTTTATCCGGCGCGGCCAGGTTTTCGGTGACAAAATCGACCACCAATTTGACAATGTAGAGCGCGGCCAGGGGCAGCAGGCCTTGTAGCAGGACGAGAGCGGCATTGACCATCGTCCAACGCGCGGCGATGCGCCAGACCATGCCCAGGGCGCGGGCCAGGTTACGGACAATTTGCAGGGGACGGTAGCGGGGCAGGTGTTGGAAGCTCATGGTAGAAGATTATAATAGGGGAATATGAAAAAACTGACCTATTTTTTGCATCGCGCCTTGCCACACGGATTATTGGGCTGGCGTTATTTTTTTTCAGGAGCCGATCAGCGGATTCTCTTGCACCGCCAGATCTGGTGGCAGGCTGGCAAACGTTGGCCTCGCGTGCTTTGGCTGTTTTTTGAGTTATGGTTGGTCCTGCGCTGGCGCGCTTTTCATGCCCTGCCAGCTTGCTGGCGGGTGCTGCGCCGCTTTGGGGCGACAGTACGCAAGAATGAAGGGATTTCGCTCAAGTGGCAGGCCGCGCTTGTGTTGGATTTGGCGTTCACGTGGGGCATCCCGCCTTATCAGGTTTATCAGTTTGGCCTGTATCGCCAGCCGGAACGCGCCCTGGATTACATTTACGATCATGAAGTACCGGCCTTCCAGCAGTGGCGCAACCGGGCCAGGGGCGGGACAGGCGCGGGGATGAAAATGATCCAGGATAAACAGGTACTGGCTGAAAAACTGGGCGGGTTGGGCATACCGGTGGTGGACAGCTGGAGAGTCGTTTCCCGAACGGATGCGCCGCCCGCGCTCGCCAGCTTGCTTGCGCCAGACGCGCAGGTGTTTTGCAAAACCCGCAGCGGCAATCGTGGGATTGGGGCTTTCAGTGTCCGCTGGCAGGCTGGCGAATTGCGCGGCCAGACCTTTCAGGGGCATTCGCTGGAAGATGGCGAGGCGGTGGAAGCGGCCTGGCGCGGGCTGTGCAAGCGGGATGATGCGCTGATCCAGCCCTTGCTGGAAAATCATCCCGCGCTGGCGGAATTGGCTTATAGCGAGGAAGTGATTACGGTGCGCTATATCAGCCGCTGGCAGGGACAGGAAATTACCTGTCTGAGCGCGACGCTGGAAGTTCCGACGGGCAGGCACGAAAAAAGCGGACACACCCGTTACCAGATTTTACCGATTAACACCGAAAGCGGGCAGCTGCGTCCTTTTGCGCCACAGGGGCATTGGAGCGAAAAGCTTACCGCCGATGCAAACCGGTTTTGGGAAAAAGCCAAACCAATCGGTAATGTACCCGATTGGGATGCGCTGGTTCAATTTACGAGGCACGCCCATAGCCAATTTACGGAGATTGACGCAATTGCCTGGGACTGGGTGCTGACCCCGCAAGGCCCCATCCTGCTGGAGGGCAATACGGGCTGGGGAACGGCCACGCCGCAAATCTTTGCAGGCGGCCTGCTTTCCAAAGATTAACCGGGCATTTCGCCGCCATACAGCCAGGTGTTGAGCCAGGCCAGGGCGCGGATATTGCGCTGGAAGGTGAAACGGACGTTTAGTTCTGCTTTGCCGGGTTGGTAATTGGCAATTTGCTGGCGCAGTTTTTCGCGGTCCACAATTTCTTGCAGGGCGGGGTGCAGGTGGGCTTCTTGCTGGCGGGCTTGTTCGATGAGATGCGGGTTGGCAATCTGGCTATCCTGCATCACGCGGGCATAGCCCATGTCTTTGCTCGGTTTCCAGGCGACCATTTTGGGCACAACAGCATCAATCGCGCGGCGGTGCAGGTAGCGGCCCATGCCATGCGGCCCGACTTTTTCAATTGAGGGGGTCGAAAGGTATTGCTGCACCAGGCGCACATCCCAGAGCGGCCAGCGATATTCGATGCCGTAGGAAGCCGCCACCAGGGTGCAGTTTTCGAGCCGGGTGGTGATTTGCATTCGGGTGAGATGGTGTTGCAGGATGAAATCATTAATCCGCCGGTAGGGGGCATCGTAGCGGGCAGTTTCCATGTATTCTTCGCGCAACCCTAAGCGCTCAATCGCCTGCGGATGGACAATGTAATGCGGCCAGCGCTGGTTCCAGGCATGCAGGAAGTTGGGGTTGTAGGCCGGTTTATTGCGTCCAACTGTCAGCAGTTTAGCGAGACGCAGGGGGCGGGTGAGCAGGCTGCCGGGCAGAATATCCCACAGCCCAGGCAGGTTGCCAGAGTCGAGCAGTTCCCAGCGCAGGTGATGGCCGGGGTTGGTGACCACTTCATCGCCGCCAAAACCCGAAAACAGGGTGCGGATGTTGTGCAATTGCGCTTCGCGGTAAAAGGGGATATGCCCGCTGCTATTGCCATGCTCTTCAGGGTAGCCGAGGGTTGCCAGCCCGCGCGGGATGCTCTCGTCGTTGGACGGGTCGCGGCCGGTGCTGATGTAGTTGTGGGCAATGTGTTTGGCGCGGCTGGTTTCGAGGATGAAGGCCGGTTCCTGATCGGCGTGGGCAAAACCAAAACTGAACAAGTTATCGCCGGGAGGCGCGAGGAACTCGGCCAGGTAGGCGGTCAGGGTGGCCGAATCGATGCCGCCGCTGTTTTCAGTGCCGAGCGGGTAGGCCGAGCGCATCTGGTCGCGGATGACTTCTTCCAACAGGGCGCGGTAGGCTTCGACCCATTCTTCGCTGCGGTGGGTGGCGGGCGGGGCGTCGTCTCGAAAGTGGAAGTAACGCTCCAGGCGGGCATCCTGCTCGTTGACCAGCAGCCAGTGGCCGGGGGGCAGTTTGAGAACGTCCCGATAGGCGCTGGTGGCCGGGTTTTGTGAAAGGTGCATCAGGTAGCGCGCCATCCAGTCCGGGTCTTTTTCGGCCTGCCAGGCGGGGACGTGCTCAAAGACGGCGGCGCTACTGGCAAATTGCAGGCGGGAATCATCCAGCCGGTAGTAGAGCGGACGCACCCCGAGCGGGTCGCGGGCCAGGAAAACGGTGCGCGCTGCCGGGTCGAAGATCGCAAAAGAAAAATCTCCCAGCAAATGCGCCAGGCAATCGCTTCCCCAGTGCAGGTAGGCGCGCAGGATCAGGACGGGATCGGGTATTGGGGATTTTAGATGGCTGATTTCAGATTGGAGCTTGGCAAGCAGGCTTGCGCGATTATCGAGCCTGGCCCAGGCGGCGATGATCAGGCCGCTTTGCGGGCAAATGTAAGGGACGCTTTCGTGATGCGATTCGGGGGTGTTGTGGAACAGGCCCTGAACCATTTGAAAAGGCCCGTTCTGCCATTCGCCCTGGCGGTCGGGCTGGCGAAAGGGAAACAGGGCCTGGAGCAGGTTTTTGGGGGATGCGGCTGGCGCGGGCAGGGCGCGGCGGGTAAAGCTTCCGGCAAACATAATGGAATCAGACTCCTATTTGAGCCAGTCTACAGCGGTCTGGGCCTGAGGAAACGATGAAACGGCTGTCGGGCCGCGCTCGTCGCTTTCGGCAAAGCTGGCAACGACGGTGAAGCCGCGCCCGTTGCCGCCGGTGACAAAAAACTGCCCGCAGCGCAGCCAGGCGTGGGCGCTCACTTTTTCGGCGCTGGCGCGGGCCAGGCCCAGGTAGAGCGTGCTGCGCAGGCCACGTTTTTGCAGCATTTGCTTGGCGGTGATGGCCTGCGGCAGGCAATTGCTGACCCAGGGTGTGACGCGGCTGGCGCGTTCGATGGCGCGGGCGATGCGCCGGGGTAGATGCGGGTCAGCCAGCGGCTGGCGAAAGGTTTCGTACATGGGTGCGCCCCAGGGCGCGGCCAGGGCGGCAAACCCGCGCCCATACAGGATGGCGTAGCGGGCCAGGCCCAGGCGCAGCCAGGCTTCGAGCATGAGCGCCAGCGCGCCGGGCAGGTTGCGCAGGCGCTTAACCAGGGTGGACATTCAGCAGGTTCCAGGTTTGAATCTGCGTCAGCAAGTCGAGCACATCGCGCTGGCATTCTTCGGCTTCGACGGAAAATTTTGCCTGCAAGGCGGCGCACAGGTCTGAGACGCGCACCGGTTCGGCGAGCATTTCCCAGATCAGGCTGGCGAGGCTGTCCATGCCGAAGTAGGCATTTTGCTGCATGTCGAGCATGACGGTTTCGCCGCCCATATCGGCGGCCAGGATATCTTGCGAGCGCGAGACGATGGAATCAAGGCTCAGGGGGGTGATTTCAGCGGTCATCGGTTGATCTTTCTTACAAGCAGGAATTAAGGCTTTGTGATTTTATCAGATGGTTCGTATTCCTGTTTAATATTTGTATTGAATAATACCTCCGCCAAAATGAAAAACATAACGCGACCGTATGGAAATTCCTATGATTCAGGCTTTTTTGTACACGGATTTGACGGATTACACGGAAATACACGGATTTTGTATTAGTCAAGCAAAGGCTAAACAACCGTTTGTCACTCATTTCAGCACGGAGACACGGAAAGCACCGAGAAAACCTTTTAAAACTCCGTGAACTCAGTGTCTCCGTGCTGATTTTGGGGCCTGTTTGCGAAATACGGTTTTCGCAAAATGTCTATCCTTTCTGTGACCAATACAGAAATACACGGATTTTAAGAGCTTTAAAAGCGATTTTTCGGTTTATCCGTGTTCATCCGTAAATCCGTGTCATCCGTGTACAGGTTTTTACGGAAAATCATCAAGAACCCATAATTTGGCGAAGGTATTGATTGAACGCGCAAATGTGTAGCGCGACATTTATGCCACGCTACACAACAGATGAAATAAAAAGCTGTTCCCGCCCTGGAGGGAGCGGGAACAAGAAGGCTCATGGGGTGGTGAATGTACAGCGCCTTTGGCGGCGCAAAGCCCTGAAGTTTGCGTTCGAAACCACGCCAAAAAGCTCTGGACTTCGCAAAAAGGAGCGCAAAAAATTAGGCTGCCGGGAGGTGGCAGGGTTAGGAACTAGGATGGTGCATAAACCGCATCCGTAGTGGTCTCAGAACCAGGAAGCCCTTTGCCTTCTGTGTTGTGCGGGGTTGATATAAGCCAAATGCTCGGCTTGCTCCAGGGCTGGAGTTGGGCAGATGTATCCGGCCTGATTGCCGGGGTTTTAGATTGTTCTTGCATGGATGCCTCCTGATATGATATTTTTTTTTTGAGCCTAATCAATAAACCGACAAGCGGTTGTGCTGGGTGGCAAAGCTATGACAGCGCGCCTACATGCACTGCCCCATAAAATGTCACATTTGATTCTCCCCAATCCGGGTGAACCTTGCCTTCTTGGGTCGTGTTGCCGGCATTCTGGATCACCCATGCCTGCGGTTTATGCCAGGGATGAGTGTTTTCATGAGTACTCTTTTTGCGAAGCAGGATTGCTGATGGTTCTTGCATGGATGTCTCCTGGACTGTACAAACGCGAATTTTGTGAAATTCTCCACATTATACACGCTTCAATAATATTTAAGCCCTGCTTTTCGCCACATCCGAATAAAAAACAATACCGGTGCGAATGCAGCCGGTATTGTTCACTGATATTAAGAAAATCTAGCTCTCCCGTTTCTGACGGGAAAGGGCTTTGAATTAATAACGGATAACCACGAAGACGCCGAGAGTACGGAGTTTTTTAATGCTGTTTTCTCAGCGGACTCCGCCTGCACTGTGCCGCAGGCTCAAGTGTGTGAAATTCCCGTTAATTACGGTAGAGACCAAAATCTTTTGTTGTCAGTCTAAAATCGGAAAGTTCCTGCACTAGGATAATGGACCTCCAGGAAAACCCAATGTATCTGTTGGCCCCTCGTCTGGATCGATCGCGACTTTGGCTGCTTGAGTGTTATTTTTTCCATCGGATATAAGCCAAATCTTGGGTTTGCCCCAGGCCTGGGGTGTTTCATGTTCGACGGAACGGTCAATGGGATCGAATTGAGTTTGCATTGTCATATTTCCTTTCTAGACGTGTGGTGGAAACGGAAAAACCTTATCTTATTTTAGCATGGGTTGAGAACTGCGCATGTTTTTGTAAACTGTAAAAACTTTGGCTCATGTGTAAACCGTGTGCAGAGCCACGAAAATAGCAATAAACGCTGGC